>NZ_JAMPLL010000014.1:0-113984 GCF_039962495.1 Leptolyngbya sp. AS-A5 | reverse complement strand
CAATTGCTTTGTCAACATTCTCGGCGGCTTGATTGCCTACTGCCATCAACCGAAGAAACCGTCCATTGCGCTCGACCACAATCTGCTGCTCCCGGCTTAACCCGAACTCAGGTTAGATCAACAAATCGAGCTAAGGCAAAATGAGCCGGACTTGTTCCATCAGGATGGATAAAAATAACGTGATTGCCTGCCATAGTTTCTGCTTAACGAATGAGCTAAGTGATGAAGATATTGCGTTCAGCGCAAATCAGAAGGCTGCTACCTCCACGCATGACTAACGAGTGGCTACACAGGTTAAGGCTAGATTGGGTTGAATCTAGCCTGTGCCTTCGATCGTTGACGGCTGAGTAAAATGGAATGCTGAAACTGACAAGTCAGTGATACTACCGAAATCAATCGAGTGTAAATGGCTAAGAAATAGACATTTGCAGGTGAAATTACGGTCATCCTTTAGGGTTTCATGTCAACGTTAAGATAACTTAAGCAGAATATGAACAAGCCTTTAAGCTGAGATGAAGGTTTTTATGGCGAGCGTGTTTGAGTTGTGAGTGCTGAAAGGGGGGAAGTAGGGAGTGGGAATAGGAAGGAGGCTACAAAGACAACGCGATGCTTTAATAGGTAAGTTGAGCAAGTTAAATTCGGAATTATCTGTAGGAACAACGATATGCCACGCACGAACGCGCAAAAAGCTGAGACCCCGGAATCGTCGATCGGTTTAGAGGAACAAGATGTAGAGATGCCGATCGAGACAGCCGAAACCTCACCCGATGCGGCAGAAGCCCCTCAAGATATTGACGAAATTCTCAACTCATTAAAAACCCTGCTCAGTACCGTTGAAAAGCTGCAAAAGGTGCGGCAGGAAGTAGGCGACATCAAACCCCTGCTGCTGAGAATGCTGGATGGGGAATTGGTCAGTGGAGAAGAGTTAGACCAGCTTAAAACTGGAGTTGGAGGTTTAATGCGGTTAGTTCGCGCTCATAGCGATCATCAAGCAGCATTGGAAAAAGCGCAGGCAGCAAGACAACTATTAGATGAGGTATTAAAGATTTCACCTGTGAGTTAAGCTATTTTTTGCGCTTAAATTCTTAGTGTTCGCGGGGTTGCTACGACGATCGTAGCAACCCTATTTTGATCTCAATTCCTGCGCTGTCAGGAATGCCAGTAGGTCGTAAGAATACACCAACTTCAAGGGTTTTCCACACCAGACTGCTGCTTCTAGATCTGTCAAGATAGTCTTGTCGGTCGAAAGAGTCCTTCAGTGAAAAAAGTCATCGCCCAGCCTCTCTACAACTGGTACCGCGCACTTCTCCGCAACTCTAAATATCGTTGGATTGTGATTGCCGGAAGCTTGCTTTATTTAGTTAGCCCAATTGATTTTGCAACTGATGTAATTCCAGTTCTTGGTTGGATTGATGATGGCATTGTGGTGAGTGTATTAGCAGCCGAAGTCTCTCAGATTCTGGTTGAGCAACTCAAAAACCGCAAAGCTAAAGCGAGCAATCTCGACTCGATCGCAGCTAACTGAATCAATTAGCAATCCTTTATTTAGGTGGAAGGTGAATGATGACTGAACCGAACGATCGTCTTAACGCGCAAGAAATCAAAGCAGAAAGCGAAACTCGCACCGCTAGAATTTTCAGAATCATTCAAAGTGCGGCTGCAGCTGTGATCACAGAGCTAAAAGCAGGCACAGATGAAAGCTCTACACACTCACAAACGACTTCAACTGCCAGCCAAAACGCTGCATCAAAGACAGCCAAAGCGCCTTTCCGAACAACGGCTACTCAAACCCAAATTGCTAAGCAGATCAAAAGCTTGCTGCTTAAGTTAGATGCCAAGCTAATCGATCGCTATGGTGATGCTTATCATGCACGGCTGCGTAATCAATACGCAACTATTCAACAGCGTTTAGAACAGTTCCGAATCTGGTACGCCAAGTCTAGAGTCAACGCAGCAACAATCCAGACCGCTCCATTGCAGCAGAAACAAGCTGAAATCGAGCTTAAGGTTGCAGACCAAGGTACTTTGGTGGCTCGCAAAGAACAGCAGATTCGGCAGCAGATTAAGCAACGTCTGAGTGCAGCCATTCGCACAGTGCAGCAGTCGGATAGAACCTAAGTCATCAAGGTTGGAGTCTTACCCATTTTTGTCATTCACGATTTTGTCATTCACGATGAGGACAATTTTATGCAATTGTTTCGACTACTCCTCGCCATTCTTCTGCCCCCTGTTGCAGTGTTTCTTACCTATGGTTTTAGCTTTACGCTATTGATCAGCATTGCACTCACACTATTCGGCTGGGTGCCTGGGATTATTCATGCACTGTGGGCAATTTCTAAGGCAGATGCAAAACTCAATCAGCCTACAGGCTCTGTCTAGCATTGATTCACTCTGTTTAACTATCTACCCAGGAGAACTTCCTATGCTTACCTTTTTGCTCACGATGTTGACCACTGCGCTCGGCTTACTCGTTGTAGATCTGGTGATTCCGGGTGTGACGATCGCAAGCTTTCCTGCTGCGTTGATTGCTGCCGTCTCGGTTGGATTGGTCAATAGTTTCGTTAAGCCTGTGCTTTCTTTGTTGTCTTTGCCGATTAACATCTTGACGCTTGGATTGTTTTCGCTCGTTGTTAACGGGATGTGTTTCTGGCTGGCTTCACTGTTTGTTCCTGGCTTTGCGGTTCACGGGTTCCTTGCATTCATTCTGGCACCTGTGGTTCTATCTTTTGCTACCACATTCCTCGATCGATACTTTGTGGAGAAAGGGATGGGTGCGTTGCCTGCTAAGCAGTAACAGATTGCAATTGACTTGAATGGTTCTATTTCTACAAGGGTGCAGTGTCTTTGGCTAGCCGAAGACACTGCTTTTTTTATCAACGAAAGCCATTTCCAATGAACTTAGAACCCCTAACTCAGCTTCGCACCACACTGAGAACAAAACCGATCGCGATCTCCTACCTCTCTGCCACAGTTGCGACAGTAGCGAGCGATCGCACCACTACTACTGCTAGAAGTCGCCATACTCATCTTCATCTCGCCCATGCTCATCTGCATCGGCTCCATCTGCATCGACATATTGCCCATTCGGAGCGGTTCTAAGGGCTTTATCTCTGACACTTTCATGCTAGAAGCTGCAACATTCCGCAACGAAATCTCCTGCGCTCCCAGCATCAAGGGTACTTCACTCAATAAGCTAATGCTATTTGCTTGCAGACGGATGTAATAAGCACGTTGGTTCGACTCAATTTGCAGAATAAAACCAAAAGACATTCTAAACACGATCGGAGAGGCTGACCACTGGCCTAGCGACAAACTCATTTGCTGGCTTTGCTGCTGTCCTGCGCTCTTGGTTTCCCAAGTAATCACAGTTTGAGTTCTCGCATTCTCGATCGCTAAAGTTTGTCCTTGTCCTAAATCTGCTACATAAGTCATCGCAATCATGGCAGAATTCCACTCCTTCACCTTGCACCGTTCACCCTTCGATCGAGCAATTCTGTCATATTTCTTGATTTTGGCACGACTATTTTCGTATTCAGCTTTACAGCTTAGAAAGTTCAGACAATCCTATTAATCAAGTAGCTTGTTTGGGTGATTGACTGTGAAGCTAGCAAATTATGATCCGGGGCATTTTTACGATGAATTATTCCATGCGCCGGGTTCGCCTCGCCCGGAAGCGATTCCACTCGTCGATCGCATCAATTCACTGTCGCTTGAAGAAATTCAGCATCGGCAGCAGGCGGCTCAGATTGCGCTGTTCAAAATGGGTGTGACTTTCAATGTGTACCGCGACAATCAGGGAACAGAAAAGATCTTTCCGTTTGATATTTTGCCCCGGACGATCGCGGCTTCAGAGTGGCAAGTCCTAGAAAAAGGACTGAAGCAGCGAATTTATGCCCTGAATCAGTTTCTCGCAGATGTTTACGGCGATCAGAAAATTGTCCGTGATGGTGTGATTCCGGCAGATGTGGTGTATTCGTCGCAAGGTTTTCTCAAGCAGTGCATGGATCTCAAGCCCCCCAAAGGCATCTGGTCGCACATTAGCGGCGTGGATTTGGTGCGCGATCGCACTGGAGAGTGGTACATTCTCGAAGACAATTTGCGCTGCCCGTCTGGGGTGTCTTATGTGCTAGAAGGGCGGCGGATTATGAAAAGTACGCTGCCGCTTGTATTTAACCGAATGCAGATCCAGCCCGTCGAAGAGTATCCGAGCCACCTGCTCGAAACTTTGCTGAATCTTGCACCCGATTACATTGATAATCCAACCGTAGTCTTACTCACGCCTGGAATTTATAACTCTGCTTATTTTGAGCATTCTTATCTGGCGCAGCAGATGGGCGTGGAACTGGTGGAAGGGCGCGATCTCGTGGTGTCCGATGGCTATCTTCAGATGCGAACCACAAAAGGCTTGAAGCGCGTGGATGTGATTTATCGGCGGATTGATGATGAATTTATTGATCCGTTGGCGTTTCGTCCAGATTCGTTGTTGGGTGTTCCAGGATTGATGGAGGTGTATCGATCGGGGCGCTTGGGGCTGGCAAATGCGCTCGGAACCGGAGTCGCAGACGACAAGGTGATTTACGCTTATGTGCCGCAGATGATTCGGTATTATCTGGGCGAAGATGCGATTCTCTCGAATGTGCCCACGTATCTATGCTGGGAGCGATCGCAGTTAGATCATGTTCTCGCTAACTTGGACAAGTTAGTGGTCAAATCTGCAAGTGAATCGGGCGGGTATGGAATGCTGATCGGAACGCAATCGACCCAAGCAGAGCGCGAGGCATTTGCAGCAAAGATTAAAGCGGCTCCACGCAACTATATTGCTCAGCCGACCTTATCTTTATCGCGAGTTCCCGCGTTGATGGGTGATGAGTTTGAGGGCTGTCATGTAGATTTGCGCCCCTACATTCTGTACGGTGAGGATATTTATGTGACTCCGGGAGGATTGACCCGTGTGGCGCTGAAGAAAGGGTCGCTTGTGGTGAATTCATCGCAGGGTGGCGGCTATAAGGATACTTGGGTTGTGAGTTGAGAGATTAAAAAGATGTTAAGTCGGGTAGCAGATTCGATCTACTGGATGAATCGATATGTAGAACGTGCAGAGAACATTGCGCGATTCGTGGATGTGAATTTGACGTTATTACTAGATTCACCGATCGGAACTTCACAACAATGGAAGCCGTTAGTGCTGACCACAGGCGATTTGCCTATTTTTGAAGAACGATACGGAGAAGCGAGCGCAGAGAACGTAATTCGATTTCTGACGTTCGATCGAGCGTATCCGAATTCGATTATTTCCTGTCTGAATGCAGCGCGGGAGAATGCGCGATCGGTTCGTGAAATTATCTCATCCGAAATGTGGCAGCAAATTAATGCCTTCTATCACTTTGTCAACGATGCTGCAAACGAAGAAACGCTCAACTTTCAAACCTTTTTCAGCGAAGTTAAGTTAGCTAGCCATTTGTTTGCTGGAGTCGCCAGCGCCACGATGACCCACAACGACGGGTGGCACTTTGGATTAATGGGTCGCTTGTTAGAGCGGGCAGATAAAACCAGTCGAATTGTTGATGTGAAGTATTTTATTCTTCTGCCCTCAGTGAAGGATGTCGGCACAACGTTAGATCAGTTGCAGTGGATCGCGTTACTGCGATCAGCAAGCGCCTACGAAATGTACCGCAAACGCGGCTTACACCGAATTACGCCGACTTCCGTTGCAGAATTTTTAGTTCTCGATCGCGAGTTTCCTCGATCGATTCGCTATTGTATTCGCCAAGCCGAACGCTCGCTGCATCAAATCACGGGAACGCCTGAAGGAACCTGGAATACCGAAATTGAGCGGTACTTAGGAAAGCTGCGATCGGACTTAGATTACCTTACGATTTCAGATGTGATGGAATCCGGACTGCATGAATTTCTCGACAATTTACAGCGCCGCACGAACGAAGTTGGCATCAAGCTTTCTGAGACCTTTTTCGCGATGCAGCCTGTAAATTAGAAATCAAAGGGTTTAGGAGTCATGCGATCGTGATTGCTCAAACTGGGAAAAAAACACCCGAAGAATATCTGGAGTTTGAACTGAACTCGCATGAGCGACACGCTTATGTTAACGGGGACATTGTTCTGATCACGGGCGGAACACCGGATCACAATGAATTAGCGATCGCGCTTGCCGCATCTTTAAGATCTGAATTACGAAGACAACCCTATCGCGTCTTTGCCACCGATCAACGGCTTTGGATTCCTGATTCGTCTTTGTACACTTATCCGGATGTGATGGTTTTGGAAAAGCCAATTCAGCTTCAGCCAGGACGCACCGATACGGTTATGAATCCTTGTTTTGTCGCGGAAGTGCTGTCGAAATCAACCCAAGACTACGATCGCGGAGAGAAGTGTGTGTCATATCGCACGATCGAATCTTTTCGCGAGTACCTTTTGATTGATCAGTACAAAGTTCAGGTTGAGCATTACGTTAAAACGGGTACTCACCAATGGTTACTCACTCTATACAGCGATTTAAATGCTGTTATATCTTTGAATGTCTTCAACATTCAAATCAAAATCGCTGATTTGTACGAGAACATTGAATTTACTATTTAAGCATTGATGCTAAAAATCGTTCAGTATAGTAGAGCGATAATTGATTACTACTTCCATTAAAGACTGCATCAAAAGCATGATCCGACCAGGGAATTTCAATGAATATTGCAGTATTGCCATTTTGCTTCAATTTCTCATACAAGCTACGACCAAAACTCGATCGCACCACATGATCATGTCCACCATAGATGAGTAATGTGGGGGGAAGGTTCGATCGTACCTGTTGATACGGTGAAGCTTTGCGATAGAGATCGCAAAGCTCTACTGGAGTTCCACCCAGAAAGGCGCGTAACACTCCTCGACTATCAATCGGGTCAGGAAAAGGCGGATTGTTATAGCCTTCAATGAGATCAACAGGACTGTAGTAGTTAACTACGGCTCGAAAGGGAAAGGCATCAATCGCATAAGCCGTTAACATCGCTAGATGCCCGCCTGCCGATCGTCCCATGATTGCCATACGATCGAGATCGACTTCGTATTCATCTGCGTGTTGCTGAATGAATTTCAATCCAGTTTTAATATCCTCAATCTGAGTTGGAAATTTGTATTGGGGCGCGTGTCGGTAATCGATTGTTAAAACTGTATATCCTTGTGCTGCCATATATTGACTAAATTGTTCATTTGCATTTGGCGATCCGGTTCTCCAAGCGCCACCGTAGATCATGACGATCGCTGGATTCCTCCCAGACTGCATCGGACGATAAACATTCATCCTGAGCGGCACATTATCCGGGGTTGCAACCGCAATATTCAGAGTCCGGCGAATCTCAGATTGAGGAATTCCGCGAACCGCATCGAATACAACAAAAGGCGCAGGGCGAAAGTTAGGTAGAACACGAATTTCACCTAAACTGGCTTTGATCGCGGCTGTCGCTTTTTGTACTGTTGCGGGAAGCTGTACAGCAGGAAGCAGACTCAAACTCAGAGCAAGCAGCATTCCAATGAAAATTGGTAGAGATTTGAGGCGAAATAAGGCAAGCAAAGCGGCGATCGTATTCGTCAAAACCAGCCAATGACTAATCTCTGGTGCGCCCACACTCAACGGCAACAGCGAAAAAATCGGAGCCGGAATGACAATCCAAAGTGAAATAAAAAAGCTAACGAAACAGAAAATCAGAATCAGAACACTCATCTTAATGCTGGGGAATATAGCTAGAGATCACTCTTCCTGCTCCTCGATACACCGAATAGTAATAGCGACTCACAGCATCGCCCTCTTCCGAAAGCAGATCAATCCCGATTCCATTGCGTCCTTTGTCTTTGCCAGAACTGTGAATGTAGCGATCGTCCCCCAAATAAAGCCCAACATGAGTGGCTTTCTCAGGCGTGCCAAAAAACACGAAATCCCCTGGAATTAATGCCTCTACAGGCTGCAAAAAGGCTTCTTGTTGATAAGCATCTCTTGGTAAGCGAATCCCAACCGAAGCAAATGCTGTCTGCAGCAATCCAGAACAATCATAGTTCGGTGCAACCGTTCCACCCCATAGATATTCGTTTGGAACAGACATTGCAGCTTGAGTAAAGGCAATAACTTCAGGAATACGATCGCGAACCTCCTGAGCCGTCCATACAGGCGATTGATACGGAGTTTCTGCTTCTTCCAAAAACTTCAAATCCTGCGGATCAAGCCATCCCGGATAATCATCCTCACAAGTCATCACCTGAAGCGGCGAATCTGACAAAATTTTGAGATAACGACCGATCGCGGCTTGCGTTGCCAATCGGGTTAAATCCGGTGAATCGTAGAGATTGAGATTCGCAATCGTGCGATAGTGCATAAGACAGAAATTTCACTCAGACGGGTATGACTTTTTTCCACAAAGACGAACGGTTAGAAACCTTAGGAGATCGAGTCTTGCAAGCGACTTGGGCAGAGTTTCGGGAACTCGCTCCCAATCAAATTGCAATGACCTGGATTGTGTATGACTCGCCCGTGTTCGTCAATACTGGCGGCGCAATTCGTCCGGAGGAGTTTTGGCAACGATCGCCCAGAGGCTTTGCTTATCGGGGAGTTGAAAATATCTACCCTGCCAGCGTGGTCAAATTGTTTTACCTGGTCGCGGCTCATGAATGGTTAGAACGCGGCATGATTCCACCCTCTGCCGAACTCGATCGAGCCATGCGCGATATGATTGTCGATTCCAGCAATGATGCAACCGGACTCGTCGTTGATGTCCTAAGCGGCACAACCGGAGGGCCTGAACTGCCTCCCGCCCCGTTTGAAACCTGGAAATACCAGCGCAACATCGTCAACCGTTATTTTCAGTCGCTCAACTGGTCAGAGTTCACTACAATTAACGTGAATCAAAAAACTTGGTGTGATGGCCCTTACGGACGAGAGCGATCGTTTTACGGCGAGAACTTTGACAATCGCAACATGCTCACAACCAATGCAACCGCAAGATTATTGCATAGCATCGTCGGTGGCGTTGCCGTTACACCGGAACGATCGCGCTCGATGATGGAGCTGATGCAGCGATCGCTCAATCCATCTGACCTCGAAGCCGATCCCGAAAACCAAGTGGTTGGCTTTATCGGCGGCGGTGTTCCCCAAACGGCAAAAGTTTGGTCAAAAGCCGGATTAATGAGCCGAGTGCGCCACGATGCAGCTTATGTTGAACTTCCCGACTTACAGCCTTTTTTGCTCGTTATCTTTACTGAGGGCAAGTCTCATAGCAACAATGCAGCGATTTTGCCATTTGTCACCCAGCAAATTAGCGAAGCGATGAAAGAGATTTAGGACGATCGCACCCCTTTTGAGCAACGATCGCTACAGATTTTCATCCCAAATCCGGTCAAAATTACGATGTGTCCTAGAGTCAAATCACCATAACTCGGCTCCCGCAAGGGGGCTATTTCTCTTTTGGGGCTATGCTAGAGTTCCTTCTTAAGCTGAAAGAAGCTATAGCCGGATGGATAGTCATCGACTTGAGCAAACATTTCATAGCCTAGTTTTTCGTAAAATCCCTTTGCTTGACAGCTAAAGGTATCCAAGATCGCTTCCGTGCAGCCGCGCCGTTTTGCTTCTCGTTCTGCCATCAGCATTAATTGTTTGCCAAATCCCCGACGACGCAGCGACTCCTCGACCCAAAGTGTTTCAATCAGCAACCAATTCCACCGAGTTAGCCCAACTACTCCAGCTCTAATTTTCTGGCGATCGTCAAGCAGAAAGATCTCAATCGGCGTTCCCCGCAGTGCCCCTTGCTCAAAACATCCATCCCGGATTGTACTTTCTGCGTTGTATTGCCGCAGTTTCGATCGCACATAGCTGCGATAAGAAGGATGTTCTTGCGAGAACAGCGCAAAATGATACCGCTCATCATGCTTAATCAAAAGCGCCGGAGGTTTATGCCGTAATGCTCGATCAAATGCCTGCACTTGTGCTTCGATGCCAGTAATTGCAGTGCCAACCACAACGGCGTAAGCTCCGAGATCAAGCGCTTGTCTTGCCATCTGAGGAGATGCAATACCGCCCTCACACAAAATAGGGGTGTCTAACTTCTCCGCGAGTTGGCTGACCAGGTTAAGCGCTGGGGGTGTTTGCTGTAGAGTGGCTGGGGTATAGCCATAGAGCGTCGTTGCGATGAAATCGGCTCCAGCTTCAGCAGCAGCGATCGCCGCTTCTAGGGTATCCACGTCAGCCACCACAGGTTTATCTAATTCAGTGTGGATGCGATCGATTAAAGTGGCGACCGGTTCGGGGCGATCGCGCAGCGTCGCATCGATCGCAATCAAATCAGCCCCAGCTTCAGCGATCGCGCAAGCATGTGCAAATTGAGGCGTAATATAGATTTCAGAGTTTGGAACAGACTGCTTCCACAGTCCAATCATAGGGGCAGAAACGCGCTGACGTACCGCAGTAATATGCTCTGGTGTATCAACTCGAACGGCAACGGCATTCTCAGCGATCGCGGCTTCTGCAAGGGCTGCAATAATCGAGGGGTGCCGGAGGGGAGACTTAGGCGGGGCTTGACAAGAAACAATTAGCCCGTATTCCATTGTTTTGACCAGTTGGGCAAAGCGGTTTGTCATGAACTAAATCGGTGCTAATCGCATAGATTTTGCTGCGATGAAGAAATTTAAGCCTGAGAATTCCTTGCGTATCAATATAAACTGCGTCGCGCTTTTGATCAAATGACTAAAGCTCTATGCTTCTGCTCAAACTTGGGGTCACAGCTTTAAACTGATTCCCTTTTCTCAGGGTTTGTTACCAGAAGTGGCAGATTCGATGCGCGAATACCGTTTTAGCGCTTTGTTTCATCCGTATGACTGCTGAGGCTTGCATCGCTGCATTATGCAGATTCCGTATTTGTTCTTAGTTGTCCACAGTTGTTTCCTGTGCATCTTAAGTATGGAAGTCGCTGAATTAATGTCTGAATTAACAGGGCTACCGCATTCAACCCTACTCAACACGGAACTACATCATGGCTGTTGAAAAAGTAAACTCCTCATCCAGCTTGGCAGAAGTGGTCGATCGTATCCTCGACAAAGGAATTGTGGTCGATGCTTGGGTGCGCGTTTCACTCGTCGGCATCGAACTGTTGGCGGTTGAAGCACGAGTTGTAATCGCTTCGGTCGAGACCTACCTGAAATATGCTGAAGCGGTCGGATTGACTGCTCAAGCAGCGGTTCCTGCTGCATAGGATGCGAATTCATCGCTCCTAGATCCTGGTTGACTGGGGGATCGATCGGGCTTCCCCAGTTTTCTAGGCTTGCAAACTGCACGATTCATCATATTAAACGCAATGGCTTTTAAAGACTCCTGGCAACAGCAACGGCAGTACCGACTTCAACAGGTCGTGCAACGTCGCCAAGCCGTTTCGCTGCTTTTACAAGATACGCAGAAGCAGCGTCAAGCGCAGGCATCTCAACTCCGCAGCGATCTGAGTTTATTTCGGGAAACACTATCGCACGATGCCCGTGTACGGCGCGAAGCCCTGCAAAACTACTGTGAATCCCTCCACCAACAGACTCAGGAATTTCTTGCGATCGCTCATGCCGAGCGTGACTTAGCTTCGCAGCAGTTGAGGCACGACTTACACCAATTCCGAGCAACGCTTACCGAGACTGTAACCTCGCTTCAACAGAGCATTCAAGTCGATCTTCAAAGATTGCAAACCGAGACACGATCGCATTTAGAAGCCGCACATCGAGCGCGGATTGAACAACGAATTCAACTCACTCGCGATTTAACCTGCTTTGTGGAGAAACTGCGCTCTGATGTAGCCGCATTTCTCACGGATGCAGCATTGGAGCGGCAAGAAAAAGCCCTACAAGCCCAGCACGATCGCAAAGCTGAAATGACTCAATTATTCGCTGAATTAGCAGAGTTCCGATCGCAGCTTCAACAATTCCGCGCCAATCTCGCTCAAACGATGTGGGGCGATCAAGCGCTTCAGCCTGCTCTGTGTGAAACTCCCCACTCCCCACTCCCCACCTCTCCCACTTCACCCAAAACCCTGATCAACGAAAAAATTTACGAATACATCGAAGTCATGCAAAGCGTTCGTCTCACTGAGCTTGAGTCCGCGCTCAGTATGACCCGAATTCAAGTGGTTGAAGGACTACGATCGCTAATTCAGCAAGGCAAGATTACGCAGCGCGATCGGATGTATTTGATTTCCACCCCAGTTTAAACCAGTAGAGGATTGCCCCCGTGACGACTGTATTAAGAGCCAGCCCCCGCCGTTTTGTCAGTACCCCTGCGATCGAACGGATTGCAACTCGCGCTTTGCGATATTTGCAATCCGGTTTTTCTGTACATTTACGCGGCTGTGCCGGAGTCGGTAAAACGACCTTAGCGCTACATTTAGCAGACCTGTTATCGCGCCCGATCATGCTGATGTATGGAGATGACGACTCAAAAAGCTCGGATCTCATCGGGGCACAAGCAGGATACACCCGAAAGAAAGTGGTGGATAACTACATTCACAGCGTCGTCAAAGTCGAAGACGAGATGAAGCATACTTGGGTCGATTCGCGATTGACTCTGGCTTGTCGAGAAGGTTTTACGCTGGTGTACGACGAATTCAATCGATCGCGCCCCGAAGTGAATAACGTCTTGCTCTCCGCCCTAGAAGAAAAGCTTTTAGTGCTGCCTCCGACGAGCAATCAAACCGAATATATCCGCGTCAATCCCCAGTTTCGAGCGATTTTGACCTCAAACCCGGAAGAGTATTGCGGTGTGCATTCGACTCAGGATGCGCTAATGGATCGACTGGTGACGATCAACATTCCAGAACCGGATGAACTCACCCAGCAAGAGATTCTGATTCAGAAGACCGAAATTGAGCGGCTCAGTGCAGCCCTGATCGTGCGATTAATCCGATCGTTTCGGCAAAAAACCAAGGCAGACAAAGCATCAGGACTGCGATCGGCATTAGTGATTGCGAAAGTTTGCCAGGAACACAATATCCCTGTTCTGCCTGAAGATTCGGAATTTCGGGATATTTGCTCGGATGTCTTGCTGTCGCGAGCGAGCCTGCCCCTTGAAGATGCAACTAAAATACTCTGGGAACTGCTGAATGAAATGATCGGCGCGGTGGAGCCGCCATCGCTGACCTCGCAAGTAGCAGAACTACTCGATGGATTGCCACATCAGCCCACTGAACACTTGACTCAAGAACAGCAGATTTATCGCTATCTACTGCGATTAGACGGAGCAGGACTTACTGAGCTTGAAAGCGAGTTTAGTCTGGCTCGGACAGAACTTTTAGAAGCGCTGCGATCGTTAGTGGCTCAAGAACTTGTGATTCATCGCGATCGACGCTTTTTTGCGGTTGCACCTGTCCAATCCGAAGCGTAACTCACAACCCAGAGCAGTCAGAGAATGAGCAGTCAGAAATCCATGCCCACTGCGACCGGATCAACGTTAGCCGATGTCTTAGAGCGCGTTCTAGACAAAGGAATCGTGATCGCGGGAGACATTTCCGTTTCCGTTGCCACCACCGAGCTACTGACGATTCGGATTCGGCTTTTAATTGCTTCCGTCGATAAAGCCAAAGAAATGGGGATCAACTGGTGGGAAAACAATCCCCACTTCAGTTCGCCTCCAAAAGAATTAATCGAAACGAATCAGCGACTGCTCGATCGCGTTGACACGCTGGAAAAAGAACTCGCGGCCCTCCGCTCAGCGCCGAAAAAATTGACGCAGACGAACACTCTAGAATCACTGCTTGAGGATTTGTAGCATAATAGCTATAGATCAGAATTACTACTCATCGCCATGAACGACGACACTCTAAAAGAACTGCTGCTTGTCATGAAAGTATTGGCAGGTAACAATCCCCCAAATTGGCAACGTCCGTTAAAGAACTACAAGGACTTTGATTGGTCAAAGATTGGGGCAACTCCGATTAGTCAGGATGAGCATGGTGTTACCAAAGTGGTGTGGTGTGGTCATGTCTACACCCGTCGCAGTGGCGAAAACCGCAAGTTTGGAGCAGCAATTTGGTTTTCTCGCGCAAATGGCAAAGGTGAGGGCGATGAGACCAGTTACCTGAAGTTAATTACATTCAAAGATTCGGCTGAGGCGGAATCGCTCCCCGATTATGTTGTGCGGAGTTTGCGATAGCGATCGATAAGGAGTAAAGCCCCCCGTGTCCCCCCAATCAAGCCAACTCACCCCCACCTCAAACAAATCAGGACTCGCACCCTTGCTGTTGACCGTCGTTGAACTGATTCGTCAACTGATGGAAGCACAAGTGATCCGACGCATGGACAACGGACAACTGAGCGATCGCGACCTCGATCGAGCGGCGGAAAGTTTGCGCCAACTAGAGGCACAAGTCGTGCAGATGTGCGAAATCTTTGAGATTGATCCGGCAGATTTGAATATTGATCTGGGCGAAGTGGGCACGTTATTACCAAAAGCTGGAGGTTACTATCCGGGTGAACGATCAGCGAGTCCCACAATTTTGGAACTGCTCGATCGATTACTCAATACAGGCGTAGTGCTGCAAGGTGATCTCGATTTGGGACTTGCTGACATTGATCTAATTCACGCCAAACTCCAACTGGTTCTCACATCCAAGCCCCTTTAGCCCCCGATTCACGATGAGCAATCTTTATCTCTACGGCATTTTCCCCGCTCCCGGCCCTCAAAACCTTGAACTTCAAGGACTAGACCAAAAGCCTGTTCAAACCGAAATCATAGACGGATTTGCGTTTTTGTACTCCGAAGCAAAACAAGACCGTTACCTTGCAAGTCGGCGCAATCTGCTTGGACACGAAAAAGTATTAGAACAAGCGATGAGAGCAGGATATCGCACCTTATTACCGCTCCAGTTTGGTTTAACGATCGACACTTGGGAAACCGTTGCTCACCAACTGACTGCACCGCACTCTGATCATCTTCACCGTCTGTTTGAAAAGCTGTCAGGACACCGAGAAGTCAGCATCAAACTATTTTGGGATAGCGCCGAAGAACTAAAAGCATTGATGGCGCAAGATGCAGCACTGAGAACCAAGCGAGACAGCTTAGAAGGAAAATCGCTCAGTATGGATGAGATTGTCCACATTGGGCAAGCGATCGAACAAGCGATGAACGATCGACGCGAATCGATCGTCGCTGCCTTTCAAACCACGCTTAATTCGATGGCGCTTGAAGCAGTCGAAAACGAATTGCTGACAGAAGCAATGATCTACAATGCAGCCTACTTAATTCCGTGGGATTTGGAATCGGAATTTAGTCAAAAAGTGGAATGGCTCGATCAGCAGTTCGAGGGACGTTTGAAGATTCGCTACAACGATTTCACGGCTCCTTACAATTTCGCACAGTTCGATCAGGGGTGAAGCATGGTTTTACGTTTGTTATTTGCCCCCGTGACTGGACTGGGTTGGATCGCTGAGCAAATCCAAGAGCGAGTTGATGCTGAGCTAGATCAGACCGAGAACTTGAATAAGCGATTGCTGGCGCTACAGCTTGCCTTTGATCTGGGTGAGATTCCGGAGGAAGAATTTGAAGTTCAGGAAGAAGAATTGTTGCTGGCAATTCAAGCTCTCGAAGATCAGAATTGCTCTTGAGTAGCATAGAAGAGTCGCATTGATACTCTTATGCAAACTCAAGAACAGATCGTATATCAAGGACAATTCGGAACGTTCACGCTCGATGATCACGATCGACAAGGCGTGATTGTCTACCGCACTGGACTCGCGACCGCTGCGTTGAGTTTTGCGATCGCGACCGGATTCGCTTTTCTCCAAAATTACGCTTGGATTACGCCACTCTATTTCATCTTTTGGGCAGCATTAGGAGTCAGTTTATTTACGATTCATATCTATCTCAAACCCCTGCATCTAGCACTTCAGGCATTCTGGGTAATCGGCGGAATCGCTTCGATCGCGCTCTTATTCATGAGTTCTGAGCCGTTGGGATTGTATGTGTATCAGCATCCCATTTGGATTTTTGGAGTTGGATTCACGTTCGCAGCGTTAACCGGAATTTTCTTCAAAGAGGCAGTTTGCTTTAATCGCTTTGAGACAAAATTACTCACGCCGGTCGTGCCACTGCTATTGCTTGGACACCTAACCAGATGGCTGCCAATCTTGTGGGAACAAGCATTATTAGGAGGTTGGGCAGTCCTATTCATCGTTTTCGCAATTCGGAAATCAATTCAATCTATCCCACCCGATATCGGGGATAAAAGTGTGTTTGAGTATCTCAAGACTCAGAGCTAGAAAAGAGAAAGCAATTAACAAATGCCACGCTCGACGAACAACCCAGCTCATAATCTATTAACTCTGAATACGGGAATACTGAAACTGGGGTTTTGAGGATTATTCCTTGAGTGAAGAACGCGCATTTTGGCTAGCTTGGTCAAAGGTTTCAGGAGTCGGAGCCGTTTTGCAAAAGCGAATTCAGACTCATTTTGGCAGTTTGAGTACCGCTTGGACGGTTACACCAGAAGAATTAGCAGAAGTTGAAGGCATCGGAAAGCAAAGCGCGATCGCAATCTGCGCTCATCGTCATCAAATTCAGGTCGATCGCCTCCTGCAAGACCACGAAACTCAAGACTTTCTCACGCCTGCTGATCTAGATTATCCACAGCTCCTCGCTGAAATTCCCGATCCGCCCCCGGTTCTCTACTACCGAGGTGATTTGAGCTTGATTCGAGACCTCGATCGCCAAAGCGCCGTTGCAATCGTCGGAACTCGCCAACCCTCCGACTATGGCAGACGCTGGACTCGCAAACTCAGCAAAACTCTAGCGCAGCACGGATTTATTGTGATGTCGGGCTTAGCCGACGGCATTGATGCTGAAGCTCATAGCAGTTGCCTCGAAGCAGGGGGTCAAACGATCGCCGTTCTTGGAACAGGCGTAGACGTAGTTTACCCCTACAAAAATCGCCGCCTGTATGATCAACTGCTTGAAACCGGACTGGCTCTGAGCGAATATCCTGCTGGAACCCAGCCCGATCGCGCTCACTTCCCCCGGCGCAATCGCATCGTTGCGGGCTTATCTCGTGCAGTCTTAGTGATGGAAGCCCCGATCAAATCAGGCGCACTGATCACAGCAACCCTGGCAAACGAGTACGGTCGAGAGGTATATGCGCTTCCAGGAAGTCTTGATAATCCCAGATCGGGCGGCTGTTTAGCGCTAATGAGCAAGGGCGCTCAGATCATTTTGGGTGAATCAGAACTGATTGAAGCGATCGGAGCGATTCCAGCGCTCGATCAAACGAGAGAACCCGAATCGACACAGCCCCCTCTGCTCGATCTCGCGCCTGAATTATCGCAAGTATTACAAGCCATCTCGACGATCGCTCAGCAATCTAACTATGCTTCGGCTCCATTCGATCTCATTGTTCAAACCGCAGCGATGTCTACTGCAACCGTATCCAGCTCATTGTTACAGCTAGAGCTAATCGGACTCGTTACTCAAGTTCCTGGAATGCGGTATCAAGTGCGATCGTAGAAAGAAAGGACTCATTGACGTATTTTTGCTGGTTTAAGTCGGCAGTTTCTCTGAACTTTAAACAAAAATACGGAAGTTTAGCTGATCTCGCCGCTGTAGAAAAAATCCTACAATGGGCAGAAGTTTGCGATCACCAAACGATTTAAATAGCTTCATCGGGCTACTTTAACAGCATGACGGAACAGAATCTAATTTTAATAGTGGAGAGCAACGCGACAGATATGTGCGTTCTGCTGGAGGTCTTGGAGACCGCTGGATACGAAACCTTAGCTGCAAAAAGCGGCGAAGACGCGATCACCAAACTAAGCGAGGTTGTCCCTGATTTGATCTTGTTAGCTGTAATGCTGCCGGGAATCGATGGGTTTGAGACCTGCTATCGCATCAAATCCAGTGAGACCACGGAAGAAATTCCGATCATGTTTATTACAGCTTGTACCCAGCCTGAAAATAAAGTGAGAGGGCTGACACTTGGAGCAGTCGATTACATCACAAAGCCGTTTCAGCAAGCCGAAGTTCTCGCTCGTGTGCGAACTCATCTCAGGCTGAGACAGCAAACCCGTCAGCTAAAGAAACTGAACGAGCAATTAGAACAGCGTGTGACTGAGAGAACCGCCCAACTTTCGCGATCGCTTGATGAATTACAAGCCGCTCAACTACAACTAATTCAGCAAGAAAAAATGTCCGTGCTCGGTCAACTGGTGTCGGGGATTGGACATGAGATTAATAACCCTTTGAACTCAATCACTGGAAACCTTGCCCATGCCCAGCAATATGTCCAGGATTTGCTCAATCATCTAGCGCTGTATCACCAGGTTTATCCCGATCCTGTAGCTGAGATCGTGCAAGATGCCGAAGCGATCGATCTGCCATATCTCAAAACCGATTTAATCCATCTGCTCAAGACCCTACAGGTTGCTGCCGATCGCATTGCTCACATTAGCCAGTCGCTTCGAGTTTTTTCCCGTGACGATAGCGAAAACGAGATTGCTCTGCAAATTCAGGAGGGAATAGACAGTACCCTTTTACTACTTCAGCATCGCCTAAAAGCGAATTCGCAACGCCCTGCGATTCAGGTGACTCGTAATTACGCGGACATTCCGCCTGTACCGTGTTATCCAGGACAGTTAAATCAAGTTTTTATGAATCTTTTGGCAAATGCGATCGATGCGATCGATGAGTCCCATCGGGCGAAAGATCCAGCAGAGATCGCCGCGAATCCCCATCAAATTCAGATTGTGACAGAGTTAAAGACGGGTCGGGTGGTCATTCGGATTCGAGATAACGGCATTGGGATGTCCCAAACGGTGCAGCAGGAAATGTTCAAGCCAACGTTTACCACTAAGCCCGTTGGTAAAGGAACAGGACTGGGACTCGCGATCGCCTATCAGATTATTGTGGAAAAACACGGGGGAAGCCTGATATGCAATTCTGCTCAGGGTATGGGAACAGAATTTACGATCAAGCTTCCCCTATAGAAAAATTAAGCCATAGCCTAAGAAAAATTAAGTTATAACTTAGCCAAGCAGTCCAAAAGCGTGGAGCGGACCACGACCGAGAATCATCTCAATGATCAAGGCAATCAAGCCAATCATCGCGACTCGTCCGTTCCAGACCTCAGCGGAGGTGGTCATGCCCCATTCCCACCCTTCCTGGGGATACATCTTCACTCGCTTCTGAGGGCGAGCAACTTCTGAGAAATGGACAGACGGCGCATTTAGCGCATCCGTAACCATCGTGGCTAGCTCGCCAATAAAGATTGGGTGCGTATTGAGAGCCGGAACCCGCTCAAATCGCTCAATGCCTGCTTCTTCCGCAACTTCGCGATATTCCATGTCAATTTCTTGCAGCGTCTCGATATGCTCAGACACAAAGCTGATCGGCACAACTGCGAGATCTTTTACTCCTTCTTCCGCGAGTTCTTCGAGCGCATCTTCGGTATAGGGTTTGAGCCACTCCACCGGACCGACCCGGCTTTGATACGCCAAGGTGTAGGAGTTGGGTCGATCGAGCGTCTTCATAATCAGCGCAGTACACTGTTCAATCTCGTGCTGATAGGGATCGCCTGCTTCTTCAACGTAGCTCACCGGAACACCGTGAGCGCTGAAGAAAACGTGAACATCGTCTGGATGCTCGAAGCGATCGAGTTCTTGAGCGATCAAATCTGCCATTGCTTGCAGGTAGCCGGGACGATCGTACCAAGTGGGAATAACGGTGTAGTCAATCTTTTGCAGGGTGGGATCTTCTTCCCAAAGTTGCTCTAAGAGCCGGAAGCTCGATCCGCTGGTGCTGATCGAAAACTGAGGATAGAGCGGCAGAACTACCAGCTTGTCGATTTGGTCGCGTTTGATTCTGGAAATTGCTTCTTCCGTGAACGGATGCCAGTAACGCATTCCGATGTAGACGCTCACTTCTTGACCGCGCTGGCGGAGTTGCTCTTGAAGCGCTTGCGCCTGTTCTTCGGTAATGCGGCGCAGCGGAGAGCCACCACCAATTTGGAGATAGTTTTGTTGGGATTTTTTCGATCGCAGCGTCGAAATCAACCAGGCGAGTGGACTCTGAAGCCACGGGAACGGTAGTCGAATAATTTCCGGATCAGCGAACAAGTTGTAAAGAAAGGGACGCACATCCTCGATCTTGTCCGGCCCTCCAAGATTTAGCAGTAAGACTCCTACGCGACCCATAGCTATGTTATGTCCCTTTTTTTCTCAGCTTTGTTACCGATTTTAACAATAAAATCCCTTACCCGTTGAAGCAAGTCTAAGCAAACTCAAAGAAAAATTCAAACTGCTAAGTAATCCATACAAATGTCAATTTTAATTAACAATGAGATTGGCTCAGCATAAGATGAAAATCCTTTAACATGAAATTCTTTTGATTTTCATTTCTTAGCATAGTTCAGGTATGGCAGATTTAGAGGCGCTAGATGCAAAAATTTCTCAAACTAATCAGCGACTGAAAGCCGCGCAATTGGGATTTCAGGTAGAGAGGCGAGGCATCCGATTGGCGCTGCGGGGGACGCTGCCACCGCGTCCGGGAAGTTCACGCTTGCGTCCACATCAACAGCGACTCAGCTTAGGAATTCCGGCAACTCCAGCCGGACTCAAGCAAATCGAGCAGGAGGCAAAAATTGTTGCTGCCCAGCTCATTCAGAATCAATTTGACTGGCAGGAATATCTCAGTTTTACTGACGGTAAACGCTTAAGTCAGCAATCTCTAAGTCAGCAGATTGATGCGTTTGAGCAGTATTTTTTCGAGCAGCCGCAACGATCGCTCAATCCCGCTGCTACGAAAACGACTTGGACAAGTGCATACGCCCCTTATCTGAAAAAACTGGTGACGATCGCGGCAGATGCTCCCGCCCTATCGCTAACGGAAGTCCTTTATAAAACGATTCACTCCACTGCAAATCATTCGCGCAGTCGCCAACTCTGCTGTACGGCTTTGGGCGCGTTTGCTGAATTTCTGAACCTCAAACTTCCGACTGATCTGAAAACGCTCTCTGGGCGATATGGTGCAGGTCAGACCCAAGCGCGTCAATTGCCTTCAGACGAAGAAATTCTGGCAATTTGGGAAAAAATTCCGAATCCAGCTTGGCGGTTTGTGTACGCCATCATGGCGACGTTTGGATTGAGAAACCATGAGGTGTTCTACTGCAACTTTAAAGGGCTAGAGCGGGGGGAGACTTCGATCGAAGTGCTGCCGACGACGAAAACCGGAAGCCATCAAGTGTGGGCATTTTATCCAGAGTGGATTGAGGCATTTAACCTGAGAGACATTCAATTGCCGCAGGTTGAAACCGATTTAAGTAAAACCACTTTGCGTCAGGTGGGGCAACGGGTAACAGCTCAGTTTCGCCGCTACGGAGTACCCTTTTCTCCTTACGATCTGCGTCATGCTTGGGCAGTGAGAACAATTCACGTTGGGTTATCCGATACGGTTGCTGCGAAAATGATGGGACATTCGGTACTCGTTCACACGCGGACGTATCATCAGTGGATTACGCAGCGGGATCAGCAGCAAGCGGTCGATAACGCTTTGAGAAGACGCAAAGGGAATTGAAATGGCAACGATTTTAAGAGATTTAAGCTATCGGTATCAGTGGCTGTATGACGGAATTTCAAAAGTTGCCGCATTGAGCGTGGGTGGAGAAGCGCGTTTTCGGCAGTTGGCATTAACGGGCATTGAGATCAAGCCAGAAACGAAAATTCTTGATCTCTGCTGTGGTAGCGGTCAAACGACACGGTTTTTGGTGCAGCGATCGCGCCAAGTTACCGGACTCGATGCCTCACCGTTATCGATTCGTCGCGCCCAGCAAAACGTCCCCGAAGCGGAATACATAGAAGCATTTGCAGAAAAAATGCCGATCGTCGATCGTTCGTTTGATCTGGTTCATACCAGTGCTGCAATGCACGAAATGGAGCCGTTACAATTACGCCAAATTTTACAGGAAGTTCATCGGGTTCTAAAACCGGGTGGTGTCTTTACGATGGTTGATTTTCATGCACCAACGAACCCAATTTTTGTTCCTGGATTGGCTTTATTTTTCCGGTTATTTGAGACAGAAACTGCCTGGAAATTAATCAATTTAGACCTTAAAGAATTGTTACAAGAAATCGGATTCAACGTGCAGTTTTACCAACTTTATGCAGGGGGAAGTTTACAGGTCATCCAAGCGCAGAAATAATAAGAGCGCCACCGTTGGGTAGCGCTCTTATGGTTTAGATAGGGTTAGGAAAAAGCAAATTGCTTTTTCGATAAATCAACTTTTTCTTATAGGACGGAATTATAGAAACAGCTTGTGATCTCGATGCTTTGGAAGAGGTCTTCTTGCATTTCGCTCACATGAATAAACTACAACGTGTGACCTACGAAATCGATCTACCTGAAGATAGGTTATTGCCGAATTGAATAAAGGAAAAAGCGGGAGAAAAATCCCGCCCAAAATGCTGAGTCATCGACTCAAACTTTCTCGAAAATAATCGACGGTTGATTGACCGTCACTTTGCAAAATGCCATCTTCAAGATAAGCAATGTGGTCAGCAACATCAGCAATTCGAGGATCATGCGTCACGATGAGTACCGTTCGTCCTTTCTCCTTTGCCAGCGATCGCAGCAGTTCGATTACGGCATGACCATTTTGAGAATCGAGTGCGGCGGTTGGCTCATCTGCCATGATGAGAGCAGGATTGCCTGCAAGAGCACGCGCAATCGCGACGCGCTGTTTCTGACCGCCAGAGAGGTCTCGCGGTTGGCGATTGGCGCGATCGGCGAGTCCAACCTGCTCAAGCAATTCCATCGCTTGTTGGTGGGCTGCTTTACCTCGAATCCCTTTGAGATTGAGCGCAACTTCAACATTCTCGATCGCGCTTAGGGCTGGAAATAGATTGAACCCCTGGAAAATAAAGCCGATGTTCTCCAGGCGGAATTGGGCTAACTTAGAACCGGAGAGCTTGGTAATCTCCTGACCCATGAGACGCACCGCTCCCGCAGTTGGAGTCAAGATCCCCGCTAGAATCGAGAGCAGCGTAGTTTTGCCTGATCCCGATGGCCCCATCAAAAGCTGAATATCACCGCACCGTACCGACAAATCTACTTGTTTAAGTGCTTGATAGCGCTCCCCGCCCGTCTGGTACACCATTTCGACCCCAGAGGCAGCGATCGCGCTATCCGCCCGCTCCAAACTACCGGATCGGGATTCGATCGCCCGCTCCTCAGTACGAAACATCCAATCAATCGAAGTTGCAGTCATTCTTTTAACAGACGGTAGGAAAACAGTTGAGAAGAAATAAAGTGTGGGGAGCGGTGTCGAAAACGTTCTAATTGTGACAGGGAGGGCAATTCACTAAGCCTGAGGCAAGTGAAAATCTCTACTCCAACCATAGCTAGGGTGAGGCAAAGATTTCATCCTCTAGAGGCTTAGACTCTAGATACATTTTAGAAGTTCAAATTTCGCGATCGGATGAATTCATGTGACAGTTGTGTGTACAAATGTCGAGAGTGCATGAAAAGAAGTACCATCTTCCCGTTAAGAATCTAAGAGATTATTGAAGATTTTACGCTGATCCCCGTAGTTTCAGGGAAAATTCGTCCACTTCACGCTTTAAACACGATCGCTGGATCAACCCTGGTCACTTTTTGTACTGCAAACAAGGCTGATCCAACGCACATCACCACGGTTAATACAAACATTCCGGCTCCCGTCGCAGGCGTGATCAAAATCATGATGCCTTGCGCCGCTTGTGTCCACGCACCCAATCCAAGACAGAGGGCAATACTGGGAATGTATCCTAAGACTGCCATCCAGAGCGCTTGTTCTAGAATCACGCTGTAGATTACCCAGTTTGACGCGCCCATTGCTTTGAGAGTTCCAAACTCGCGCATATGGTCGGAAACCGAGGAATAGAGGATCTGTCCGACGATCACCATCCCGACAATAAAGCCGACCGTGGCACCGAGTCCGAGGATAAAGCCAACTCCGGTACGCGTTGTCCAATAAGAGCGGGTGAGATTAGCAATTTCGGACTGAGTAAAAGCGCGGGTATTCGGTAGGGTAGCTTCGAGCCGTTGTTTTAGCTGGTTGAGATCTTGTCCCGGTTTGGCGCGAATGAGAACGAAAGAGATTGGATCTTGAACGTTGACGCGACGTGGAGAAGCGGGATTGGCAACTGGATTATTGAATCCTGGGTTTTGGTTCAAACAGGCAATTTCGCCCGCTGCCTGACGAGTACAGGTCACTCCGGTATCGGCTCCGCCGATCCCATACGCATTCGCGTTTTCTAAAGAAGTGTAGATGAAAGAACTCGAAGCGATCGACTGCGTATCTTCTGTGGTGCCGACAAATTGTGCAGGTAAGGCATTAAAGGCTCCGATCGTAGCGCGATCGTTTAACTGATTCAGTCCTAATGCTTTCACGCTCTTAGAATCGACCATGACCGTGTAGGGCTGATTCAGGGCTGAGAGGCTTCCTTGGTTCACTTGCCATCCCGCAAATATGCGGCTGTTTGGGTCAAAGCCAAAAATCCGAATCGGGTTGATCTTGCCAGTACTGTCGCGCCAAATGCTCGTTCGGATCATCAAGGCTTCGGCACGATCGATCCCTGGAATTTTTTGTGCGTCTTGGACTCGTTGGGCAGGCATCGGAGAAGAGAGTTCTAGATGCACGATGTCTTTGGAAGCGACCCAAAGATCGGCGTTGGATTGATCCACCAGTCGAGCAACGGAGCGATCGAATCCGCGCAACACTCCAACCTGAATCGTCACGAGACTGACAGCGAAGACGATGCCAGCTTGAGCAACTAGGAAGCGCGGAATGTCCTCAAACAGATTTTTGCGGGCGATCGAAGCCATAGGACGGAGAGGCAGCAGGGTGGGTCGGACAGCGCAAACACGGCGTGAAGCAGAACGATCGAGTTGAACGGTCATGGATCAGAGAATCTACAGTAAATGGTACGACCAATTTCCTGGTTATACCGTTCCCTTTAGGCGAGTAGGAGCAATCAAGTTCAAAAAGTTGTGCAACAGAAGTTTCACGCGGGTTTGGAGTCTCGCTTAAGATAAGCCGACATAAGCATTCCACTCGCCGTATGTTGTTTTCGTGACGAGTTGAAATTGGTTTCCAACTAATTCGAGTCCTTTGGTTGCTGCCTTCATTCCGAACACACGCATAAACGTGGGGAGTGCTGCAATTCCGCCTGTCATCGTTCCTGCAATGATTGCACTTGCACTGGCAGCGACTAAACACTCTCTCACTGCCAACCAGAATGTTTCCTCTGCATTCGCAGGCGGATTCACCGACAAAAACGCATGAACGGTGGTGTCACGAGTTTGCAACTGTGGAAGCGGAATCCAGCCTTGATTGTCCAAAGTAACTCGCGCTTCTGGCAATCCCGGCATACTGACGATCGGAAGCAAGGTTGACATAGGAGTTTCAATCCAAACTGAGATACTGATTGTAGCTTTGGAAATACGTTTGCTGGTGGTCTGCTTAAAACTTCGCTATTCGATTTGTGAGGGTGTAGATGCGACTAGACGAAATGAGCGATCGTGTTCGTCATAGTGCTATGCAATCCCTTCTGGGTCTTGTACCTGTGTCCATTGTGCAAAATCTGATTTGTGCAAAATCTGATTTGGTCACCGACGAGTGATGGCTTGCGAAGCCACCTTTAAGCGTTTAGCAAGTGAGGCAGTCGAACAACTTGGAGCAGGTGTAGGTGTGTCGATCGTCGGTGACTCTGGTTCTTCTGGCATTGATGTCGCACTTTATCCTGAAATGTCTTCATCCCACGGTGAAGGAATCTCAGGAATGAAGGTTGGTTTTGGTTCAGAGGGCAGTGGTGCAGAACTTCGCTCTACAAAACTTTGCTCTACAAAAGGTTGCTTTAGGGGCGAGTGGTTTGTGGTCGATTCTAGTGGGACTGAGCGTTTAGGGGTTGGCTCTGGATCGCTGACTTCGTAAGATTCGGGGGTAGCAGATTCAGAAGACGGCTCTTGCTCAACAGTTGAGGCATCAGCAGGAGGAGTTAGCTTCACTTGTTGCATCAAGGCAATCATTAACTCTGCCATTTTAGAAATACTGATCGCCCTAGCGTTATATTCCACAATGATCGACTGCGCTAGTGGACTAATTCGCACTGTTTTAACTCCGCTCAATTCTTCAATTAAGCGTTGATAATCGCTGCTTGCTTGTGGATCGGATTCGATCCAGGGCACTCGAATGCGAATGCGTCCAGAGATCGAATGAACGATTTGATATCCTACTGGTTCCAAAGGAGTTGTAATCTAACGTCAGTTGACTACATTTTAGCCTGCTGCTTTTAGAGAAAAAACCTAGAGCAGACACACTGATTGCAAAATTAATATCTACCAAAGTTAATATTCACCAAAGTCTATTATGCAGGGCATCTGTTAAGGGAAACCAACAGTTCCAGCCTGTGTATTTAATCTGCGTAATAATGGACAGGACAAATTTCTGATACAACTCGATACGTCCCAACCTCAGATTGAATTTCATCTCTTCCTAGCTTGATTTAACGATTTTAATTCCTCAATATATTCAAAAGTCAGAATGGCAGATTCAGAGGTCAAAAGCATGACAACCGTGGCGAAAGACTCAAAGATGTCCAAGAAAGATTTGGTATTACTTTCTTTCCTGGTATTTATCCCGATCGCGCTAATTGCAGAACGGCTGGAGCTAAATCCGGTACTGGTGTTTATTGCATCAGGATTGGCGATCGTTCCACTAGCGGCGCGAATTGCTCATTCGACTGAGGGCATTGCTGAGGTGATTGGCCCAACCTTTGGGGGCTTGCTCAATTCCACCTTTGGAAATGCGACAGAACTGATTGTGTCGATCGTGGCATTGCGGGCGGGGTTAGTCGACGTTGTTAAAGCCAGTATCACAGGAACGATCGTGGCAAACTTGCTCCTAGCACTGGGACTTGCAACTCTGCTGGGTGGTCTTCGCTACAAAGAACAAAGCTTTCAGCCAACGGTAGCTCGGCTCAATGCGTCATCGCTGAATCTAGCGCTAGTTGTCTTGTTAACCCCTGCGGCAATTCATCTTACTTCTACCGGCTTGCAGGAAAAGACGCTAAATGACTTTTCTCTAGTTCTTTCCGTTTTGCTACTGCTCTTTTACGGATTGATGCTGTTGTTCTCGATGAAAACGCACAGTCATATCTATCAGATTGCAGATACTGAAATTGAGCACGTCTTTGAAGGCCAGGACAAATCGCAGCTATGGCGACAAGTGGGAGTGTTGTTAGGGTGTACGATCGCGCTGGTGTTTGTGTCTGAGGTGCTGGTTTCGAGTTTAGAGAAGGCAATCTCGACACTCGGATTTACCGATTTGTTTACAGGTGTCATCTTGATTCCCATCTTTGGGGGTGCAGTTGAGTACATTACAGCCGCAACGTTTGCTGTTAAGAACAAGATGGATTTATCTGTTGCCGTGGCAATGGGTTCGAGCTTACAGATTGCTATGTTCGCTGCGCCATTGTTAGTGATTATTGGGCGGTTTCTAGGACAGCCGATGAACTTAGAATTCAATACCTTTGAAGTATTAGCGGTGGCGATCGCAGTGCTGTTAACAAATTCGATTAGCAGCGATGGTAAGTCCAACTGGCTCGAAGGTGCAATGCTACTTGTAACTTATGCAGCAGTGGGAGCAGCATTCTATTTTCATCCCTAAACTAAGCTCTATTGAGATCTGATGAGCGAGAAACCTAGCTGTAACGCTCTAGAATGCTGATCTCTGCTTGAATGAAAGCTAGTGACTTGTACACCATTCATCGGGTGAAATTGTGAGCAGTATTATTGTTTGGATTACTGAATTTGTTGTAGAAGTGATTGTAGCGACGATCGCACAGTTCTTCTCTGAATTTGTAGTTGGCTGGATTGCAGAAATGGCACAAACATACATTGCAGAATGGCTAGCTACCTTGATGACAGAGATGACGCAATGGCTGGCTGAACTTTTTAGCGGCACACAACGATAAAGAGGAGCCACTTGCAGTGGCTCCTAAGTCATGAGCAACAATGCTAAATCGCTAACAGTCTCGGCATTCGTTCAGAGCATGTTCATGCAGAAGCTTTCCTAGAAAAGAAAGTGGAAGTCGTGGAAGCTGTCTATGATCGCTGACTCCACTGAAATCGATCAAGCTGCTGTACTGACAACCTCGATCGCTGAACCTACTGCGGTTAGCATCAATAGCCATTCCATCAATCCCACGGATCACGCTGAAAGTACCCATGATAAGGGTAGTTTCTCTGCTTCGCTTCCCTTGGGAATGATGAAACAACCTGAATTAGCAAAACGTTAGGCGATTGTTTCTTTCAGCCGCAGATTTTCTCCTGCATGTATTCGATCTAACCCTAACCTCGCAACTTTAAGTGTGTAGAACGCAGGCAGTGCGATTGCTAAATAATCGATGATTTCAGGTTGAACGCCACAACCCGACCAAACGGTGCTAATATTTCCGAGAATTGTTTAACGAATTGTTCAGGATTCTGAACGTTTGTAATGATTTGTGTGGAAACTAATTTGCAAGGGTTAGAGTCACACAACTAGACAAAACCGATTCGATGCAACGATTGAATCAAGGCGATCGCAGTCGAATCGACGGGACAGTAAACGCCTCAGATTTCAGTTGACGTATCGTTTTTGAACCCAGGAGCAAACATGAAATCATTGGTTCGTTGGAGTACAACTGCGGCACTGGTAGGCGGAACCCTGCTTGCCGGATTGCAAGCACTCGCCCTGACTCCAGAGCAGATTAAGCAAAAGCTACAGGTTGTCCCTGTGTTTACGATCGCCAATAACCAAGGTGCGCCGCTGGTTGCTCAACCGCCAAACGGTCAGAAAGGAAATCCGGTGGCAGGTGTGTTTATCAGCCAAAGAGATGCCAACGCTTTTCTCGAAAACTTGAAGACAAGAAATCCAGCACTGGCAAAGGATGTCAGAGTTGTCCCCGTGTCGCTAGCAGAAGTGTATCAACTGAATCAAGGCAGCCAAGGCAAGCCCGACAAGCTTGATTTTGCCTATGTCCCGACCAAGCAACAGCTTGATTCTGCGGTAGCAATTCTCAAAGCGAGCGGTCAGAATGTGGCGCAGTTCAATGGAACGCCGCTGTTTGTTGCCCGCGCAGGTAAAGACAAAGGATTTCTGACGATTCAAGAAGGAAATCAGTCTGTAATCCCCATGTTCTTTAGCAAAGAAGACTTACAGCCCCTTGTCGATCGCTTTAAGCAACAAAAGCCGGATCTCGCTAAAACGGTTGATATCCAGGTCTTTCCGCTCGAAGGCGTGATGCAGGCGATGCAGAAAGAAAAAGATCCGCAACTCGATAAGATTGTGCTGATTCCACCGAGAGAAACGCTGGAATTTGTGCAACGGCAACAACAACAAAGACCCCAACAACCGCAGCAAAGACCCGCACCGCAACCTGCACCCAGACGTTAGAAAAAACACTGGATGAAAGATCACTTCTTGATTCCTGGGCTTCAGCTTTGGCGCTGGCGATCGACTGCGAAAAATCAGTCGATCGCGCATGACATTTCCCCGAATGAAGTCGATTGGCTCTTGCAAGAACTGGCAGGAGTCGATCGGCTTTTTTTGCGCTTGCAGCCCGATCAACCGATTCCGTCAAATGTGTCGTTCAGCGCTCTCGATCGTGCATGGCAACAACGCATCGCGGAGCGCACTCCTGTTCAATATCTTGCAGGTATTGCCCCGTGGCGGAATTTTGAGTTAAAAGTTGCTCCCGGAGTGCTGATCCCGCGACCCGAGACAGAGCTACTCATTGATTTTGCGATTGCTCAAGATTCCAGGCTCAAAGCGGGTCAGTGGGTAGATTTGGGAACAGGGAGCGGTGCGATCGCAATCGGACTGGCGTTATCGCTGCCCAGTGCGACAGTTCATGCGGTCGATCGCAGCGAGGAAGCTTTAGCGATCGCAAAATCAAACGCTGAATCGCTCAACGCAAAGATTCAGTTTTATCAAGGGAATTGGTTTGAGCCGATCACGCATCTAAAACATTCGCTCAGCGGCGTGGTTTCCAATCCGCCTTACATTCCCACCGAAACCGTTTCAACGCTCGAACCAGAAGTTAGACTGCATGAACCTCATTTAGCTTTAGATGGGGGTACTGATGGCTTGGAAAGTATTCGGCACTTGATTCAAACGGCTCCAGATTACTTAATTTCTGGCGGCGTTTGGATGATCGAGATGATGATGGGGCAAGCCGATACGATCGCAGCCCTGCTTTCAGCCCAAGGCAGCTACGATCGCATTACAATCCACAAAGACCTCGCTGGGATTGAACGATTCGCGATCGCTTACCGAAAGTAAAACCTATGTAAATAATATCTATGTGTCCTACTCCCATTCAGCCACAGCCCGGACAAGAATCTGTCTGGAATTATCCCCGTCCTCCTCGCTTAGAGCCTGTAAATAAGCGAATTCAGATCGTTTTTAACAGTGTGACGATCGTAGACACAGAACGAGCAATGCGGGTTCTTGAAACCAGCCATCCACCGACCTACTACATTCCACCGGAGGACATTCAGCAAGAGTATCTGAGTCCATCGAGTCGATCGACTTTCTGCGAATGGAAAGGACAAGGAAGCTATTACAGCGTCAAAGTTGGGGATAAAACAGCGATCGATGTTGCTTGGTACTACAGCACTCCGACTCCGAACTTCAGCGCCATCCAAAATTATGTCGCTTTTTACGCTGCTCCAATGGATGCGTGTTATGTCGATGGCGAGAAAGTGACACCGCAACCCGGACAGTTTTATGGCGGTTGGATTACGAGCGATGTCGTAGGTCCGTTTAAGGGCGAACCCGGATCTTGGGGTTGGTAAATCTCTCCGGAGGAGTCGATCGAACCCTCTATACTTACGGAAAGTATAGACAAGAGCAAAGCTTATGGAACCCAGTGCAGAAGCGGATTCACTCAAGCGTGTGTTTAGTTTACCCATGCTTGTTATTTACGGCGTGGGAGACATTCTAGGCGCTGGAATTTATGCAGTCGTTGGCAGAATTGCAGGACTATCCGGTGCTTTAGTTTGGGCTTCGTTCGTTCTTGCAATGGTCGTTGCTGCATTTACCGCACTCAGCTATGCCGAAATGGGTAGTCGATTTCCCAAAAGTGGTGGCGTTGCCTACTTTGTACATCGGGCATTTCGGACAAACTGGCTCTCAACTCTGGTGGGCTGGTTGATGTTTTGCACCTGCGTTATTTCGATGGCAACCATTTCTAGAGCGTTCGCCGGATATGTAATTGCGATCGCGCCCGGATTGCCAGACTGGTTGATTATTCTAGCGCTGTTTGCCGGTCTAACCTTCGTGAACTTTCGAGGCATGAAAGAGTCTTCAGCCTTGAATGTGGTGTGTACGACGCTCGAAGTTTCGGGGCTGATCATTGTCATCTTGGTCACATCCGCTTTTCTACTTGGAGGAAACTCGACGGTAGCAATTGCAGCAACCGCGCAACCGCCGATCGGTTGGTCAGCCGTAATCCAGGGAGCCGCGCTCGCGTTCTATGCCTTTATCGGGTTTGAGGATTTGGTGAATGTTGCGGAAGAAGCCAAAAATCCTGAACGCGATGTGCCAAGGGCGATCGTGATTGCGTTAAGCATTGCGGGTGTGGTTTACATTCTGGTTTCGTGGCTGTCGGTTCAGGTACTCGATCCAGCAGCGTTGGCTGCCTCGAAAGCGCCCTTGCTAGATGTAGTACGCCGCGCACAACCCAATTTCCCACCCGTTATTTTTACGGTGATTGCTGCGTTCGCAGTTTTGAATACAGCGCTGTTGAACTTTGTAACCGCATCGCGATTAATTTATGGAATGTCGCGTGAAGGTTTACTGCCCGCTTGGTTTAGCAGATTGCATCCAGAGCGATCGACCCCCTACCGTACATTTCTAGTGATTGTGCCGATGGCGATCGCGCTTGCTGTTTCAGGCACGATTCAACTCCTGGCGGGTGCGACTGCAACCTTAATCCTTGTGATGTTCTGTCTGGTCAATGTTTCACTGCTTGTGATTAAACGGCGCGATCCGCAGACTAGAGGATTTCGGGTTCCGATCGTCGTTCCGGTTCTAGCGCTGTTGCTCAATTTAGGTTTAATTGCCTTTGCCTCAAATGAAAGCCGCGGGTTGGGACTCGCATTTATGGCGGTTGGAGTGCTGCTGATTGTGCTGCGGGATGTGTTCATGAGAGGGACGCTCTCAGACTCTTGAGCGTCATTTATGCGGCGATCGTGATCAAATCGGTGCAGAAACCGAGTCTTACGATCGCGATCTCTTAGCATGGATAAGAAAGATATGCCCCATAAACCCTATGCCGAAATGGACTTTATCCACTGAATTTACGTTTAATGCGGCTCACTGGATTCGCGATTACGACGGTCCTTGTGGACGAATGCACGGTCACACCTACACCGTGAGAATTAGCGCGATCGCGGCTCAACTCCACGCCTCAGAATTTTGTCCGCATCCGGTAATGGTTGCAGACTTTAGAACATTGCGCTGGGCAAAAAAAGATGTCTTCAAAGGGGGACTCGATCACTGTGTTCTGAATGAAGTGCTGCCAGAAGGATACGACACCACCGCAGAAATGATCGCAAAGTACATCTACGACAAAACGAAAAAAGAGCTTCCGACTGACATCAAGCTCAAAGTTGCGGTTTCTGAAACTCCGAATTCTTGGGCAGAGTACGAGGATGAATAGTCATGGTGATGCAACTTAAGCAAACGCTCCCGATCGTTGAAACCTTCCATTCGGTTCAGGGTGAGGGCGCTTGGACAGGAACGAGCGCCTTTTTTATCCGGTTAGCGCTGTGTGATGTTGGCTGCTGGTTCTGCGATACCAAAGAATCCTGGAGCGCCAAACGCCACCCGCAACAGTCGATCGAGGAACTAGCCCAGAGCGCGATCGTAGCGAATCCTGCGATCGTCGTCATTACCGGAGGCGAACCGTTAATGCACGATCTAACTCAACTCACAAAAACGCTGCATCAAACCGGGTTACGGCTACATTTAGAAACATCGGGCGCACATCCATTTAGCGGCGAATTTGATTGGGTCACACTTTCCCCAAAACAATCTAAACCCCCGCATGAAAGCGTTTATGCTCATGCCGATGAACTCAAAATCGTGATTTCTGAAGCTGCGGATTTCGACTGGGCAGAACAGCAATCGCAGAACGTCAGCGATCGGGTTCTACGATATTTACAGCCCGAATGGAGCCGCAAAGAAAGCTTGGATTTGATTTTCGAGTACATCAGACAGCATCCGGAGTGGCGAATTAGTTTACAGACTCACAAACTATTGGGCGTTCAATAAGCTCGACAGACCACAGTTTAGACTCTTTGAATTCTCTGTGGTCTAGCGCTTCTCACTCTTCACTTTCGGCTTTCGCCCGTCGGGTGCGTCGCCGCCGGGGGCGACCCGACTCCTTTTGGCTCAGCGCCAAATATCGCTTCAGCGTCGAAGGGCTAATTTCGATTCCGCGCTCTGCGAGCACATCCGCCAACTCTTCGTAGTCGTAGCCTTTATCGAGCGAACTCCGCAAATCGTCCTGTAGAAGTTCGATCGCTTGTCGGAGTGAAACCGTTGCTTCGGGCTTTTCAGGCAGGTCATCTAACAAGGACGCAGCTTGATCGAGCATCATTGTTTTTACTTTGACTGCCGCATTGGATTTTCTATTCACCATTTGCGTTCTCAGACTGTTAAGCGAATAATTCACTAATATTGTAAATGCTGAGTCTCTTTTTTATCGCCAAAAGGTAACAAGTTCTGTTAATTCTTGTACGTATGTCTGCATCATCAGTTTGTGTCGCTCTGTGCTTTTAAGTTTTATCTTCTACCTCAAGACTGATGACAATTAAAAGCTCCTGATACCGATCGGTATCAGGAGCTTTTAAACCGTCTTGCCTTACGTTTTTTTTAACTTAGCGATAGCTAACCAAATGCAGGATGTCGCGCACAACGCTGAATCCAGCCAAGTCCCAAACCAAATAGGCCAAGAAGCCAATCATTGCAAGACGACCATTCCAGAGTTCTGCTTGAGGATTCCAGCCAAAGAGAAAAGCGTTACGGTCTTTGCCGTTATATTCAGTTGCAACAGGAGGTAAATCGGTGCTGTTTCGAGATTGCATGGTTGTAGCTCCAAGAGAGGTGTTTTGTAAATCTTGTTTTGTAACGTTGTTTTGCAACGTGATTTCATCTTAGAAAGCACAGCCCAACTTTCCATATCTCTATGGTGTTAATCTAATGCTCTTGCTGTTGATAGACTTGATCGACTACGATCGCTGTCTTTTCACAGATGTCAGATGCGATCGACTCTTAAAGTTCCTAGCTCATAGGGACTTTAGGAAGCACACATCAGAAAGCACACATCCGTCAGAATCGAAGCGCAAATCCCATCGCGCCCAACTATAGCAGTCCTAAATCATTGATGAGATTGGGGAGATAGGGGCACTTCTCCCTATCTTCCTAATCTCATCCAATCAACCAGGTTTTACAAATCAAATAGGACTGTTATGGCTCCCCCGATTCGCTGAGGACTGTACTTCAATGCGCCGAGCCTGCACTAATCGAGCGCGTGCCGCCTCAAGCTGCCCCCCTGGATCAACGGCAACCCATCCAGAATTAGTCTTGCGCCGCGCTTCATAATGCAAATGTGGGCCTGTCGAGAGCCCTGTACTGCCAACCCGCCCGATAATCGCTCCCGGCTGAATCGTTTCCCCCGGACGCACGAAAATTTGGGACAGGTGAGCGTAAAGAGTATCTTGCGATCCATTGGGCTGCTGTAGCACGATCGCAAGTCCGTAGCCCCCCATACGATCGGCGATTTTCACTTTTCCGCCCCGCGATGCAATCACAGGAGTTCCTTGCCCTGCACCCAAATCCACGCCTGCATGAAAGCGTCGAACTCCGGTCACAGGATGCCGCCGCCAGCCAAATCGAGAAGTGACGGGAACAGGTTCAGGTAAGGGGTAAACAATCTGACTCGTCGAATTTAACCGAGGTAAGTTGCGATTGAATGCTTGCAGGTTCTTTGGGTTAACCACCTGACCAGAGTATTCGCTAGCAGCATCTGAGGCGATCGGAGACGTGAAATCCGTTGCAGGAGGTCTTTGCTGAATGAGCAGGGAGTCGATCGCTCTTGGAACTTGGATGCTAATCGCTTGCTGAGGGCGCGGAACCCGGATCGGGATTCTCTGAGACACCGTAGAGGATCTTCTCATCACCGCTGCGTTATTCTGTTTAACTGCGGGTACTTTAATCGGCGTAACTCCGATCGCACGACTAGCGGATTCTAGGGAATTGATATTGCTTGAAATTTGTTCCCGTACCTCGGCTGGAATGGCTGGGTCTTGCAGCAGTTTTCTGGCTTGTTCAAATCGTCGCTGAGTTGCATAGCTGTAAGCGCGAGCAACTAAAGTGTCACGCTGAGCCGCTTGTTTAACCGATCGATCTTTAGAGACGATATCTGCAAGGCGCTGTTCTAAAAGTTGTTTCTGCGCTTGGGTGGGAGACTGAGGAGCGGTCTGAGCAGCAGGTTTTGGAGTAGGAACTTCGATGAGATCGAGTGTCCCCGATCGAGAGGCTTCTGGCGCAACTTGGTTTACTGACCTTGGAACGGGGATCTCGATGCTGCTGGATGCTCTAGATTGAGAAGCTTCTGGCGCAACTTGGTTTGCTGGCTTTGGAACGGGGATCTCGATGCTGCTGGATGCTCTAGATTGAGAAGCTTCGGGCGCAACTTGATTTGCTGACTTTGGAACGGGAATCTCGATGCTGCTGGATACTCTAGACTGAGAAGCTTCGGGCTTAACTTGGTTTGCTGACTTTGGAACGGGGATCTCGATGCTGCTGGATGTTCTAGGCTTGGCTTGTTCAGTCGGAGCAGGAGTTTCAACGGTAATAGAAGGTGAAGGGATGCTTGGAGCAGGCTTTTCCGTCGGTTTTACCGGAGCCGTTGAACTAACTTTTGGTGCAACAGGCTCATTCTTAGAAGCAGTCTGTGAATTCAGAGGTTGCAGGTTGGAGGATGGGATGGATTGTGCAGTTGTGCGGGAGGTGCGGGCTTGAGGGACTTTTGGTAATGCAACCTTTGAGGTTACAGGAGCCGCTTGAGAAGCAGACGTGGCAGTCGGAGATGGATTGGGAGTGGCTACGACTGGAACGAAAACAGATTCCGGAATTGCGATCGGTGAATCTGGAGTTACAGCCGGGGTTGCAGATTGAGATTGAATCAGGGAACTAGGCTCGATCGGTTGTGCCGAGATAGCTGTCTGCTTTAAAGGTTGTTGAGCCAGCAGCGTAGGGATGAGTTCTATCATGAAGAATTCAGCCGATGGAGGGACATCCAGCTAGTACACATTCCTCCGTAAGATTCAGGAAAAAACGAACAAGCTCGGTTAATCTCAGGGCTTTCTTCATCGAATCTTCATAAAATTGCCCAAAAGACCTAGTAATTTGACTGAAACTATAAAGCTGTTCTTCTACCCCAAAAGTAGTCTTCTACTCCATTCACTTGCGAAAATCTATCCACGGCTAGAGCAGATAGTATTCCAGAAAGCAGTATCCTGGTGAGCTAAGCGACTGATATTGCCTGTATCCGTTTGTGAGAAACGCCCTTGATCATGCTGTCAACTAACCACCGAGTTCTAATTGTGGATGATGTAGCAGACAACCTAATTCTGCTACAGACGATCCTAGAGGCGGAGGCCTACACTGTTGAAACTGCACTAAGCGGGAGGGCTGCCCTAGACAAAATCGAGCAAATTAATCCTGATCTGGTTCTACTCGACATTATGATGCCAGGCCTGAATGGGTACGATGTGACTCGCCAAGTTCGACAAAATGAGCGGTTTGCATCGTTGCCGATCGTGCTGTTAACTGCCCACGATGAATATTTTCAGAGACCTTACCGCGAAATCGGCGCGAACGACTTGATCCGCAAGCCGATCGATTTTGACGAACTCCTCAACAAAGTCTCAATCTACACAAACTTTCACTCAAATACGGCATAACTGAATGTCAGCGGGTTGATCAGCGATCGCAGCCACATTGTCAAGCTGTGCGATCGTGCTTCCGCCCCAAGTCACTCCGATCGAACGAGGAGTGAGTTTTGTGTCTGCACTCGTATCTCCAATTACTAAAGCTGTTTCTGGCTCAATGTTTAACGCCTCACAAGCAAGTGCCAGTAGTTTTGGATTAGGTTTACTGATTCCCGTCTGAGCACCGACGATCGCGCTGAAGTAGGGCGACAATTGATAGGTTTCTACAAAGTCTTGAATATTCGCCTCCGTGTCACTTGAGAGAATTCCAAGTTTCAGAGGACTCAGTGATTTCACTAGCTCGATTACACCTACAAAGAGAGGGGTTAGTGGGGCTTTGCGGGGGAGTTGTTGATCGGCAGCGAGAAAGGCAGCATGAACAAGCGATCGTGCTTGATTCAGGTTGTATCCTGTTTCTGCAATTAGAGATGCAATCGCGATTTCATTTTCCTCGCGTGTTCCGACAGCTAATCGTCCAGCCGGATCGATCGAGGGTTGATTGCATCCGAACGTTTCGAGAATTGCAGTTTTTAGGGCGAGGTCGATGGAATTGATTTGCTGCGTTTGTGAAGTCGGGTCGCCCCCTAAATCCCCCATTTTGGGGGATTTAGGGGGCACATTCCGTCCAGGCCGGAGCCAGAATTTTCCAAATGACGCAGTTTTTAGCGCCTGAACGATCGCATCTGCCCGTTTTTCTCCCAAATGCCACAAATATTGGCGGGAATCCGCAAGTGTGCCGTCTTTATCAAAAATCACAGCTCTAATCGCATCAAAGCGAACGCCGTTACAAAAAATGCTTGCCATATCTCAATAAAAGCCATATCTCAATAAAAAAAGAGGGATTACTCCCTCTCCTTTAAGCTAATTGTGTAATTGAATTATTCAGCTTCGATCGCTTCAGGAATTGCCTCGATCTCAACCTCAATCTCTTCCTCGGTTGCGGCTGGAGCATCAATTGCAACCGGAATCTCGATCGCAGGGGCTGCACCGCCTTGCTGCTGCTTCATGTTCTCGCGGTACTTCGCTGCCATTTCCTCAGCTTTGTCGTAAACCACTTGCGGGTTCTTCACCATGTCGCCGGGTTCCGGTTCAAGCTGCTTGGTTGAAAGCGAAATCCGTCCCCGCTCTGCATCAAGATCGATGATCATGACTTTCACTTCGTCATTCACATTGAACACGCTATGCGGCGTATCGATGTGATCGTGGGAGATTTCGGAAATGTGCAATAGACCGCTGACTCCGCCGATATCGATAAACGCACCGTAAGGCTTGATGCCCCGTACCGTACCGATTACGACTTCGCCGACTTCCAAGCGGTTCATCTTGCGTTCAACCAGCGCACGACGATGGCTCAGAACCAAACGGTTGCGCTCTTCGTCCACTTCCAAAAACTTCAGCGGCAACTCTTCACCGACTAATTCTTCCTTCGGCTTCCGAGTGCTAATGTGAGAACCGGGAATAAATCCACGTAAGCCCTCAATCCGTACCAGCGCACCGCCCCGGTTGGTCGCAAATACGAGCGATCGTACCGTGGCATCTTCGGCTTGAAGTTGGCGCACTCGTTCCCAAGCCCGCATATACTCAATGCGTCGAATAGAGAGGGTCAACTGACCATCTTCATTCTCATCAGCGAGGATGAAAAATTCGCGTGTTTCGTTCGACTGCAACACTTCTTCCGGGGCATCAATGCGATTGATCGACATTTCCTGGATCGGAATATATGCCGCTGTTTTCGCACCGATGTCAATCAAAGCGCCTCTTGGCTCTAAGCTAAACACGGTTCCCGCGACGACATCTCCCGGACTGAAGTGATAGTCGTATTTATCCAGTAAAGCCGCGAAATCCTCGTGAGTGAAACCAACATCCATCGCTACTGTGTTCTGATTGACCATGCTAAACGTTTCCCAGTTGTCTCCGTTAAAATTTGCCTCCTATCGATGCAACGCACACAAGATGTGCAGCCGACACCTTCGATCGCTGATGATTTTTTCAGCCGCGATCTATTTAGACGCATTAAGTATTCAGAAGCATCATCATAACCCAATTCGTGGTGAACCGGATCTTCTGTTTCTCAAGTTCTTTGATGATTTTATTAAGCGAAAATAATCAAGATACGATCGACATCGCCTAGGATTTCTTCGCCCATGTCTTCTTCTCATCTGTTCCAAAATCGAGTTGCAGTCCTCGCAACGATGCACCGTAAAGAGGTTGCGATCGCGCCTATTCTAGAACCCGAACTTGGCTTAAAAATTCATGTTCCAAAGAATTTCAATACTGATCAGTTTGGCACATTTACGCGAGAAATTACACGATCGGGGGATCAATTAGAGGCTGCAAGAAGAAAAGCGCTGTCTGCACTCGAACAGACGGGCATGGATTTAGCGATCGCCTCTGAGGGCAGTTTTGCCCCTTATTCTGCGTTTCCGATGCTGCCTTGCAATCGTGAAGTGATTGTGTTGATTGATCAGTTAAACGGTTTAGAAGTGATTGGAGAGGCGATCTCAACCGAAACAAATTTCAATCACCGTAGCATTTCTAGTTTTGAAGAAGCGTATGAATTTGCGATGAAGGCAGGTTTTCCAGACCATAAATTAGTTGTTATGGTTCGCAAGGATTTAATTGATCGAGCAGATATTGTTAAAAGTATTGCAGAGTTTGATCAATTACGAGAAGCAGTATCGATTGCGTTGGCACGATCGCAAACGGGAGGCATCCACATTGAGACAGATATGCGAGCAATGCATAATCCCACGCGCATGAAAGCGATCGGGCAAGCGACCCGTGATCTCCTTGAAAAGCTCAAACAATGCTGTCCAAATTGCTCAACGCCCGGATTTACAGCATCGACAGTGAAGCGGGGCTTACCTTGTGATTGGTGCGGCAGTCCGACCGATTTAGTTTTAGCCAAGACTTATCAATGCCAGAAATGTGGATTTGAGCAAGATAAGCTTTATCCAGATGAAAAACGAACTGCCGAACCAATGTACTGCTCCTACTGCAATCCGTAACAACGATCTCCGTAGACAGATAGAGATCAATTCTGAGACAAACTTTCTTTTGAAAGATGTGAATAGAAATTGATCCCCCTAGGATGATTCCAGATTTAACAACTAGGAGTTATACATTATGCCAACTGGAAGCGAACGGACTCAATCTAATCCCCAGATTAGTGCCGAAGATATGCAGCTAGAAGCCGTTAATAGCGTTGACACCCCTGAAGAGCAAGCCAACTTAGCAACGCCGAAATCTACGCCCGATAAAATTGCGGCTCAGCGTGACGACGTTGACGAAGAAAATGAAAGCTTACCTGCTGAAGTGACTGATCAGCTCTTGGATGGTGCAGATCAAGTCTTTATGACCGCGTTTAAGAACTCTCAGCATGATGGGCTAAGCCGTGAAGCTGCAATGCAGGTGGCTTGGAGCAGCGTTAAACAAGGCTTCAATCGTAGCGAAGATGGAAGCTGGCACCGTAAGAGCGAGCCTGGCGATCGCACCCTCGGTTCTGGGGTCGGTGGTAGCGCAAGCTAGAGTCGATTGCGCCTCAATCAAACTCCGGCTGTCTAAGTCGGAGTTTTTGCGTTTCTAATCCACCCGCTCTAGCTGCCAGAGAATCTGATTTCCTTCTCGTCGCACTCTTGAAACCACCCAATTGCGCCAAACCCAGTGATCCCCACGGCTGGTCACGGCATTCGCATTGATGTCCATCAAGTCTGCAAGCTCTGAGCTACTAATCAGATAGCCTTTACTGGCGATTTCATCTGCCATGTGCAGCGTATCGACCAAGTTGCGAAGCTGCTCGACTCGGACTTCGCGGGGAAGGTTGTCCGGTGAATCAATGGGCTGTGAGGCATCAGTCATAGAAGCTTCTAACGCTGGGGAAGTGGGGAGTGGGGAAGTGGGGAGTGGGGAAGTTGGAAGTGGGGTATCAGGGGTTTTAAGGGGGGGCTGTTTGCCCAGGGAAAACGATCGAGCAATGACATCACAGCGCTCGTTACCCGGATCTCCCGAATGTCCGCGCACATAGCGCCACTCCACTTTAGGGGAGTCGAGTTCGTCGAGTTGTTCCCAAAGATCCTGATTTAACACAGGTTTTCCGGTCGAGGTTTTCCAACCTTTTTTCTTCCAGCCGGACAACCATTTAGTAATCCCGTTTTTCACATATTCGCTGTCAGTGTAGAGGGCGACAACTTGGGACTGTCCCGAAGCGCGGTAAAAGTCAAGTGCCGCGATCGCGGCTTGCATCTCCATACGATTGTTAGTGGTTTCCGGCTCGTATCCCCCAAGTTCCTGCACGGCTCCATCGGTGAAGTAAACGACTGTGCCCCAACCGCCTGGCCCTGGATTTCCGGAACAAGCGCCATCGGTGTAGATTTTCTGAATTGTGCGAGAAGTCATGGTCAATTCCAAAGCTGATCTAGACTACCGTATTCGCGCTCAATGTATATTTCAGAGTAAAGTGTTTCAGTCGAGTTAAGGGAAAGGTAGCTTGCAGTCAGGCAATGAACGATTAGATCGATCCTCACGCTCCGGCGAATCTGAGCAGATGGCTCCCCTTGCTCGTCGGCAATCTTTGCAGGTGCAAGCGTATCAAGCACTGCGATCGGCAATTCTATCCGGTGAGATCCCTTCTGGAACGCGATTGGTCGAGACTCAGCTTGCGAAGCAGCTCCAAGTTAGTCGTACCCCGATTCGAGAAGCGATTCGCCAACTTCAGCAAGAGAATTTAATCACGATCGACAGCGCCGGAACGCTCAGAGTTGCCACTTTATCGATGCAAGATGCCGAGCAGCTTTACACTTGCCGCATTGCCTTGGAGCAGCTTGCGGTTGCTGGAGCTTGCAAAAATGCAAGTGATAAAGACATTGCAGCGCTGCACGAGTTAGTGGTTGCCGCAGAACAAGCACAGCGATCGCATTCGACGAATGCGGAGTTGCTGAATTTGGATTATCAATTTCATCGCTCGATCGCCCGCAGTTCCGGAAATCAATGGCTGACTTCGCTACTTGATCAAGTGTTTGATCAAATGGCACTCTTGCGGATTCAAACACTACAGCACAATCCTCAAGTGTTAGAGATTCGGCAGGAACATCGAGAGATTTACAACGCGATCTCATCCCGTAACACCGGTCAGGCAGTGAATACGACCGTGTCGCATCTGTTAGCAAGCCGTGATCGTGTGATTCACGAAATCGAACGATTGAAGCAGGAAACTTAAAACTTTTCCGACTAGCATGAGTATCAGTCAAGAAGTTTAAAGGACATGAAGCGGCTTTTTCGGGTGATTAAAACTTTTCTGCTGGTGTATTACGCCTACATGGTGGAATATCGAGCAGAACTACTCTTGTGGGTGCTTTCGGGATCGCTGCCGATTATTTTGATGGGAGTTTGGACGCAAGCGGCGGGTCAGAGTAATTTTGGGTTATCTCCGACTGATTTTGCGCGGTACTTTTTAGCAGTTTTCTTGGTACGGCAATTAACTGTAGTTTGGGTAATTTGGGAGTTTGAGCGCGAAGTCGTTGAAGGTAAATTATCGCTGCGGTTATTGCAGCCGATCGATCCGGTGTGGCATCATGTCTTTTCTCATGTAGCAGAACGATTCGCCCGAATTCCCTTCGCACTTTTACTGATTGTTCTGTTTTTCTTCCTGTATCCGGCTGCGATCTGGGTTCCAAGCTTTCCAGCAGCGATTTTATTCGCGTTGTCGATCGCATTAGCATTCACGTTGAATTTTTTGATTCAATATACGTTAGCATTACTAGCGTTTTGGACAGAGCGAGCAAGTTCGCTACAAGAATTTTGGTTTCTGTTTTATCTATTTCTCTCTGGTGTGATTGCACCACTGGAGGTGTTTCCGCCTGTGGTGAGAACGATCGCATTATTTACGCCATTCCCTTATCTCGTTAACTTTCCTGCCAGTATTCTCGTAGGACTGCCGACGAATTTGACGCAAGGATTTCTCGTCATGATCGGTTGGAGTGCAGGATTCTTTGTGCTGAATCGTTGGCTATGGCGGCAAGGTTTGAAGCAATATTCGGGGATGGGGGCATGAAACGGTATTTTCAGGTTTTGAAATTGTTTTGGCAGACTGCGATCGCGGCTGAATTGGAGTACCGAATTAACTTCGTCATCTCTGCATTTACCAGTCTCGGCGGGCTGGTTGGAAGCTTGTTCGGATTGTTCTTGTTTTATCAGACAGGCTATACATTTGCAGGCTGGCAATGGGAAGAAGCCTTGATCGTGGTGGGAATTTTCACGCTATTAGAGGGCTTTTCTGGTACGTTTCTCGCGCCCAATCTGAATCGAATTGTCCGCCATGTGCAAGAAGGGACACTCGATTTTGTGTTGCTTAAACCAATTAGTTCTCAGTTTTGGTTATCGGGGCACACGATTTCGCCTTGGGGATTGCCGGATATTCTTTTTGGTGCGATCGTCATTTTCTATGCAGGTGGTAAACTTGGCATTCAACCCAGCGCTTACTTAATTAGTCTAATTCCATTGGTATTTGGATTAGCAATTTTGTATAGCTTATGGTTCATGTTAGGTGCAACTAGCATTTGGTTTGTGAAGATCTACAATGTGACTGAAGTATTGCGCGGATTGATCGAAGCAGGACGATATCCGATGGCAGCTTATCCGATCGCTTATCAATTCTTTTTCACGTTTATTGTTCCGGTTGCATTTCTTACCACGATTCCAGCCGAAGCAATGTTAGGACGCACCGAGTTTGGCTGGATCATCGGGGCGGGGATTTTAGCGATCGTGCTTTTATTTGTGTCGCGCTTTTTCTGGCGATTTGCGCTCCGCTTCTACACCAGTGCATCAAGTTAGCAAAAGGTAGCGAATGTACTCGATCGAACGACTTGAATCTCGTTAAGCTAGTGCCATCGATGCTCGTACCCTTAACCCATGACTCGCACTCCGCTTATCGGAATTACCTGCCACAGCAGAAATACAGCAGGTGAAGTTGTCCTTCCTGGAACTTATGTTGATGCCGTTCGATCGGTCGGTGGAAATGCCATCCTACTACCGCCTACACAATCAGATCCTGACTCCTTGCTCGATGTGTTGGACGGATTAATTTTGTCTGGTGGTGGCGATATTCATCCGATTCACTACAACGGAGAAGATCACCCGACGATTTATGGAATTGATGACGATCGCGATACCTTCGAGATCACATTGGCGAAATTAGCGCTGATGCGACAAATTCCAGTTTTGGGAATTTGTCGAGGAATGCAAGTGCTAACCGTTGCAACAGGCGGAAATCTAATTCAGCACGTTCCTGAGGTGTTTGGAGACGCGATCGATCATCGATTAGATCAGCCACGCCGCCCGATTCCTCACGATGTCGAAATTCTGCCAGAAAGCCGCTTGTTTCAATTGCTCTCAGAATCCCGGTTAAATATTGTGTCTTGGCATCATCAAGCGATCGCTGAATTTAGTTCAGATTGGCAACTGGCAGCAAGAGCGAGTGATGGCGTGATCGAAGCGATCGAGCATTTATCTCACCCTTGGGCGATCGCGCTGCAATGGCATCCAGAATTGTCAATGGATAATCCCGCCCATCAGCGATTCTTTCAGGCGTTCGTTTCAGCCTGTCAAGTTTGAGCTTGAATCAAATAGCATCTGGAAGCGCGATCGCAGTCTTGCTCTCAAAAATCAAAATCTTGATGTCGGCGATCTTATTTGTAATCGTTCAGGCACTTAAGAGACAGTTTTCAGGATAATTTCAAACTGCAATTACGATCGATGATTTGAGCAAGGTTGCAAATAGTTGCGGTTGTAAAAGAGTGATTGAGAAGGTTTCGTTTGTTGCAGCGTCCCGCCCTGAAATGGAATTTCGGGTTAATCGACGAAAGTTCACTCGAAGTGAACTAAGAGAAAGTGACAATTGGCTTTGTTGCTTCAGGGTGAATTTGGAAGTTGAATTGGGGTTGGAAGCAAGGAGGAGTAGGGCATTTTGAGGGGAGACGTGAATCAGAATCATTACTCATGCCACTTTGGAGACTGTTTTATCACCTCGTTTGGGCAACCGAGCAACGACAACCTTTGATTACTCCGCCCAAAGAGCAAGCTTTATACAAATACATTGACGATAAAACAACCTCGACCGGCTGCCATCTCTACGCAATAGGAGGAACGGACAATCACATTCATTTAATCGTGGCAATCCCGCCAAAATTAGCGATTTCAGCTTATGTTAAACAAATTAAAGGTGCAAGTTCTCACTATCTAAATCATTATGTTGCGTCTGAAGAAATGGTGTTTGAATGGCAAAAAGAGTATGGGGTATTCTCAATCAGCGAAAAGCTATTGAAAACCGCGATCGCCTACGTTCAGAACCAAAAGCAGCACCACGCCGACCACATGGTAATTCAACGCTTTGAACCTCCCTTCCCCAATTCCTAAGCGCTCACTTCTCGCACTCTTAGTCCATTGCTAATGGACTTTCGCCGATTAGCCCGAAATTCCATTTCAGGGCGGGAATGAACGCAGCCAGAAAATTTTTCAATTAGATCGATCGCACCTGTCAATCGATCTAATTGTTGCTTTAACCCAATCGCATTTAAAGCCCGATCACCAAATTGCTCAAAAATTGTGATCGCCGAATTGCTCGATCGTCGATCGCTTTCTCCCATACCCGAATTGCAGATCTAACCCTTCTTGAGTGCTTGCGGGTGCGATCGAATCCGCCGAGCCGCTCCAGTGACCCAGGTGAGGGCAAGACCTGGCAAGGGCGTAAACGCAAACGGGATTGGAGTTGCAGGCGTGCCGTTAAGGGTCACGTTGTCAAACAGAGCTCTAGCAGGGCTGGCAATCCTAGGGTCAAGCCTAAGCTCACCGAAAACATAAACACGGAATGTAATCGGTGCAGCAAGGTTCTGATAGGCAGGAGCAGTCAGGCTAAAGGTCATGGGCGAAAAGGTTGGGAAGCTGTTGGTGGTTGTTTGAACCCCGCCAATGTCAGAGCCAAAGTTATTCAGACTAGAGCGCAAGGCGAATGAAGCATAGGAACTACCACTACCCACTCTAGAAGCATCGAAACTCAAGAAGTTGAGATTCCACTGCGAGCCGCCCGTTAGAGTGACTGTGAATTCAAAGTACGAGTTATTCGCAACTGCCGCAGCAGAAGTTGTAGAAACGGGGAAGAATGCAGAGTAATTCCCAAAGTTTATTGTGGCAGGGTTCGTAGCGACACCTGTTTGAAGGTTTCCTCCACTTCCTCCACTCAAGTTGCTTGCACTAATGTTCGCCGCTGTCGTCGTCGGTGCCAGCGTCATCGTCGAAACCCCCGGAGGAGTCCCGAAGTCATACTGCACAAGCGTTAGCGCCTGAGCAGCGCTCCCCCCCATGCTCACAGCACCTATCGTCACCAGCCCGATCGTGCCTCTCAAAAGTGTTTGTTATTGGCTCATCATCAAGATTTCATTGCTACAGATCGAATCGAAAGCGCTTTACAGCCTGTACGGTGTACAAAATTTCAGCACCGTTCTCGTCCGGCTCGTTCAAGGCGCGATTGTGCATTGACGAGTCAGTTTTGACTTGCGGCTATCGCCATTTAAGCGAGATCCTGACGCGCTCCCTCCGAGAATCTGCGTAAATTATTGAGCACAAAATGGTGAGAAGAAAATAATACGGAGCGCCACGCTGAAAAAAGCGCGGCTTCTGTAGATTGGCTAGAAATGCGGGTTGGGTAACGCAAAAAACAAGATTTCTAAGAGGATGTTTTAAGAGTATAAAAAGCTTCTTCGCTCTCGTTGCTCTCCCGCCCTGAAATAGAATTTCGGGCTAATCGGCGAAAGTCTACTGAAGTAGATTAAGAGACAGTTTCAAGTTCTTAGTCCTTTTCAAAGGACTTGCGTCGATTAGCCCGAAATTGATTTCAGGGCGATCTATGCAACAAACGAGCACCTTTCAGCCATCCTCCAAACCTTTCTCTTCAAACCAATCCAAACCATAAAGTTCAATTTGGCTGAATCAAATACCCGCAGCGATGCTCACCGTTAACCTGCCAGTGAGTCCGCTCCACTTTGCAATCCGGCAGCGCGATCGCGAACATTTCCAACTCGTGTCCACACACACTGGGAAACGACTCTGCGATTTGCGCGATCGCGCAATGATATTCCGTCAGCACGAACTGATTCGGCTCGATCCGGTGACATTCTGCCATGTATCCTTCTGAAACCCGGAGCTTGACTAAATTCTCCACCCGTTCCGCCACTGAACCCGTTCCGATGCGCTCCCGATATTCGATCGCTTTTCGCTGCCATTGTTTCTGCAAGATCGACTTCATCTGATCCTTGCTGACCGTTTCCGCTAAAGTTCCAAGCAGCGACACGGCAAAATCATCGTAGCGATCGGGAAACTGCGATCGACCTTCGCGACTTAGTTCATACAAATAATTCGGGCGGCCCATACCCACTTGAATCGCCTTGTGAACGATCAAGCCTTCAGTCTCTAAATCCTTCAGGTGTCGTCGAATCGCTTGCGGACTCACCTGCAACCGTTCCGCCAGTTCTTGCACGGTCGATCCACCCTGCCTCAGAAGGTGATGCAGAATATCCTGTTTCGTCGAAGGCTGCTGAGTCGTGGTCATGGTTGGGGTCTCACGTCAACGATTCGTAACGTTAGCTTACTCGAATTTCTAGCGTTCTCTCGTCTGTCAAAAATAGAGAAACTGATATAGAGATTCACTTTGACAACCCTCATGTTGCTAAAGTAATCTACAATAGAAATAAGCAACAATGAAGTTGTTTAAATCATAGCCTGCTGAGAGCAAGTCCAGGTTTTCTCGATCCTATCGCAACATCGGTGTTGCTTTAGTAATAAGATCCATTGGATGTACAGCTTTTCAGTTCATTCCTACGGACACGACTTATGCAAGCCTCAGATAAGCAACTCGAAGCCATGCGCCACTTCTCCGAGCAATATGCGAAGCGGACAGGCACCTACTTTTGTGTTGATCCCGGTGTCACCGCCGTCGTAATCGAAGGCTTGGCGAAGCACAAGGAAGATTTGGGATCGCCGCTCTGCCCTTGCCGGCACTACGAAGACAAAGAAGCCGAGGTCGCTGCTGCTTACTGGAATTGCCCCTGTGTGCCGATGCGTGAGCGCAAGGAATGTCACTGTATGCTGTTCCTCACCCCCGATAACGACTTCGCAGGTGAAAGACAAGATATCACCTTCGACGAGATTCGCAAGCATACCAATCTTGGTTAAGAACGCTCGATCGCTCCCTTCACCCCTCTAGTTTAGAGAACACTACATCAGCCATGACAGCAGCCTTTCAAACACTCGTTAACCAGCCATACAAGTATGGTTTTGTCACGAATATTGAGTCCGACACAATTCCCCGTGGACTCAGTGAAGATGTCATTCGTTTGATTTCTGCCAAGAAAGAAGAACCGGAATGGATGCTCGATTTCCGGTTGAAGGCGTATCGGCAGTGGTTGAAGATGACTGAGCCAAATTGGGCGAAGTTTGGCTACGCGCCGATCGATTATCAAAACATCATTTACTATTCGGCTCCCAAGGTCAGCGAGAAGAAAAAGAGCCTCGATGAAGTCGATCCTGAACTGCTCGAAACCTTCGAGAAGCTGGGGATTTCTTTGTCTGAGCAGAAGCGTTTGAGCAATGTTGCCGTGGATGCAATTTTTGATAGCGTGTCGATCGCGACGACATTCAAGGAGAAGCTGGCGAAAGAGGGCGTGATCTTCTGTTCCTTTTCCGAAGCAGTGCATGAGCATCCGGATCTGATTCAGAAGTATCTCGGTAGCGTGGTTCCGTCTGCCGATAACTATTTTGCCGCTTTGAATTCTGCAGTGTTTAGTGATGGTTCGTTTGTGTTTATTCCCAAAGGCGTGAAGTGCCCGATGGAACTCTCGACCTACTTCCGCATCAATAATGGCGACTCAGGGCAGTTCGAGCGCACTTTGATCGTGGCAGAAGAAGGCGCACAGGTGAGCTATCTCGAAGGCTGTACCGCACCGATGTACGACTCGAATCAGCTTCATGCTGCGGTCGTTGAGTTGGTGGCGCTGGATAATGCCGATATTAAATATTCGACCGTGCAGAACTGGTACGCAGGAGACGCAGAAGGCAAGGGCGGGATCTTTAATTTCGTCACCAAGCGCGGAATATGCAAAGGTGTGAATTCTAAGATTTCTTGGACGCAGGTAGAGACTGGATCTGCCATCACTTGGAAGTATCCGAGCTGTGTCTTGGTTGGGGATAATTCCGTCGGGGAGTTCTACTCGGTGGCGCTGACGAACAATCACCAGATGGCAGACACCGGAACCAAGATGATTCACGTCGGTAAGAATACCCGCAGCACAATTATCTCGAAAGGGATTTCGGCGGGTCAGTCGAGAAATAGCTATCGCGGCTTGGTGAAGATTTCCCCCCAAGCGAAGGGTGCGCGGAACTATTCGCAGTGCGACTCAATGCTGATTGGCGATCGTGCCCAAGCGAATACTTTCCCGTACATTCAGGTGCAGAACAATCAAGGCAAGGTGGAGCATGAAGCTTCGACCTCGAAGATCGGGGAAGACCAGTTGTTCTATTTTGCTCAACGCGGCATTTCTCCAGAAGATGCAATCTCGATGATGATTAGCGGTTTCTGTCAGGATGTGTTTAATCAGTTGCCGATGGAGTTTGCAGTCGAAGCGGATAAGCTTCTCAGCCTGAAGCTCGAAGGTAGTGTGGGTTGATTACTAGCGCGATCGACATGGCAGTTCACTCATAGGATTGGATGTGCTGATTTCCAATCCTTTTAACTATGAAATCTAAAAGTCTTGATCGCGCCGAGACAGTATTGAAATAGGACACAGCAGTTAGGAGGGAGCGCATGATTGTTGAAAATGGTGAAGTAATTCTGTCAGTTAAGGATCTAACTGCTGAGATTGATGGCACACCGATTTTGAAGGGCATGAATCTCGAAATTAAAGCAGGTGAGATTCACGCGATTATGGGCCCGAATGGATCGGGAAAAAGTACCTTTTCTAAGATTCTGGCAGGGCATCCCGCTTACACCGTGACAGGCGGAGAGATTTTGTTTCATGGGCAGGATCTACTCGAACTCGAACCGCATGAACGGGCAACTTCGGGCGTGTTTTTGGCATTCCAATATCCGTTAGAAATTCCGGGCGTGACGAATGTAGATTTCTTGCGCGTGTCATATAACGCGAAACGCAAGCAGGAAGGCTTAGAAGAGCTGGATGCGTTTGATTTTGATGATGTGGTGCATTCCAAATTAGAGTTGCTCAAGATGGATGCAGGCTTTCTTTCTCGTAGCGTGAACGAAGGCTTTTCGGGTGGCGAGAAGAAGCGGAATGAAATTCTGCAAATGGCATTGTTAGAGCCAAAATTAGGCATTTTAGATGAGATTGATTCTGGTTTAGATATCGATGCGTTGAAAGTCGTTGCAAATGGTGTGAACGCAATTACGACATCAGAAAATGCAACGCTTGTCATCACGCACTATCAGCGCTTATTGAATTACATTACGCCTGATTTTGTTCACGTTATGGCGGCTGGTCGCATTTTGTTGAGTGGCGGTAAGGAACTGGCGCTAGAGCTTGAAGCGAAAGGGTATGACTGGGTTGTTGAAGGTGAAACGGTAGGTGCATGATGGTAGAAGTTTCAGCCGTTTCTGAAATTGGAAATTCAGGCACGATCGCAACGGTTGATCGCGCCGCTTACTTCAACCAATTACTGAATTTACGCTCTCCCCATTCCAAATTTCAAGACATTCGCGATCGCGCTGCGGCATCGGTTCACGATCAAGCCATTCCCTCAACTCGCGACGAAGAATGGCGTTTTACAGACGTTTCTGATTTGTTATCGCTGTCGCTGAAAATTGCTGAACCTGCGAGTTTAAGCTTTCCGCAGATTGAAGCTTTTCTGCTACCAGAAACAGCGAATTCGCGATTAGTCTTTGTTGATGGCGTATTTGCGGCGGATTTGTCTGCGATCGACGATCTACCCGATGGCGTTGTTGTTAGCAATCTTGAAACAGTCCTGGAATTAATGCCAACTGTGAAAGACTACATTGCTAAACTTCCCGGAGAAGATGAAGTCTTCACCGCTTTGAACACCGCAAGCTTGACAGATAGCGCGATCGTCTTTGCGCCAAGAAACCAAGATGTCAACACTCCGATTCATCTGTTGTTTGTCTCAACACAAGCGGAAACTTTGATTCAACCGCGTGTGTGTGTGATTGCGGAAACTGGAAGTCGAGTCACGCTAATCGAAGATTTTGTCAGCTTGACTGAGGGCGCATATTTCACCAATACCGTTACGGAGATTGCGATCGCAGAAAACGCAGAAGTTCGTCATACTAGAGTTCAGAGGGACAGCAATGCTGCCTTTCACATTGGTAAGACTGCTGTTTCGCAAGCTAGAGATTCTCGCTACTCCTGTACTGCTGTTCATCTTGGCGGCAGACTTTCCCGCCACAATCTAGAGGTCTATCAGACCGGAGAGCAGACCGAGACTACGCTGAATGGTTTGACTGTGATTGATGGCGATCGCATCGGAGATACACACAGCTTGTTGTCGCTCAGTAAGCCGTATGGTGTGGGTAATCAGGCAAATAAGACCATTGTGAGCGATCGTGCCCATGCGATCTTTAATGGTAAGGTTTTCGTTCCCCAAGCCGCACAGCAAACCGATGCGAGGCAGCTTAGCCGCAACTTATTGCTCTCTCCAAAAGCGCGAGTCGATACCAAGCCACAGTTAGAGATTATTGCGGATAACGTTAAGTGCGCTCATGGTGCGACGGTCAGCCAGCTAGAGGACGACGAAGTGTTTTACCTCCAGAGTCGGGGGATTGATCAAGACTCAGCACGTAAGCTCTTAACTTATGCCTTTGCGATCGAAATCATTGACCAGATTTCAGTTCAGACATTGCGCGATCGACTCTCTGCATTCATTCGTTCCCAACACACCTAAGCCATGACTTTCCTGCAAGAAAAAATCCTCGCTGCTCAAGTGCGATCAGACTTCCCGATTCTGAATGAGCGGATTCACGATAAGCCGTTGATCTATCTCGACAATGCCGCGACTTCTCAGAAGCCGATCGCGGTTCTCGATGCCCTGCGCCACTATTATGAGCATGACAATGCGAACGTGCATCGGGGCGCACATACTTTGAGTGCAAGAGCGACCGATGCCTATGAAGCAGCGAGGGATAAAGTTGCAGCGTTTGTCAATGCAGCCTCTCGACAAGAGATTGTGTATACCCGAAATGCCAGCGAAGCGATCAATATCGTCGCCTATTCTTGGGGCTTGAATAATTTGCAAGCAGGTGACGAGATTGTTCTTTCTGTGATGGAGCATCATAGCAATCTGGTGCCGTGGCAGTTGATCGCAGCACGGACAGGGGCTGTAATCAAGCACGTTCAGTTGAATGAATCAGAAGGCTTTGACTTTGAGCATTACAAGTCATTGTTATCTGAGAAAACGAAGCTTGTCTCAGTCGTGTATGTTTCCAATACGCTTGGCTGCATTAATCCGGTGCGTGAGATTTGCGCTGAAGCTCACAAGGTAGGAGCAAAAGTTCTGATCGATGCGTGTCAAGCAGTGCCGAATATGCCTGTAGATGTGCAAGCGATCGATTGTGATTGGCTCGTCGCATCCGGTCATAAAATGTGTGCTCCGACCGGAATCGGGTTCTTGTACGGCAAGCTGGATGTTTTGCGATCGATGCCTCCGTTTTTCGGTGGCGGTGAAATGATTGCTGATGTGTATTTAGATCATTCGACTTATGCTGATTTGCCGCATAAATTTGAAGCGGGAACTCCGGCAATTGCAGAAGCGATCGCGTTGGGTGCTGCAGTTGATTATCTGACAAGTATTGGTATGGATAAGATCCGGGCTTACGAAGAGGAGTTGACGGCATATCTATTCCAGCGATTAGCAGAAGTTCCAAATCTGCGGATCTACGGACCCAAACCAGACGCGGCAGGTGGAGGACGAGCAGCCTTAGCTTCATTTACCGCCGGAGAATTGCATCCTCATGATCTTTCGACTTTGTTGGATCATGAAGGCATTGCGATTCGATCGGGGCATCACTGCACTCAGCCGTTACACCGATTGTTGAATGCTCCAGGAACTGCTCGCGCTAGCTTGTATTTCTACAATACTCGCGAGGAAATCGATCGATTCATTGAAGCGCTGAAAGAGACGATCGACTTTTTTAGTGGCATTCTGGGCTAAGTTGATCTGAAATAGAGCGCGATCATTCTTGAAGGGGAGCGATCGCGTTTTTTAGTAGAGGATTTTTTGTAAATCGAGGGTAAATCCAGGCAAAATATCGTCAGCCGAGATCGTTGCGGGGGCTTGCAATATTTCTGTTGCTTTTCTAGGGCGGTAAACTTCAACGCGCTGATTCTGTCGATCGAGCAGCCATCCTAACCGCGCCCCATTTTCGACATACTCGCGCATCTTCGCCTGAAGCTTCGGTAACGAATCTGTTTTAGACCGCAATTCAATCACGACATCTGGGCAAATCGGTGCAAACCGCTCTTTTTGTTCTGGTGTCAGTGCATCCCATCGTTTTCGACTGACCCAAGCTGTATCAGGTGCATAGTCCGCACCATTAGGGAGATGAAAGCCACTAGACGAATCGAAGACTTCTCCAAGTCCAGTTTGTTTATTCCAGACCCCCAACTGAATCGTAATCTCACTATTCCGTCGTCCTGATTCGCTGCCTGTGGGTGGCATGATGATAATGTCTCCTGCTGCGGTGCGCTCAAACTGTAAATCCCGATTGTCCTGACACAGTTGGAAGAACTGCTCATCGGTCAGCCGGAGCGTTAGCTTGATTGAAGCATCAGGCGTTGCAAAGGTCATGGCGATGGCTAAATGCGGCTAGGTTAATCGTAAGCGATTCGATCGTGAATTCTACAGTGAATACTTGGCTTTCATCTCTTCAATACAAAACACAAAGCGCGATCGCTCCCTTTCAGGAACGATCGCGCTTTATGTTTTAGAGACTGAGATTAGTAATCGAAGTCGCCCATACCGCCACCAGCGCCAGCGCCAGCGGCAGCACCATCTTTCGGTTCAGGCTTGTCAACCACAATACACTCGGTCGTCAACACCATTGCTGCGATCGAAGCCGCATTCTGAAGTGCAGAACGAGTCACTTTCGCGGGGTCAACGATACCCGCTTCGAGCATATCCACGAATTCACCCGTTGCAGCATTGTAGCCCACGTTGAAGTCTTTCTCTTTGACGCGCTCAGCAATCACCGCACCGTTTTGACCTGCGTTTTCAGCAATTCTCTTCAGAGGAGCCGTCAATGCACGAGCTACGATTTGCGCTCCGATCAACTCTTCGCCGCTGAGGCTGCTCGATGCCCAAGATTCAAGTTCTGGAGCTAAGTGAGCCAAGGTTGTACCGCCACCAGGAACGATACCTTCTTCAACAGCCGCTTTGGTTGCGTTGATGGCATCTTCGAGGCGGAGCTTGCGATCCTTCATTTCGGTTTCGGTTGCTGCACCAACTTTGATCACTGCAACACCACCCGCCAACTTAGCCAAGCGCTCTTGCAGCTTTTCCTTGTCGTAGGAAGAATCGGTTTCGTCCATTTGACGGCGGATTTGCTCGACGCGAGCTTTCACTTGCGCTTCATTGCCTTCAGCAACGATCGTCGTGGTTTCCTTGGTGATGGTGACACGACGCGCTTTACCCAATTGATCGAGCTTGGTGGTGTCAAGCTTCAGACCTGCATCTTCGGTGATCAACTGACCGCCCGTAAGAACTGCGATATCTTCGAGCATTGCTTTACGACGATCGCCAAAGCCAGGAGCCTTCACTGCGGCAACGTTCAGAACACCACGCAGACGGTTCACAACCAGAGTCGCCAGTGCTTCTTTCTCGATGTCTTCTGCAATGATGATCAACGGACGACCTGCGCGAGCAACTTGTTCGAGAACCGGAACGAGGTCTTGAACCAAAGTAATCTTCTTGTCGGTGATCAGCAAGAACGGCTCATCCATCACTGCTTCCATCCGCTCGGTGTCGGTTGCGAAGTAGGGCGAAATGTAACCTTTGTCGAAGCGCATCCCTTCGGTGACTTCGAGTTCAGTCGTCATCGACTTACCTTCTTCCAGCGAGATTACGCCTTCTTTACCGACTTTATCCATTGCCGAAGCGATCATTTGACCAACTTCTTCATCGTTTCCGGCAGAGATTGTACCGACTTGTGCGATCGCTTTTGAGTCTTCAACCGGACGCGCATGAGCAGCAATCTTGTCTACTAAGAAAGTTGTTGCTTTGTCCATGCCGCGCTTCAAAAGAATTGCGTTTGCGCCAGCGGCAACGTTCCGCATTCCTTCTTTGACGATCGCATGTGCCAAAACGGTTGCAGTCGTAGTTCCGTCTCCAGCCGCATCATTGGTTTTAGAAGCTGCTTGACGAATCAAGGCAACACCTGTGTTTTCAACGTGATCTTCGAGTTCGATTTCTTTTGCGATCGTTACACCGTCGTTCACAATTTGAGGTGCACCGAACTTCTTCTCCAGAACCACGTTGCGACCTTTAGGTCCCAAGGTGACGGCAACGGCTTCGGCGAGGATGTCCATACCGCGCTCTAGAGCACGACGAGCGTTTTCGTTGTAAATGATGCGCTTAGCCATAATGTGTTGAAAGCCTTGTAAGGTTTACAGAAAAGAGAGAGTCAAGAAAACTATGAAACGACTGCCAAGATGTCTTTTTCAGACAGCAAAACGTACTCGTCGCCACCGAGCTTGATGTCGGTTCCTGCGTACTTGGAGTACAGCACTTTGTTACCAATTTCGACTTCCATCGGTTGACGTTCGCCCTTTTCGTTGAGCTTGCCGCTACCTACCGCTACGATTTCACCGACTTGGGGCTTTTCCTTAGCGTTATCAGGCAGGAAGATACCTCCTGCGGTTCTTTCTTCAGCTTCGCTCACTTTCACGAACACGCGATCGCCCAACGGTTTTACGGTGGACACGCTAAGAGAGATGGCTGCCATACAAATCCTCCAACAATCTAGATGAGCAACAAACGATCAAATACTTGCGGCTGAATACACGATTCAACCAATTCGCCTGTCGGTTTTTTTCAACGTTTACCAGTCTACAGGCTTTTGGGGTTTTGAGTTAGCACTCTCTCTCCCTGAGTGCTAATTTAGCGAAGCCAGCGATCGAATGCAACTTTAGAAAGAGTACGGCTTACCGAACGAAGGGGTTGCGGAAGGAACGATGACGATTATCGGGCTGCTCAAGGTATCCTGATTGGGAGATTGCTGTTTTAAGGGTGTTATGCAAGTTCGAGCGGAAAGACTGGAAGATATCGAAGCAGTCCGTCGAGTAAATATTGCTGCGTTTGGGCGATCGGGAGAGGCAGATTTAGTCGATCGATTGCGCCCCATTACCCCAACCCTTTCCCTTGTTGCAGTTGCATCCGATCAAATTGTTGGGCACATCTTCTTTAGTCCAGTCGCGATCGACAACACTGCTCTATTTATTTTCGGACTTGCACCCGTCGCAGTTCTACCCAATTATCAGCGACAAGGCATTGGAACATTGCTGATTCAACAGGGTTTAACGGAGTGCGATCGCTTAGGCTGCAAAGCGGTTGTCGTGCTAGGTCATCCTGAATATTATTCGCGCTTTGGGTTTATTCCAGCTAAGCGTAAGGGATTGAGATGTGAGTACACAGTCCCAGATGAAGCGTTTATGGTGCTGGAGTTAGAAAGCAGTGTGTTAGATAGCTGTGAGGGAATTGTGAGATATCGATCGGAGTTTAATGCTCTGGAATAATGATCTCGATAGGATTCAGTCAGCTTCTCGATAACTCACCATTGGAGTGATACATTCACGCTTGCAAGAATTTAAATTGGGTCAAAGTTCGTATCAGGAGCAATCTAATCATGCTGAGTGGTAGCGATACTATGTTTGACCAAGACTGGTTTGATCGCGGAAAAGAGGACGCTTGGGCGGGTCGATCGAAGAACCCCCCAGAGCATGACCCACAAGCCGCCAGTTTCTACGATCTGGGCTACAGCGAAGGAGAAATCGAACGTCCGCCCGTCAGCCTATCGCCTGATGTCGAAAGCCAACCTTAGAGCGCTTTCGTTGCCTTGAGCATGTGATACACAATCAACAATTGCGTCATGGCTAAGGGATAGCTCTGGATCATCTCGCCCGTGGTTCCCGATACCTTCCCTAATTCAGTATCACCAGTCGGATTGCACACATTCGACAGTGCCGGAAGCTCATCGCAAATAAAGTGCTCTAGATCCACAACCTGATCTTTTGTTGCGTGTCCGTCAATCTCCAACACATCGACAGGTTTACTCATATCGCGATCGAGTCCCAATCGAATCGCCGATCGTGTGGGTGCGTCATCCCCAACCACTCGCGTCAGCTCCGGATGCGGAATCGTAGGACGTAGCACCAATTTCACATTTAAGTGACCATTCACATTCGGAGACGGCTCCGGTGGACAAAAACTGACGACCATATCCGCCCAAGCCCGTTGCGGACGAATATACTCGGCTGAATCCGGTTCGCGCTTGCGTAACTCTTCTAAAACTTGCTCTTCGGTGTAACCCCGTTTTTGCGTATCGCGTTTAATTTTCCATTGCGCTCTCAGGGATTCTGGCGGCGCAAGGTATACCTTCACGTCATAGCAATCGCGGGCTGTACGAGTCGAATACCCTAGCAAGCCTTCGATAATGATGAAGCGATTCGGCTTGATATAGGTGGGGGCTTCAAACGTTCCAGTCTTGTGGCTGTAATTTGGCTTGAGAATGGGCTGACCCGATCGCAACAGCGCTAAATGCTGCTGCATAATGTCTAGATGATTACAGTCCGGGTGCAGGGCAGTGATGCCAATCTGAGCGCGTTGAGCGCGATCGTACTTGTGATAATCATCGGTGCAAATGATCGTTACGTTCTCTTCACCCAGCACTTGAGCAATTCCACGAGTTAGCGTCGTCTTCCCAGCCGCACTATCGCCAACGATACCAAGAATAATTGGGCGCTGTGACATGATCGCTTCTACACCTTCGAGAATTAGGTTTGACTCTAGAAACATCCTAAGCGGTGAGGGAATCTAGTTTTGCTCAAGAATCATTACGACTCCTCAAAGCGCAAATGGAGCGAACGAAAGCAATGCTGCATATTATATTTCCAATAGCCACTTTGAGCTATCATTGAGTAGAATCTATAACAACCCCGTTAAGATATATTTCGTCTTCTGTCTTTGTATTTAGTATCCTGAAAGCGGCGACTCCTCTTCACCTGAAGTTTTCCTGCCGCAGTCACTACACTCTACACCCTATGAAATTTTCAGTATTCCACACGCCCGAACTCACACCTGGACAAAACGCTGCTGATTGTGCGATCGCGATTGATGTACTGCGAGCAACCAGCACGATCGCGACTGCTCTGTTTGCTGGAGCGGATGCAGTTCATGTTTTCAGCGATATGGAGAAGCTCGTCCAAGAAAGCGAGGCGCTACCCCCGGAGAAGCGTTTACGGGCAGGAGAACGAGGCGGAAGCAAGGTAGAAGGCTGCGATCTCGGTAACTCGCCGCTCGACTGTACGCCCGATTTGATGAGCGGAAAACAACTGTTTATTAGCACCACAAACGGAACTCGCGCCCTCCAGAAAATTCAAGCTTGTCCGACTGTATTGGCAGCGGCATTGGTTAATCGTCACGCTGTCGTGAAATATCTGGTCGAGCATCAACCCGAAACGGTTTGGATCGTCGGGGCTGGCTGGGAAGGATCATTCGCGCTCGAAGATACCGTCTGTGCGGGTGCGATCGTGCAAAGCGTGGCGGATCAACTGGGCTGTCCGCTCGAAGATTTGGTCGGTAATGATGAACTGGTTGGCGCAGTTTCGCTTTACCAACAGTGGCAAGATAACTTGCTGAGCTTGATGTATCACGCAAGCCACGGTAAGCGATTGCTGCGGCTGAACTGCATGGAAGATCTGAAATATTGTTCAACGCTCGATTCGCTCGATGTTTTGCCGATTCAAGCTGAGATTGGAACCTTGGTAAAGCATCAAGCGGTGGTGCGTCCACTGCTTGACCGAACGCTCTCTAATGCTGCTTCGAGATAACTCTTTCAAACATCTCTAAACAACCATTTAGCCCCCCTAAATTCCCGATTTTGCAGGATTTAGGGGGGCTAATTCGTTCACGATCGCGGCAATTTCAAGGGTAAGGGTCTCAAGTTGCAACCTTGGTATCGACATTCAACAGTTCCGCGATCGCTTGATGTTCTGCGGCGGGATGTCTTGGCACTTCATGTCGCGCATCGGTGATCAACCAGTCGAGTGAAGCGGCTTGGACATCGATCGTTGCGCCTGTCTTGTCTACACAGAACCGCCCGAAGACCAGCTTATCGACCAATCGCACTCCTGGCCCTAAACGCGACCATTCAAAAATGACACTGTTATCCACGGTCGCACCGCTACAAATCCAGCAGTTATGTCCAATCATTGCAGGGCCTACAATTTTCGCGCCGTCCTCGATACAAGTCATGCTGCCAATGTAAACCGGGCCTTGAATATCCACTTTGTCCCAATTGACTGACACATTTAGCCCCGTGTAAATTCCCGGAGCCACTTCACGTCCTGGGATCGGAACATTTTTGATTTCGCCTTTGAGAACGCCGCGAATGGCTTGCCAATAATCTGGAACTTTGCCGATATCGACCCATTCAAAATCCATCGGCAATCCATAGAACGGTGCATTCATTTCCACTAGCTTCGGAAATAACTGGCTACCGATATCAAACTCAACACCGGATGGAATGTAGTCTAGAACCTCGGGTTCAAAAATGTAGATCCCGGTATTGATATTCGTGCTTAAGGCTTCTTCAACCGATGGTTTTTCCTGAAATGCCTTGATTCTGCCGTCTTCGTCGGTTACAACTACACCGTAGCTTGGAACTTCTGATCGATCGACCGTTTTCATAATCACCGTCGCGATCGATCCTTTCTCCCGATGCCACTTCACTGCTGCTGTGAGATCCAAATCGATTAGAGCATCGCCACAAAGTACCACAAACGTATCGTCAAAGAAGGGGGAGAAGTCTTGAATGCGCTTCATCCCGCCTGCTGAGCCGACTGCCTCGCCCACAAGATCCCCGTCTACGATCCGACCCTCAAACGAATAGCCAATCTGGACACCGAAACGCTGCCCATCTTTGAAATAGCTTTCGATCTCATTCGCCAAATGGCTCACATTCACCATGATTTCGTCGAAGCCGTGTTGACGTAGCAACTCCAGCAAAAACTCCATCACTGGTTTTTGCAGGATCGGAATCATCGGCTTAGGAATCGTGTACGTAATTGGTCGAACCCGTGTGCCTTTCCCAGCCGCCAGAATCATGGCTTTCATAAATTGTTTGTCTCCAACCCTACGCCGTCAATGTTCATACGATCGCACACTATAACTGGACAATTTCGCGCCAAACTCGCTTCAATCACAAGCCCCTAGAGCGCGATCAAGCTCTAGAAGCCCAAAGATTATGTCAACCCTACCGTATCCCGTTTGATCTTGAATTCGTCTGAAAGTTCAGTTTTTCTCCAAGATGTTCTGAAAGCGCGATCGAGTTCAGAAAACTCTCTTGCATTATCGCCGATCGCTCCAGCGTTCTAACAGTGCAAATGTTTTAGAGCTTTGGTTTTGCGATCAAGTCTGTCACTTTGTGATCGATCAACTTCGCCCGGGTCAATTTGGAATTTGGCATAAGCGCAGACAGCATCGCCATTCTACAGATTATCTTTCGAGTGTTGGCATGTTCGTGTTTATACGGGGGAAAGTTCAAGATCATGCAAAGTTAATACAAAGTTTCTGTAAAGCGCCAGGATTTCGTGAACGATTTGGCTGTTTCAGAAATCGAATCAATCAGCAGTGTAGGAATTACTGAGGCTTAGAATTCGCTCAGGGAAATGGCTCCAAAGACGGAGAAGAAACGCAAGATCTGACCGTGGACATATTCAGTTATGGCACTTGGGCAGTAAACATCAGCGGGGTAAGTCGGTAACTTTAGTTCATAGACATGGTGAGGATGGTATGAACGGTCGGACTTTTTTAGATGGCAAGCAATCGAAACAACGAACTGTGAATGTGGGTCGTGCGAATGCGGTGAGTCGTCGCTCTCTGAAAGCCGATCGCTCATTGCCCAAAAAGTCCACCCGTTCGCAAACGGTCTGGCTTGATCCCGTTGCTCAGGATCGCTTACTGCGCCAGCAATCCCTGACGGATGCGAAACAAGGTCACTATCTCGAAGCGATCGCAGGTTTGACCATTTTGATCGATCGCAATCCTGAAAATGCAACCGACTACAATAATCGCGGGTTGGTGCATTTCCAGTGTGGACATTTGGACGCAGCGATCGAAGACTATAACAAGGCAATTCGCCTCAATTCTAAACTTGCGAGTGCCTACAACAACCGCGCTAATTACTACGCCTCTCAGGGGCTTTTAATCGAAGCGATCACAGATTACGATCGAGCAATTGATTTAGATCCGACCAATATTCGCGCTTGGCTGAATCAGGGAATTACGTTTCGCGATCTCGAACTGTATTCGCAGGCGATCGAGAATTTTGAACAGGCGCTGCAAATTACGCAACTGCTTTCCTCGCCGCTGAATGATCACTCGGTGCTAGAGGCACATCTCTACGGAGCGCGGGGTCGGGCACATCATTTAGCAGGCGACTGGAATTTTGCGATCGCGGATTATTACCGCGCCCTAGAGCGCATCCCGGAAGCTGACATTGCGGAAAAGAGATTGCGGATGCAGGTCAATCGCTGGATGCAGGAATTGACGAATTAGATTCGACTGAATAGCGAAACCATAAATGCGAAGGCAATAAAGACGATCGCAGTTCCAATCAGGTCTGTTTTTCGCCCAGAATCGCGGAAGGCAGGCTGTAGCCAGAAATTCAACCGTTTTGTAATCTGCGGCATCACTGCCCAGGTGAGTAGCGAAGAAATGATGATATTGTTGACCAGCGTAACGACCGCAGGTGACCACGATTGCAGTGATTTTAACCAATCATAGGTCGAAAACAGTTTTATCTGGATCATCACTCCATTTGCGAAACGCTACTTTGTTACCATTAGGAACGATGAATTCTAGAACAACTGTGGAGTAGAAAATGCGATCGTCGTGGTTAGTGCTGAGCATGCGTTTAATGTGAGGATTTGAGTAGTTTTAAGATCGTTTTCAACGGACGGACATTCTGTTTATGAATAATAGTGCAGAAACAACTCAATCTCAGCGTGAAACGACGCAAGCTCAACCAGAAGTTAAAGCGTTCAGTTTAGAACAGCACCAGAAACAGCTACAAACGATCGAATTCCAAACCTACGCAAAATTTGTATAAGCGGGATTGCTAAAGCGATTGCCAACATCAACTTTAAAGTTATCAAGAACTTCATACGAAGCTGAATTATCGAGTGTTGAAATTAGTTCACGCCGATTTGCACAATAGTACAAAGTTTTGGCAATCTCTCTAAAGGTATATTTATTGTCTCAAATTTGCTCATAGCCTGATAAAGCCATTAGACTGATTTTCAGTCTGGTTCTATATTTCTAGATAAAAAACTAGGGTTATTTGCTGCGGAATGATATGAATTTTTATAATTCTGTGATGTCGCCTTCAATTATGAGTGACGGTGTGCATGAGTGATGCTGTTTCGATTCAAGCTTTCGATCATTTAGAACTTTATGTCGGCAATGCAAAACAAGCTGCGATGTTTTACGACCGCGCTTTTGGCTTTCAGTCGATCGCCTATCGAGGACTCGACACTGGAACCCGTGATGTTGCCTCCTATGTCATGCAGCAAGGCGAAATTCGCTTAGTGTTGAGTTCTGCGCTTGATTCAGATCATCCGATCGCGCTTAAAACTGCTAAGCACGGCGATCATGTTGCGATTATTGCGTTGAGGGTGATGGATGTTGATCGAGCTTTTGCAACCAGCATGGCACGGGGCGCTCTGATAGCAGTTCCAGTGACCGAAGAATCAGACGAAATGGGAACTTATCGCTATGCTGCAATTTATGGATATGGCAATACGTTGATTAAGTTTGTGCAACGCGATCGTTACCACGGCGTTTTTGCTCCAGAATTTGTTCCACGTCTAACTCAATCTCATACAGATGCTGGATTAATCAAGATTGATCACATCGTTGGGAACGTTGAGAAAGGACAAATGAATCGCTGGGTAAAATTTTTTGAGAACGTTTTAGGATTAAGTCTATTAATACAGTTTGATGACAAAACGATTACAACCGAGTATTCTGCACTCACTTCCTCTGTAATGCAGAATGCCACAGGTACGATCAAACTTCCCATTAACGAACCTGCGATCAGCAAAGGAAAATCTCAAATTCAAGAATTTCTAGAATACAATCACGGCGCGGGAGTTCAGCATGTCGCTTATCTCACTCACAGCATTGTTGATACGGTGACGAAGCTGAAAAATCTAGGAATTGAGTTTCTCAGCGTTCCCCGATCGTACTATGCAGATTTAGAAGCGCGAATTGGCAAGATTGATCAATCGATCGACCAATTAGCCGAACTGGGAATTTTAGTCGATCGCGATCGTGAAGGCTATTTGCTGCAAATTTTCACCCGCCCTGTGCAAGATCGCCCGACCTTATTTTTTGAAATCATCGAACGGCACGGAGCGCAAGGGTTCGGGGAAGGAAATTTCAAATCGTTGTTTGAAGCGATCGAACGGGAACAAGCCTTACGCGGAAATCTTTAGAAACTGCGATCGGTGGGTGTTTCGTCGATTGTATTCTCTAAACTAGATCCCAGTGATTGAGAGCTACCAGCATGACCGATACGACACTTTCCTACGACGTAGAACAAGCGGTAAGAGAGCGCTATGCAGCAGGCGCACAGCAACCTCAAGCCTCGCTTTGCTGCCCAACGGATGGTTACGATCAGCGCTACTTAGAAATTCTGCCGCAAGAAATCATCGAGAAAGACTATGGCTGTGGCGATCCCACTCGCTACGTAAACTCCGGCGAAACGGTCGTTGATCTGGGTTCTGGAGCCGGAAAAAACTGCTACATTTTGGCACAAAAAGTCGGCGCAGCCGGAAAAATCATCGGTGTGGATATGAACGATGAAATGCTCAGCTTGTCACGCAAATATATTGCACCAATAAGCGAGAAGCTAGGCTATGAGAATGTCGCATTTGTGAAAGGCAAAATTCAAGACCTAGCGCTGAATCTAGACCTGGTACAACAGTGGTTAGAACAGCATCCAATCCATTCTGTAGAGCAGGTTGCGGCGTTTGAGACAGAGTGCGATCGCTTACGTCAAACTCAACCCTTAATTGCAACAGATAGCGTTGACGTTGTAATTTCCAATTGTGTTCTCAATCTTGTTCGTCCTCAAGATAAAAAACAATTGTTTCAAGAGATTTTTCGTGTTCTCAAACGTGGTGGACGCGTTGTAATCTCAGATATTGTTTGTGATGAAGCTCCGACCGAGAAGATTTTGAACGATCCGGAACTGTGGAGCGGCTGTATTGCGGGTGCATTCCGTGAAAATGAGTTTCTCGAAATGTTTGAGCAGGCGGGATTTTATGGAATCGAAATTCTGGCGCGTCAGACTGAGCCGTGGCAGGTCATTGATGGCGTGGAGTTCCGATCGCTCACCGTTCAAGCGTTCAAGGGGAAACAAGGCGAATGTTGGGAGCGCAATCAAGCTGTAATTTATCGCGGCCCTTGGAAGTCGGTGCAAGATGACGACGGACACACCCTCTATCGGGGTGAACGCATGGCAGTGTGCGATAAAACGTTTCAAATCTACACCAATTCCAAGGGTGCTTATCATTCTGATATCATTCCGATTCCGCCGCGTGATTCAGTTTCATTCGAGGTAGCAAAACCATTTGATTGCTCTAGCGATACCTTTCGTGATCCGCGTGTGACTAAAGGTGCAGATTATCGCGAAACGATCGACCAATCCAATGGCGACTGTAGCTCTTCAAGCTGCTGCTAATCTTGTTCAAATACCTTCCCCAACGCGGCAGGTGGCGTACTCCGAATCAGTTCTGAGGCCGTGTTGTCGATCGGGGAAGGTAATAGTTTTAGCAATCGCTCTAACCAATCGCTCGAAGTTAAAACCAACAATAGAATCATCAATAGAAATGGTGCAACGGTAAACACTTGAGTCGGAACATCTGGAATCGTACTTTGAGCCACGCCCGCTAGCGATTGCAAAATGCCAAATAAATAACAGCTAATTGCAACTCTGAGCGGATTCCAGCCGCCAAAAATGACGATCGCTAACGCAATCCATCCATATCCGGCTGTATGCAACTGACTCCATCCCGCCTTAAAATTTAGCGAGAATGCTGCCCCAGCCATTCCCATCATTGCGCCCCCGATCAGCGTGTAAATATAGCGCATTAAAACGACATTCGTTCCTCTCGCAAATGCCGCATTCGGTTGTTCTCCGATCGCTCTTAACATCAATCCAGCGCGAGTCCGGTAAAAATAAATCCAAACGAGCGCGATCGCCAAATAGCTGAGATAAACGAGCAAATCACTCTGAAAAAACAACTGCCCCATCAATGGGATGTCCTGCAATAGCGGCAACCGAAAACTCGGAACCGTTGGCCCCGGAATTCGCACAAATGGATTTCCAAGAAACGACGACAAACTTGCACCCAACAGCGTCAACACAAACCCGATCGCCACTTGAGACTGTTTCAGGGTCAGCGATCCAAATGCCACAATCAGCGCGATCGCCGCTCCGACCAATCCCGCTCCCACAAATCCGATAATTAAGCTTGGAACCGTTCCGGTCGCTTCGAGCGTTTTCGCGATCGCAAATCCCGTCATCGCACCCATCAAGATTGTGCCTTCTGCCGAGAGGTTAATTACTCCCGCTCGCTCTCCGATCGTTTCTCCGAGCGTAGCAAAGACTAAAGGCGTTGAAGTGGCGATCGCTGTTGCAAAAATGGGAATCAGTTGAGCCGCATCCATAATCAAAAAAGCTTTGAAACCGCGTAGATTTGCTTACTCTATCAAATGCCACCCGTCGGCAAGGTAAAAAATTTAGCTTCTTTTCAGACTTAACTAAATTGTACTTTTTCGTAGATATCGGCGATTAACAATGTGGCTTCAACCGGTAGCTCCGCTCCCCGTAGGGTTCGCAGTTGGATTTCAGTATCTTGATCGTCAAATTGATCAATCTGCCAGTGTTTCGGTTGCGTTTTGTAGAAGTGATCGATCGCAATCTGATTCTGATCAATCAGAAGATACTCTTGAAATGATGAAATCGATTGATACAGCTTGAGTCTATCTTCTCGATCGAACTCTTCCATCGAATCTGAGAGTACCTCAATAACGACTTGTGGATTTGTCACAGTTGTTTTGCGATTTAGATAATATTCAGGCTCTCCAGCAATCACCATAAGATCGGGATAGCGAAGCTTTTGGGAATTTGGAATCCAAACCTTCACATCTGAAATGAAAACTTCAAAGTTCTGTCCTTTCAATCCAATGGTTAGGGCAGTACACAAATTTCGGCAGATTCTATTATGATTTGTCGTTCCGCCTGTCATTGTGGTAATCACTCCGTTATCGTATTCACTTCTAAATTCAGTAGTTGCTTCTAAATCTAAGTATTCTTCTGGTGTGTAGAGGCGCTGTTCTTGTGCAATAGCTCAATTCATTAAAAATTCTCCCATTCATGCTTAAAGAGAATGCCTGCCAAACAGCTTGAATTCCTTCAAACTATCGAGCAGGCATCAAATTTTGATTCAGATTGATTTAGAACAATCCGAGGGTCAGACCTTGGCTTACCGGGAAGATTGCGCCAATTCCGAGCCACATCGTTACGAAGGTTCCAAACAGAAATACCGCCATCGCAACCGGACGACGGAAGGGATTTTGGAACTTGTTCACGTTTTCGATAAACGGAACGGCGATCAAGCCTAGAGGTACAGAACCCATCAACACGACACCCAAGAGTTTGTTCGGCACCAGGCGCAGAATGTTGAATACGGGGTACAGATACCACTCAGGTAGAATTTCGAGCGGCGTTGCAAATGGATTTGCAGGCTCACCGTTCATAGCAGGGTCAAGCACTGCCAAACCGACGCAAAGCGCGATCGTGCCTAAAATCACGACCGGGAAAATATACAACAAATCGTTGGGCCAAGCAGGTTCACCATAGTAGTTGTGACCCATACCTTTCGCCAACTTCGCACGCAATTGAGGATCGCTAAGATCCGGCTTTTTAATCGTTGCCATTTAACAAAGGCTCTCCTTAACTCTAGAGATCAGCAAAACACTTTTGAATTCGAGACTTTAAGCTTATCTTAAGCGCAATTCTAAAGTCCCGAATCCAAAAAATTCTTACAACGGGCCTGAAATTCCTTGCTTTCGGATCATCAGGAAGTGCGCCAACATAAAGACGGCGATCAACCAAGGTAAGACAAAGGTGTGAGCGCTGTAGTAGCGAGTTAAGGTCGATTGACCGACGCTTGCACCACCCCGCAGCAAATCTGCAATCAGGGTTCCAACAACGGGAATCGCTTCAGGCACACCTGACACGATTTTCACCGCCCAGTAGCCAACTTGATCCCAAGGCAGCGAGTAGCCCGTCACACCGAAGGAAACGGTAATAACTGCAAGAACGACACCCGTTACCCAGGTCAGCTCACGCGGCTTTTTGAAGCCACCGGTGAGGTATACGCGGAACACGTGCAGAATCATCATCAACACCATCATGCTGGCAGACCAGCGGTGGACGGAGCGAATCAGCCAGCCAAAGTTGACTTCGTTCATGATGTACTGAACGGAAGAAAATGCTTCGGCAACGGTTGGCTTGTAGTAGAAAGTCATTGCGAATCCAGTCGCAAACTGGATCAAAAAGCACACCAGCGTAATGCCGCCCAAGCAATAGAAGATGTTGACGTGGGGAGGCACGTACTTGCTGGTTACGTCTTCGGCAAGCGCTCCAATTTCGAGGCGCTCATCGAACCAGTCATACACATTTGCCATAAAGCAAGCGTTCCTAAAGATGATTGCTGTTCATAAAAAATGTAACACATCCATAGTGTGGATTTCTTAGCAAGAAGAGGCAATTTATCAGGGGTTTTGCCGATTTTGTGGCGGTTTGATCCGCGATCGATAAGCTTAAGCCTTTGTAAAGAATAATTTCGTTTCGCAAAACTTTTGTCGGATTTGGCCTTCTCTGGCAAAGTGAATCATACTGGGATTTTGCTCCTTCAAATCGCTGGATTTAGCGCTACTATCGATCGCTATGGAAAAACGATTCATTTGGCTTCGCTCAGTGACAATCATTGGATTGTCGATCGCGGCTGCGCTCTTGTTGATGGCAGCCCCTGCAACAGCGCTGACCGAGGAGCAGAAGTTAATTAACGAAGTGTGGCGAATTATCGATCGAGCGTATGTTGATCCAACGTTCAATCATAAGAATTGGTGGGCGCTACGAGAGAAGTATCTGAAGCAATCGATGCCGAATCGAGAAGCAACGTATGGCGCGATTTCGCAGATGCTGGCGGTGCTGGATGACCCGTTTACCAGGCTATTAAAGCCGGATCAGTATCGCAGCCTGCAAACGAGTACGTCCGGTGAGTTGACGGGTGTTGGATTGCAGATTGCGCTGGATGTTGAAACTAAGCGACTGAAGGTGATTTCGCCGATCGTGGGTTCTCCTGCTGCCAAGTCCGGGCTTCTTGCAGGGGACAAGATTCTAAAAATTGATGATGTGACGACCGAAGGACTGAGCCTTGATGAAGCTGCCGAAAGAATGCGCGGCGTTGTGGGGAGTCATGTCACTTTGACGATCGCTCGCGAGGATGGGGTTGAACGCGAGTTTGATTTGGTGCGCGATCGCATTGAGGTGAATCCAGTAATTGCAGAGTTGCGTCCACAAGCCGATGGATCAAAGATTGGGTATTTGCGATTGAGCCAGTTTAACGCGAACGCAACGATGGAGGTGGCTCATGCGATCGCAAAACTGGAGCGCGATGGAGTCGATCGCTATGTTCTCGATCTGCGAAACAATCCGGGTGGACTGCTGAATGCGGGAATTGAAATTGCGCGATTGTGGCTGAATGAGGGCGAGATCGTTTATACCGTGAATCGCCAAGGGACGATCGGTAGTTTTGAGGCGACGGGCAAAGCCTTAACTCAAGATCCACTGGTCGTGCTCGTCAATCAAGGGACTGCTAGTGCGAGCGAGATTCTGGCGGGAGCGCTGCAAGATAACGGACGGGCGACGATTTTGGGTGAAAAGACCTTTGGGAAGGGCTTGATTCAATCGCTGTTTGATTTATCGGACGGTGCAGGGTTGGCGGTGACGGTTGCGAAATATGAGACACCCAATCATACAGACATTAATCGCTTAGGAATTCAGCCCGATCGCATTGTTCCTTTGGATCAGTCGATGACGATCGAGCAGATTGGAACACCGTTGGATAAGCAGTATCAAGCGGCGATCGATATGTTGTCTGAGACTTCTCTTGTAGCAGGAGCGAAGTGAGCTTTGAGCGCGTCTATCATGATCCGCTACATGGAGCGATCGCGCTGAACTGGAGCGATTCGACTGAGGCGCTTTTGATTCAATTGATTGATACTCCTGCGTTTCAGCGATTGCGGCGGATTCGGCAGTTAGGCCCTGCCAGTTTGACGTTTCATGGGGCAGAAGGGTCAAGATTTACGCATTCATTGGGCGTGATGGCGGTGGCAAGACGGGCGTTTGATCGCATTGCGCGGGATTATCCACAGCTTGCGCCGCATCGAACAGTGTTGCTGTGTGCAGCGTTGCTTCATGATATCGGGCATGGTGCGTTTAGCCATACGGCTGAGGAAATTTTTGGCAGCGATCATGAGGTTTGGACGCGGCGGATTGTGCGGGAGTCGGAGCCGATTCGGGAATTGTTCGATCGTGTTTCACCAGATTTTGTTGATCAAATTGAAGCGGTTTTGCTCAAGAAATATCCGATACCGTTGATTTCGCAATTAGTTTCAAGTCAGCTTGATTGCGATCGAATTGACTATTTGATGCGAGATAGTTACTTTACTGGAGCCTCTTACGGGCGGATTGATGTCGATCGAATTCTGATGGCGTTGCGATACGATCCGGTGACGCAGCAATTAGTGGTTGCGCGTAAGGGAATGGCAGCGATCGAGCATTATTTGATCGTGCGTTATTTTATGTATGCTCAGGTGTATAACCATCGTAAAAATGTGGCTGCAACTTGGGTATTGTTGAAGGTGTTTGAGCAGGCAAGATATCAATTCAAACTTGGTAACTTGAATGCGGATCAGAACGTAAAAGCTTGGCTAAATCAAGAGTGTAATCAAATTGGGTTAGCGCAGTATTTAGCGACGGATGATGGAACGTTTATCTATCATTTGCAACAGTGGCAAACGCACGAGGATGCGATTTTGTCGGATTTGTCTCGACGGTTTCTTAACCGGGATTTGCTGAAGGCTTTGGATATTTCGCAGTTGGAGGAGAGCGATCGAGCGTTATTGCTAGAAAAGGCGCAATATTGGACAGATCAGGCGGGATTTAATTCGTCAGTCTATTGCGGTTTAAGAATTGCTGTGAAGCGGGGATATACGCTGTACGATCGTGGAATTAATATTCAAACAACGGCTGGATTGCGAGAAATTGGAGAGCTTTCGGCGCTGGTGCAAACGTTGACTCAGCCGATTCAAAACGTTTGGTTGATTTATCTGCGTGAGATTGATACAAAAGTCAAAAACTTTGTGGAGAAAACGAGTTTGTCACTTTGATTAAGATATTGATCGCTCTACTATTGATCGAATCTTACTCACCCACTCCTGATATTCCGTTTCACTCAGCACCGGGATTGTCTGATCAACCGCAAGATCTTCAATTTCAATCCACGATCGACATCCACCATAAGCTTCTTGATATGCAATCTTTTGCGGTTGCGGCAAGCGAAACACTCGCAGCAACAGTAAATACAACGGCGATCGCGGCTTCCACTTCAATCGCTCTTCGACAAATCGATCGTTCCAAATGTGAAACGGCAGCAACGATCGCACCACATCCGCATCACTCACTTGAAGCACATCAGTAATGTCGGCGATCGAACTTATCTCAATCGTTTCGGGATGCCAACCGGATTCAACACGATCGACTAAATTCGGTTGCTTGAGTAAGGCAGGGTCTTGATGCTCGTAGGTTGGATATAGTAACACTCGACGAAATGGCACCTCAAATCGTCCCTTCTCCTCGCGAATCCCACCTTTGCGAAGCAGCAAAATCGTTTCTCCCTGCTCCAAAGCTTTGATTGCGATCGACCATTCCTTCAGTGCCTGCTTCATAACGTTCTTATCTCGGTAAATTGAGCGTCGAGAAAAACTCTAAGCACACCACGAAAAACGGAAACATGATTCCTGCAAGTCCAATCCAACCACCAAACTGCCCAATGAGCGAAGATAGTTTTTTTCTGGGTCGATCGCCTACCTGTGCCACAAACTGAGAACTCATACTCACTAACGCCGCCCCGCCCAAGCCAAACGGGAGACTCAGCAAAAACCATGTTCTCAGTCTAGCGCCCGGATTAATCAATCCAACCGTGGGAAATAGCACAAAACTGACCGCCTCTACCACAAGCCACAGCCCTAGAGCTGTCAGCAAATCTTTCTTTTGCAGGTCGTCAAAGGAAAAGTTACTCATCGTCTAACCTTAAGGGTTTCTCAATCTTTGGGTAGTAAAACATCACGATCGCATTTCTTAGAATAAAGATGACTCAAAAGTTCGGAGCGATGAGAAATGACCCCTCACGATTTATTGATGCTGGTTGTGATGCTAATCCCTGGGATCTTGCTTTCTGTGGCAATTATGGCAACGTTTGCGGCGGGTGGCTAATTTATTTCAGCCCGATTTCGGCAAGTCGCTGCTGTAGATATTTGCCTGCGGTGATTTTAGGGAATTTGATAGTGCCGCCTGTACAATCGATGCAGCCCTGAAGCGGCGTAAGATCGGTTTTGCTGGTGGGATGCACAAAAAATGGCATCGAAAATCGGCGAGATCGATCTCCCGGATTCACAACACGATGAGTTGTACTTTTGAGTAATCCATTGGTGAGTTGCTGCAACATATCACCGCTATCGACAATGATTTGACCTTCGACATTCGGAATTGCTCTCCAAGTTCCGTCACGCTGTAAGAGTTCTAACCCGCTTTCGGTTGCTTCACATAGCAAGGTAATCAGGTTGATGTCTTCGTGGGGAGCCGATCGTAAACTCGCGGGATCGACATCCTCTGGAATGGGCGGATAGTGAATAATTCGCAGAATCGTATCTGCATTGATCGTCGTATCGCTGAGAAACGATCGCTGCTCTCCCAAATACAAGGCGCAAGCTTCGAGCAATTTGACAGCACAGTGTTCGAGTTGGGCATATAGCTGATTCATGATTGAGCGAAACTCAGGAACTTCGATCGGGTCAAGATTCAGGAGATGATTTTCGCGTCCAACGTGCCAAAATTCTTTGAGATCCGGGACAGGATAATCTTTCGCGTGTTCTTTGCCAAGTCGCGTAAATCCTCGCTGTCCATTCAGGCTCGGATCTTCGTAGCGTAATTTCACGTCTGCGGGTAGTTCAAAGAATGCTTCGGCAAGTTGATAGGCGCGTTGAATCAGGGTGCGATCGACTCCATGATTGATCAATGCAAAAAAGCCAATGTCTTCTAAAGCGTTACCGATCGTCAAAACGAAATTCTGTTGCTGAGTTGGATCGTCAGATAGAAAGGATTGGAGATCAGCGATCGGAATTGGTTGTTTCATCTTGTACTTTCTCCATTGAATCAGCGAATTGCATGACTTAATTTTGCATTTGCTGATTCAAGTTGAGAAATTCTGTGATCAAGATCAGAAATTCCGCATCAAGTTGAGAAATTCCGTGATCAAGATCAGAAATTCCGCGATCGAGTTGAGCAATTGCATGACTTGATTCTGCATCTGTCGAATCGAGTTGAGCAATTCCGTAATTAAGTTGAGCAATTCGTTGTTAAGTTCCGCGACAGAATCGATCAAACCGACAAATCTCGGTGCGTAAACGGTTTCGCATTTGCGCCCGAATAGGTTGCCGCAATTTGTCCATCCCCGACTAATTGATATTTGTAAGTCACCAATCCTTCAAGCCCAACCGGGCCTCGCGGCGGCATTTTCTGTGTACTGATTCCAACTTCTGCTCCAAACCCATATCGAAAACCGTCGGCAAATCGCGTCGAACAGTTGTGATACACGCCTGCTGCATCAACTTGATTCATAAACAACTGTGCAGTTTTTACATCTTCAGTCACGATCGCATCGGTATGTTTCGAGCCGTAAGTATTGATATGTGCGATCGCGTCTTCGGTTGAATCAACAATCTTAATCGCCAGAATTAAATCACTGTATTCTGTTGACCAATCTGCCTCGGTTGCTGCTGCAATGTTCAGAATTTCGCGAGTGCGTTCATCTCCGCGCAGTTCTACATTCTTGGCTTGAAATGCTGAAACCGCTTCGAGCAGAAATTCCGACGCGATCGCAGAATGCACTAACAACGTTTCGATCGCATTGCAAGCCGCAGGATATTGCGTTTTAGAATCGACTGCAATGTTGACCGCTTTTCCAATATCGGCAGCACGATCGACGTACAAATGGCAGATTCCATCAGCATGACCTAACACCGGAATCCGCGTATTATCCTGCACAAATTTCACAAACGAATTTGATCCGCGTGGAATAATCAGATCCACATACTGATCGAGCTTCAATAACTCCAGGGTTTCCTCACGCGTTGTCAGCAATTGCACAACAGCCGGATCAATTCCCGCATTGGTCAATCCCTGATGAATGGCTCTTACTAATGCTTCACACGATCGAATCGCTTCTTTCCCACCTTTGAGAATGACTCCATTCCCCGACTTAATCGCAAGGCTCGAAATCTGCATCACTGCATCCGGTCGCGCCTCAAAGATCACGCCCAGCACACCCAATGGACAAGTCACTCGCTTGAGAATCAAACCCTCATCTAGTTCACGATGAATCTGAACGGCTCCGATCGGATCGGCTAATTTACCAACATCGCGCACCCCCACGATCGCGCCCTTTAATTTCGCTTCATCCAACTTCAACCGCGCATACAGCGCCGAAGAAATTCCTTCTGCCTGTGCTGCCTCACAGTCCGCCGCATTTGCCGCCAAAATTTCTGCTGCATTTGCTTCGAGCGCATCGGCAATCTTCGTAATTGCCTCGTTTCGCTTCTCAGTTGGCTGCACCGCAAGTTGACGCGCTGCATTTTGGGTTTGCTGTGCGAGTGTGGTGAGTGAAACTGAAGCAACAGAAGCAGTCATGACAAAAATCCGATTCGCGACAGTTTCCAGCGTAATACATTCTTAGCTCAGCGTCTCAGGGATGTTCTCGCCTTTATCCAGCGAGATTTGTCGGCGTGCTAAGCTGAAAGCTGCGATCAAGATTAAGATTGATTTACAAACGGTTGCATCCGGAAATCAACAATGATCAAGTTAGAGTCCGAATCTGGCTTTGCAAGTAGCGTTCCATTCAAAAACTTGCTGCCCCTTTATCGATTCGTCCGCACCGATGAAACCGTTATTCATCACCATCATCACCAAACTGCACCATTAAACGAAAAAGCGGTTCGGGTGCTGAATTGGAACATTGCTAAGAATAATGACGATCGTGCTTGGCAAATCGATTTTGATTGGATTCTCGATCGCTACCGTCCCGATCTGGTTTTTCTGCAAGAATTCAGTTTGTGCGCTCACTCCAAAAATTTTAAGCTGGCAGAATTAAGCTGGAGTTTCGCACCGAACTTTATCGACCAGTATCACAACATTTATGCAGGGGTTTTGACTGGCTCACAATCGACCAGTGTGGCTCACCGAGCGCTAGTCACTGAGCATTTTGAACCTGTCTCAAATACTCCAAAGGTTTCTCTGGTCACAGAGCATCCGTTTGCTGAAGGAACCTTGCTGACGATTAACTCGCACCTAATTAATTTCGTCGAGTTAGAGAAGTTCAAGGCGCAACTGCACGAAATCGAAAGCGCGATCGCGCATCATTCTGGAGCAGTCATCTTTTCGGGGGATTTTAATACTTGGAATCGATCCAGGTGGCAGATGCTTGATAAGATGACGCGCAGGCTCGGTTTAATCAGAGCAGAGTTTCCAGCAACCGATGCTCAAAAAATCAAGCGATTTTTGCTGTCTCCACCGCTCGATCATATTTTCTATCGCGGATTGCGACAGAATTATCTAGCAGCGCGTGTTCTCGATCACATTCAATCGTCTGACCATAAACCGATGCTGGTTGAGTTTCATCTCTGAGTCAAGCTATGGTCGATGTCGGTGGTTCCGTTCAGATCTTTAGCATTGTCGCAATTGTTGTTCATGTTCTAGGAATCCTCAATGCGGGTCATGCCGTGATGACGGTGCGATCGTCGCGTGGGGCGGTGGCTTGGAGTATTTCACTCTTGACGTTTCCGTGGTTAGCGATTCCAGCCTACTGGGTTTTTGGACGCAATCGATTTTATGGCTATGCGGAAGCGCTTCATGCCGCTTATGTCGAACACAATACGCTGGCTCAACAGGTTTATCAAGAAGCTTTAGAATACAAAACGGAATTACCCAAAGAATTCGCTTCACTGCAAAAGTTAGCAGATACGTTAACAACTATTCCATTCACAACGGGAAATCATTTTGAATTGTTGCTGAATGGAATGGAAACCTTTGCAGCAATGCTATCTGCAATTGGATCAGCAAAAGATTATATATTGCTGCAAACCTATACGTTAGATGATGATGAAATTGGACATGAATTCTGCAAAGCCCTGATTCAGAAAGCCTCTCAGGGGGTTCGAGTGTACTTGCTCTACGATGGAATTGGCACACGCGGACTGGCACGATCGTATCTACGCTCTCTTCGTCAAGCAGGCGTGAAAGTTAGAGCCTTTAGAAGCACAAAAGGACGGGGAAATCGCTGGCAAATTAACTTTCGGAATCACCGCAAGATTCTGATTGTCGATGGCGCGATCGGTTTTGTCGGTGGATTGAATATTGCGGATGAATACCTCGGCTACAAACCGCCTCTAAGCCCGTGGCGCGATACGCACATGAGAGTGCAGGGAACGGCGGTGAAATGTTTACAGGGCGGTTTTTTGGGCGATTGGTTTTGGGCAACGCGAAGCCTTCCCGAAGTGCAATGGAACATTGATCCGAAACCGGAGTTTAATCAAATGGCACTGGTGTTTCCGACGGGGCCTGCGGATCATGTTCCAGCTTGTACGCTGTTTTTCATGAACGTGATTAATCAAGCGAAGCAACGATTGTGGATTGCCAGTCCGTATCTTGTACCAGACGAATCGATCGCGACTGCGCTCAAGCTCGCTGCCATTCGCGGGGTCGATGTACGGATTCTGCTGCCGAATCGCCCGGATCATTTCATGGTGTATTTCTGCGCGTTTTCGTATTACAACGAGATGCAAACGGCAGGCGTGAAGATTTACCGCTATCAGCCTGGATTTATGCACCAGAAAATCATTTTGGTAGATGATGCGATCGCCGGAGTTGGAACCGTGAATTTAGATAATCGCTCGTTCCAACTGAATTTTGAAGTCACCGTATTTGTCTTGGATCAGGGATTTGTGCGATCGGTTGAGAAAATGCTGCAAGACGATTTAGAACTCTGTCGGCTTGTTGAACCTGGAGACTATCAGAAACGCCCGTTGTGGTTTCGATTGGTAGCGCGAATTGCACGATTGTTTGCCCCGATTTTGTAATCGACCTGCTACGATCGCTCTGCTGCACTCTTGCTGATTGATGTGATGAAAACTCCAGAACTGCTTGCACCTGCTGGAAATTGGGAATGCGCCAAAGCTGCGATCGAGAACGGCGCAGATGCAATCTACTTTGGGTTAGATCGATTTAATGCCCGAATGCGAGCAGAAAACTTTACAGAATCGGATCTGCCAGAGTTAATGGAGTTTTTACACTGGCGCGGTGTAAAAGGTTATGTCACGCTAAATACGTTAATCTTTCAGAATGAATTAGCAGAAGTAGAACAATACTTACGATCGATTATTACTTCTGGTGTCGATGCGGTAATTGTGCAAGACATTGGAATTTGTCGCTTGATTCGGCATTTATCGCCAGATTTTCCGATTCATGGTTCGACTCAAATGACGGTGACGAGTGCAGCAGGAGTCGAGTTTGCGAAGTCACTCGGTTGTCAGTTGGTCGTATTGGCGCGGGAATGCTCGATCAAAGAAATCAACAAGATTCAAAAGCAGTTAAACGACAACAACATCACGCTACCGCTTGAAGTGTTTGTGCATGGTGCATTGTGTGTGGCGTACTCAGGACAGTGTTTAACCAGCGAAGCATTAGGAGGTCGATCGGCGAATCGGGGAGAATGCGCTCAAGCCTGTCGAATGCCGTATGAGTTAATTGCAGACGAGCAAACGGTAAATTTAGGCGATCGACGGTATCTGCTCAGTCCTCAAGATTTAGCTGGATTAGATGTGCTGCCGGAACTGGTGCGATCGGGCGTGTCTTGTCTCAAAATTGAAGGACGGTTAAAAGCCCCTGAATATGTGGCGAATGTCACTAGGGTTTATAGAAATGCACTTGATCAAGCGATCTCTGATGTGAATGCTGAACGCTACAACTTGGAAATGGCGTTTTCACGCGGATTACATACCGGATGGTTTGAAGGAATTAATAATCAAGAACTCGTTCATGCAAGATTTGGCAAGAAGCGCGGCGTTTATCTGGGTGAAGTCATCGAGATTCGACGAGAGCAGATTACGATCGCCGCACAAGCCCCAGTAAAACCCGGTGATGGCGTTGTCTTCGATGCGGGACATCCAGAAGCTAAAGAAGAAGGCGGACGGATTTATGCAGTCGATCAACACAACGGAAAAACAATTCTCACCTTCGGACGCGATCAGTTAAATTTGCGTCGCATCAGTACCGGCGATTTGATTTGGAAAACGAGCGATCCGGATCTCGATCGCCAAATTCGCCAAACTTATGCAGGCGATCAACCGAAGTTTCAGCGCCCTATTGAGATTGAAATTCATGGTGAAATCGGGCAGGCTTTGATTGCGATCGCCAGAGATTCAGTGGGACATATTACCCGCGTTCAATCTGAGATGCCACTCGTTGAAGCACACTCAAAACCTTTAACAGCAGAGCGATTACAAGAACAATTCGGAAGACTAGGAAATACGCCCTTTAAGTTAGGTAAGCTCGACAACCATTTAACGGATGCTGCAATGATTCCGGTGAGTGAACTGAATCGAATGCGGCGGGAGATTGTCGATCGATTAGAACAACTCCGAATTCAGCCGAAACAATGGCAAATGGATGAGGCGCGATCGCTCAAAGACTTATTACCAAAAGCGATAATACAATCTGAAACACCAGAATTAATTGTTCTCGTCCGCAATCTTAAACAACTAGAAACCGTCTTAAAATCAGGAATTCAAACTGTTTACTGCGAATTTGAAGATCCTCGCGCTTATCGGCAAGCAGTTGAGTTAACCCGCCAATCTTCAGATGCAGAAATTTGGGTGGCACCACCGAGAATTACAAAGCCTGGTGAACAGTGGATTTTAGACCAAGTTCGCAAATCAAATGCAGACGGATACTTAATCCGCAACTATGACCACTTGAAGTACTTCAAGGACGATCGCAAAATCGGTGACTTCTCGCTCAATGTCGCTAACGTTATTACTGCCGATTACTTCAAACAATTCGGTCTAGAGCGCCTCAGCGCTTCGTATGACCTCAATATCGAACAACTGACACACCTCATTAAAAGCTGTCCCTCCGATTGGCTTGAAATCACCATTCACCAACACATTCCGATGTTTCATATGGAGCATTGTGTCTTTTGTGCCTTTCTCTCAGAAGGGACTGACTTCACTAACTGCGGTAGACCTTGTGAACAGCATGAGGTGAAATTGCGCGATCGTACCGGAATCGAGCACGTTTTACACGCCGATGCAGGCTGCCGTAATACCGTATTCAACGGAACTGCACAAACTGGAGCAGAGTTCTTACATCACTTACAGCAATGCGGCGCACAACGCTTTAGAATCGAATTTCTCAACGAATCTAGTCATCAAATTACACAGACTATTGATCGCTATCGTCAACTCCTGAACGGAGAAATCACAGGCGCACAACTTTGGCGGGATTTAAAACTGCAAAATCAGCTTGGAGTTACGCGCGGCACATTGGGTTGATGCAATTGATAAGTTTTCTCCAAGTCCTGAAATCTTCTGCTTCTGTCCTGTGGTAGACGGAGGATTGATCGTAAATTTCGTAAAATTGCCCCGAGCGCAAATTGATTATTATGTTCGGAGGACTTATATGAAACGTTTAATGGCGCGTGTCTTTGCAGTGCTTGTTGTCGGTTTGATGGCATGGACAGGCTTCTTTATGCCTGCTTATGCAAATGTGACACTTCAACCGCCTGGAAGCGAAGAAGTCATCAGCCCAGACGGACAAGAGTATTCCAGCCGCCAAGAAGCTTATGAAAAAGCGATGGAAGCTGCTAACGATCCGAAGGGCTTAGACAAAGAATACGAGAAAGATCTCAAAATCTTTAAGAAGGAAAATCCTGACCAGGCAAACCTGATTGAAAAAGCAGAAGCCGCAGTCGAGAAAGTTGTTGGCGATAAGTAATTAGATCTCATCGGCGATCGAGCTTTCAAACTCGATCGCTTATCCTGCTGCCTTCCACGATCGCAATCCTTCCAACACCTGATCGGTCGTCGCTGTCCATCCGACGATGCCACCTTGCGCCCGCATCATTTCTAAGGTCGCTTGCTTAAACTCAGCAAAATAGCTCTCGGTTGCATCTTCAACCAACAAACATTCATAACCACGATCGTTCGCCTCACGCATCGTCGTTTGAACACAGACTTCTGTTGTTACGCCTGCAATCAATAAATGCGTAACGTTGCGCGCAATCAAGTGCATCTCTAAATCAGTATTGTAGAACGCACCCTTTCCCGGTTTTGGAATCAAGACTTCTCCAGGCATCGGTGCAAGTTCTGGAATAATTTCATTTCCAGGTTCCCCTAAGACTAGAATCCTGCCAAGTTTACCCGTATCGCCGATCGTCAACTCTCCCCGACCGCGCTTCAACTTTGATTTAGGGCAATCGGATAAGTCGGGCTGGTGTCCTTCTTGGGTATGAAAAATCGGGACATTGAAAGCGCGACAGCCTTCGAGCAAGCGTTTCACAGTCGGAACGATCGCCGTTAATCGCCCGACATCATTTCCTAACACTTCGCCAAATCCACCCAATTCGAGAAAATCGCGCTGCATATCAATTACAATCAACGCGATTTCCGAATTGATCGGTAGCTCGTACTCGTAAGGCTGTGCTGCAATAAATGTCATAGGTGGTTAGAAGGGAATTCCTTGTCCCTTGGATGGTAAGGCTTTGAGATAGTGCAGAAACTCGATCAATTCATCCTCATCTAGCTCAGCACGAGTTTTTTTACCGTAAGTGTCTTGAAGATACGTGCTTCCTTGTTTCTTTGTCCAGCCAATCCGCTCAATTTCTGTACCAATTTGCGCGATCGCATCGGATAGATCGATCGGTTCTGGTGTAGGCAGTTCTGGCTCATCGTCTTCAAAATCAGACGCGAAATCGATCGTCGGGTTCGCAGGCTCACGAGTGATTTCTGGCGATGCAGATTTAATCTCTGGCATATCTAAGCCCGGAAACGACAGCAAATCAGGAACCGGAGCCACTTCATCGATTGGTTCTTCTTTTTTCTTGCGAACTGTCTTCTTAGGAATTTCGGGAACTAACGCTTCAACCGGGGGTAATGGAAGATCGGGAATTGCTGTTGTAAAACTCGGTTCGACTTCTTTAGGGGGTTCCATCGATCGCGCCGCCACATCAAATGTAGTTGCGCCTCCGGTTGGCGAAATTCCTAGCACCTCCATTGCTCGAACCCGCGCTCGATCTTCTGCAACTTCGATTTTTTCAGCCGCCGCCATTCCGGTTGCCATTGTCGTGGTTCCGACTTGGACGATCGCTCTGACCACAAACTGTCCATCGTGAATTTGAACCAGTTCCGAAATCAGCGCTCCTTGCGGAAAGCGGCTTCTGAGTTGGGCAAATAAGCTGTGCCCTTGAGAATATTGTGCAATCTGGTCGTCAGCAGAAGAAAACATAGCGGAATTTGTCGAAATAAGGTTCGCGATCATCTTTATTTTAGAAGGGAAAGAATACAGGCACTTTGATCGGGAAGTCTATAGGTTACAGGATGATCTGAAAATTCGATCGCTCTAAAATAAAAAAGAATTGAAACGTTTTGTACAGCACCTGACATCTAAAAATTCTATTGTTATAGTGAAGCCTTCAGCCGACCGCTTTCCCCCAGATTTCTTTGACAATTCAATGTTTTACAAAAACGTGCCAGAGGGTCAAGAACCGATTCGGGTTCACTTCGAGCGCCAGATCAAACGCATCCAACGCGATGTTTTGCGAATGGGAGCACTGGTCGAACGATCTTGCTGTCTCGCACGAGAAGCCTTGTTCGATCGCAATCTCGCTGCCGCTGACCAAATTCGCAAACTCGATAAGAAAATCGATCGTCTCTACAAACAAATCGAACTCGATTGCGTCAATCTAATCGCGCTGCAATCTCCGGTGGCTCAAGATTTAAGGCTACTCAGCGCTTTGATGCAGCTTGTCCGCGACCTAGAGCGAATTGGCGACTATGCTCAGAATTTAGGCGATGTCGCGGTGCAGTTGTTTCCGTATCCTGAATCGCCGCACCTGGGTAAAATTCGGCAGATGTTCGATCGCTGTCGAGCAATGTTAGCCCTTAGTTTAGAGTCGCTGTCCGATCTCAACGCTGAATTGGGTTTAGATGTGCGTCAGCGTGATGATGTCGTAGATTCAGACTACGAAACGCTTTATAACTTATTGGCGCGTCAGCAAGATGTGAAAGGCATGATCGAACCGATCGTGCTTCAAGTGCTGGTCATTCGCCACTTAGAGCGCATGGCAGATCATGCGGCAAATATCGGTAAGCGAGTGGCATATATTGTCACGGGCAAACGCTAATTTTTTTCGGGCGATTCTATCTAATCAAAAAATCGCCCGATGCAGACAATCTGGTTTTACGCTTTTGCGAGTGCAGGTTCACGCATCAGGGGTGCAATTGCATCGATCGCAGTTGTACCATAGACTTCGCAAGAGTTATTCGGACTCTCGATTAATTTCACTTTGTACAACTGTGCCCCGATTTGACGAATCGGCTCCTCAAGCAAGTCGCGAATGTGAACGGCGATGTTTTCTGCTGTGGGCACAACTTTCTCAAAATAAGGGATATCTTTGTTTAAGAAAGTGTGATCGAAAGGTTCTACAACGTAATCATCAACCGCTTTCTGGAATGCGACTAAATCTGCAATCATTCCCGTTCGCTGATCCATTTCACCTTTGATTGTGACTTCAAGGTGATAATTGTGACCGTGACCATTGGGGCGGGCGCATTTGCCGTAGATTTCGCAGTTCTGCTCAAAACTCAGATCAGGACGAGCGAGACGGTGAGCAGCGCTAAAGTGAGTGCTGATGGTGAGGTAAGCTTCCATGTTGTTTCCTAAATAATCTGCCCAGAGTTCAAGATGTTCGTAGAGTCGGATTTTGACAATCGGCAAGTGCGGTGCCAATCGATACCAAATTGATCGAGCAATATTTTCAGTTGTGGGAAGGGTTTGCTGGAACTCTGTCCATGCGTCATTTAGATAGGAAAAGTCAAGCTGGCTGGTGACTTCGCGCTTGATCACATGCTTGACATCCGACAGATTGAGTACCATGCCATATTCGTCTAGATCTCCCAGCATCGAGACATACAACACATAGTTATGCCCATGTCCGGGAGCGCGAGTACAAGCCCCGAATCGCTCGACGTTCTCCGCCTCGCTCAGTTCTGGCAGATAGTACCGATGGCTTGCCGAAAACTGGGCGCGGCGATCGATGATACATTTCATAGAAAGGTTAGGAGTTTAAAAAACTTCATACACCTTTAGGATAAGCTCTCCCGGTTGGGAATGCGTTTAAATTTGTGGGGCGTTTAGAATCTGATTCACGCTTTGATCAAACATTGAGACGATCGACGATCGTCGATCGAACTTTCTCATCGCCTCTCAGTACTTGATCTTCGTATTGACCGTTTACCCAGGTACAGAGAGTAATTTGCTGTTCTTGCGGATCAATAATCCAATATTCGGGAATGCAGCGAGCAGCATACTCGGTGCGTTTGTGGCGATAATCCCGATCGCGATTGGTGGTGCCAGGTGAGACAACTTCAACCACGATCGCGGGTGGTGGCATATCACGGGTGATAGTTGCTCGTGTTGCTTGGTTTAGTGCTGCCTTAGACTCCTCGGTATGAAGAATTAAATCAGGCAGTCGGCATCTGGCTTGTCTGCCGGACACTTCAATCTCAGTATCTTTGTAGGCACTCAGTCCGATCGGAAAATGCTTGAGAAGCTCAAAAAAGATGCGCTTAGCAACATCGTTATTTTGCTGTGATTCTGGCGGCATTTCGATTAGTTCTCCGTCCACGAGTTCGTATCGCGTATCTGTGCCGTCGTTGTAAGCCAGATACTCCTCAAAAGTGAGTTTTTTCGTTTGAGCCTGAGCCATGGTGTTCAAGCGCGTCGATCGGAGTTGTTTCATTCTATCTCAGCAGTTCGGCGACTTTCTCCACTTGAGCGAATGGCGGGAGTTCCGCAGAAATATTAGGCAATGTGACGATCGTTTTGTCTACAAATGAGTCAAGTGGACTATCGGCACGGTTGTGAACGATGTAGCGCTGATAGACTTGCAACTGTTCGAGCGATTTGATCAAGCGTTCGGTTTCGGCAAGGATGGTCGATCGATTTTGTACAACGGCGATAAACTCTGTATGTTCAGGATTTTGCAGTTTTTTGTGGGTTTGCACAACTCGTTGACGCAAGGTTCTCAAACGGCTCATGAGTTCCGTATGCCCAGCAACATCTTGATATTTCAGCCAGAGTTTGAAAATCCAAGCTAACCAGTTTGACAAAACGGAAGGCATTTCGAGGAAACGCAACAGATGGCCCGTCGGAGCGGTATCCAGAATAATCAGGTCTTGGGCTTGCGAGTCTAGGAGTTCCATCACCTCAATCAGAGAGAGCATTTCTTCGATTCCGGGGAGTGCTTGCGCCATGATTTTGCGCCAAGCTTCCGGCGTGTAGGCAATTTGCAGAGTTTCGTCTTGAGTTGTGCCGCTCATCATGTCGGCTAACTCCCACAGGTAGGTCGATCGAAAATCGTCGAGCATTTCACGCGCATTCATTTCCTGAGCGCTGAGGTTGGATAAGATTTCGGTGGATTGGTGTCCGAGTTCAGTACCGAAGGCATCGCCTAATGAATGTGCTGGATCAATCGAAATCACCCGAATCTTCTTATCAGGATGCTGTTGCGCCAGATTGAGCGCGATCGCGGCTGCAACAGTTGTTTTCCCGACTCCGCCTTTACCGCCGACTAAAATCAGCTTGCGACCTTCTAGGATGAAATCTGCGAATTTAGTCGAAGGTTCAACGAAGTGAGAAGTTGAAAGTGAACCTGAAAGACCAATTTGCGAGATCAAGAGATCGATCGCGCTTGCTCCGATCGGTTCTTCGAGCTGTTGTGGAATTGTGATAATAGATCCAGGTTCAAAGCTGTATTGAAATTTCTCAATCAGCATTTCGTTCTCAGAATTAATCTGATTGAGAAACAGTGCCCCGAATGGAATCTGTAGCGTTTCCAGAGATTTTAGAAAGCGTTCTGATTCACATAAACTCAACCATTCTGCGATCGCTACAATAAAGCAAGCAGCGCGCGATCGATCTTGCAACAATTGCCGTCCGTCTGTTAAGTCACGCTGCATCGATTCGAGAAAACGATCGACCTCATCGGGAGTGTAGCGTCCGGTAAAGGTTTTGCTGATGGTGCGATGTTTTTGCTGAAAGAGTTCCAATGCAGATAGAAACTCTTGGAGAAAATCCATGAGATTAAACAGCGCTAAAGTGTGACCGCTCGGAGCCATGTCTACCACAATGCGATCGACGATGCGATCGTTCAGAAGCCGCTGAATTTCGAGAATTCCCATCAGTTCATCGAGTCCCGACCAGCCCAGATCCCACACCGAAGACAAATCTCCTTTCTCCGCAAAGCTGCCCCGCTCGACTAACCGTTCGAGAATCTCACCATAGTTCGCCTTAAACTCCTTCAGCAGCAGTCCCGCATCTAATGCCCTGACGCTCAAATTGGGTAAATCCTCAACCGTTTGAGCCGTATTGCTCACTTCTATTTGCAGCACATCGCCCAATGAATGCGCTGGATCAGTTGAAAGGAGCAAAATTCGCTCCTTGGGAAACTGTTTTGCCCAGTGTCGTGCAAATCCACTGGAGAGCGTCGATTTTCCCACGCCTCCCTTACCGCTAAACATTGCTAAATGTAGAGAATTAAAGGAGTTTAGAGTTTTCATCGTTCAGAAGGGCGAGTTTGGGCACAATCACTCATAGTCTTCCCAAAACCCGACCAATCATGAGTGAGCTATTTAAAGGATTTGAGCAACTATTAGAACTTGCCAAACTGCTCGAAGAAAAAGCAGAAAAAGGTGAAATCAAAGCCAATGTGCAAGTGAATCGGGCAGCTTTTAGCAGCATTCCTCGCAATACAGGAATCGGCGTGAGCCGCCCTCAACCCGCTCAGCCTTCTGCTCCAGAGGTGGTGATTACGCCCCCACCTGCAAATCCTGTGTCGCTACAAAACATCGGGGGATTGGGTGATGTCTTGAAAGAGTTGCGGGAATTGGTCGAACTGCCGCTGAAGCGACCAGAAGTTTTAGAAAAGCTAGGGCTTGAGCCTCCCCGCGGAGTGCTGCTTACAGGTTCACCCGGAACCGGAAAAACCTTGACCGCCCGATCGCTCGCTGACGAATTGGGCGTGAACTACATTGCGATCGCCGCTCCCGAAGTCATGGGCAAATATTATGGGGAAGCAGAAGCCCGACTTCGCAGCATTTTCGAGAAAGCGGCAGCTTCGGCTCCCTGCATTGTGTTTATCGATGAGATTGACAGCCTTGCGCCCGATCGTGCCAAAGTCGAAGGCGAAGTCGAAAAGCGCGTTGTGGCTCAGTTGCTCACCTTAATGGATGGATTCGCGCAAACGAAAGGTGTGATTGTTCTCGCAGCAACGAATCGCCCGGATCATCTCGATCCAGCCCTACGGCGACCGGGACGCTTTGATCGCGAAATCCAATTCCGAGTTCCCGATCGCACCGGACGCTTAGAAATTCTCAAGATTCTGACGCGATCGATGCCGCTCAAATCGGTTGATCTGGAATCGATCGCCGATCTCACCGTCGGCATGGTCGGTGCAGATCTCAAAGCAGTTTGTCAAAAAGCAGCTTATACAGCCTTGCGGCGACAAGTGCCTTCATTAGAAGCGGTTCCAAACGAATTGTTGATCGAACAGACGGATTTTCTGCAAGCACTCAAAGAAATCAAACCCTCGGTACTGCGATCGGTTGAAGTTGAATCTCCTAACGTTTCTTGGGAGCAGATCGGCGGACTCGAAGACATCAAACGCACCTTACAAGAAGCCGTCGAAGGTGCAATGCTCTATCCTGAACTGTACCAGCGCACTGGAGCGAAAGCACCTCGCGGCATCTTACTGTGGGGACTGCCCGGAACAGGTAAAACTTTGTTAGCCAAAGCCGTTGCCTCTCAAGCCAGAGCAAACTTTATTGCGGTGAATGGTGCAGAGTTGATGAGTCGTTGGGTCGGAGCCGCAGAACAAGAAGTTCGCGATTTATTCAACAAAGCGCGTCAAGCTTCGCCCTGCGTCGTGTTCATTGATGAAATTGATACGTTAGCACCTGTGCGTGGTAAGTTTAGCGGCGATTCGGGGGTGAGCGATCGCGTCGTCGGTCAACTCCTGACTGAACTCGACGGATTACAAGACTGTGGCACAGTGCTATTAATCGGAGCAACGAATCGCCCCGATGAACTCGATCCAGCTTTACTTCGGGCAGGACGATTAGATTTACAGATTCAAGTGTCTCTACCGGATCAATCCAGTCGTTTGAAAATTCTCCGAGTGCATAATGCCGATCGACCTTTAGCCGATGTTGATCTAGACGCGATCGCCCATTCAACCGAAGGCTGGAACGGTGCAGACTTAGCACTTTTGAGCAATCAAGCAGCGCTGCAAGCCGTTCGACGCTATCGCGCTTTAGGCATGAGCAAACCGACTGACTTACAGATTACCGGAGAAGACTTCGCGATCGCTTATCAAGCCCTACTAAATCAGCGTCGTTAGCGAATTCTGTCTTCTGGTTTACCAAGCTATCTCGATCGGCAGAATCTTACGAAGATCGATCGGGCTATCGTCTAAACCAGAAGTGAATTCAGAGTAAAACCCTATGACAAACAATCCAGATTTATCCTCCCCAGAATCCGCGCAACCCGGAAGAGGCGCAGCAGGAAACGATCATTGGGCTGTTCAAACGGCACAGCCGACTAATGTGAATGCTCCGGACGAGCGCATTCCTTCTGGAGTCGATGTTGAAAGAAACATTCATGAGCTCGAAGCCGCAGTCGAGGAAGAATCTGACACAGATTTAAAGACAACCGATGGCTATGTAATCACTGAGTCTGGTCAGATCAACAATTTTGCAGTTGAACCCCCGATGTACTACGAAGATAACAACGGTAATCGCGTCGATTTACCAAGCTAGTTGCTTCGTTTGAAGTGCAGTAACCAGAAGTGCAATAACCAATCGGCGGTGAGAGGCAGAATGAATCCAAGCCTTCGCCGCTTTCGGTTGGTTACTTTTCTACAGGCTGCAGTGTTGTGGAGCTGATTTGGCATCAATGTTAATACTCTATGTTTATTCCTTAAAGCAACGACAATCAATTAATGTCCAGTGTTGCTGAATTTAGAGTCTGCTTAAAATTACTGACTGTCTTCATAGAAACACAAGCAATTTAATATTTTTTCTGAAGCATTGTTTCTCTCCAGACTGGGTGCGCCACGACGGCTACCGCTGTTCGGGTTTGTCATTCTCAACGTTAAAAATTCCCCTAATCTTCGTATGTATTCTCCTCAATCGTTTGATGGGCAAAAAGTTTTAGTAACTGGTGCAACGGGTTTCATAGGCTCTCATCTTTGCCAGCGCTTGCTTCACGGTGATGCCACTGTGTATGGTGTGTCTCGCTATAAGCAATTCTCTGAAGATGGTTCGATTCAATGGTTACAGGCAGATGTCAGAAACTTTGATGAAATGCAGCAGATTTTTACGAGCATTAAGCCCGATATTGTCTTTCACTTAGCGAGCTATGTTTCGGGTTCACGCAGTATCGATGCCGTAAGATCAACTCTCGAAAACAATCTACTCAGTACCGTGAATCTATTAACCCTAATGGCGGAAGCCGGCGGACGCAGAATCATTTTGGCAGGGTCGCTGGAAGAACCAGATGTAGGCGCTGCTCCGATTCCTTCATCACCGTATGCCGCAGCGAAATGGTCGAGTAGCGCTTATGCTCAAATGTTCCATCAGCTTTACCAAGTGCCGATCGTCAATGCGCGAATTTTCATGGTGTACGGCCCTGCTCAAAAAGACATCAAAAAGTTAATTCCCTACGTGACGCTTTCGATGCTGGAAGGAAAAGCACCCGAACTTAGCAGCGGTCAGCGACAAATCGACTGGATTTATGTCGAGGATCTCGTCGATGGCTTGATTGCAACCGCCCAAGCGCCCGGTGTCGAAGGCTGTACATTCGAGCTAGGGTCAAGCACCTTAACCCCAATTTCAACCCTTGTCGAGCAGATTAATCAATTAATTAATCCCAGCATTCGACCTCAATTTGGAGCATTACCCGATCGGCCGATGGAACAAGTCCGGGCAGCAAAGATTGCGCAATCAATATCAAAGCTAGGCTGGAAGCCAAAAACCTCTCTACAGCAAGGTTTGAGAAGAACTGTCGAATGGTATACCGCCCATCGGGATCTATACGTCCTCTAATCGTGTAATTCTGCCACAATGAGATCAGCACCTTGAAGATTTGTGAAAATTATGAGTTTCAGCCTACAGCAGATTGCCCAACACCTCGAAAGCACCTCCAGTCGCGATCGCATGATTGCTTTAGCGAACCTGCGAGAAGTCCCTGCAGAAGATGCCGTACCGCTGATCAAAAAGGTGCTGAACGACGAGAGTTTACAAATTCGATCGATGGCAGTCTTTGCGCTGGGAATTAAGCAAACCGACGAATGTTTTCCAATCTTGCTCAATATTCTTGAAACCGAGAAAGATTATGGCATTCGCGCAGATGCCGCAGGTGCTTTAGGCTATCTCGAAGATATTCGAGCCTTCGAGCCATTAGTGCGTGCCTTTTATGAAGATACAGATTGGCTAGTGCGTTTCAGTGCAGCAGTAGCGCTGGGAAACCTGAAAGACTCACGAGCGCGGGAAGTGCTATTGCAGGCATTAGACAATGAAGAAGTTGTCGTGCAGCAAGCCGCGATCTCGGCGCTAGGAGAAATTAAAGCCGTCGATACCGTCGATGCGATCCTGCGATTTGCCCAGTCTGAAGATTGGCTCGTGCGGCAGCGACTTGCAGAAGCATTGGGCAACCTGCCAAGCGAAAAAAGCTGTTCTGCTCTGCGCTATTTGGAGAAAGACAATAACTCTAACGTGGCAGAATCGGCGCGACTTGCCCTAAAGCGATTGAGCGAGCCTGAAGCAGTTTAACCGGATCAAGCAGGGGCTAGGGAGAAAAGATTGACAAGCTTCCCTCCAATTGTGTAAGTTGCATGACTTAGGGATGCCAGTCCGATCGAGTACATCTAATAACTGACCCTAACCCCATCTTCATCATGAAATTGTCGCTTTGGACACGCCTTTCGAGCTTTTCTAAACGAATTGCTCCTCGATCGCACTGGAAACGATTCGCGCTTTTTGGTTTGTCCCTCGCTGCAACCGTGACAATTGGGGCTTGTGTTGGAATGATTCCGACTCAAATGGCAACGATCGCGCCGCCAACCCTGATGGAGGTGATCGAAAAGCCGCTAACGCTGAAATCGAGCCTTAACGTTGCGATCGCTCCAATTTGTACGCAAGGGACGCAGATTGGCTATCAAGCTTCGACTTCGATTCCTCAAGATTTCAAGCCTGTCACGTTTAACGCTGAATCGAAGCAGTTCGCTGAAGCCTGGAAAGCCGATTTTGCAGAAGCACCCTTTCCGCAAATTAATGTGCGGGCGCGATTGGCAAAGGTGCCGATCATGATGTATCACGACATTGTGGCGCAGAAAGAAGTGTTCTTTGATGTGACGCCCGAAGAGTTTGAGGCGCACTTAAAGCTGATCCAGAAAAATAATCTCACTCCGATTAGCTTTGATCAGCTTGTTGAGCATCTGAAGACGGGAATCCCGCTGCCTGCAAAACCGATCGTGCTCACCTTTGATGATGGGTATTTAGGTCACTACAAGTTTGTCTATCCTTTGCTGAAGAAGTACGGCTATCCCGCAGCATTTGCGATCTATCCTGCCAAAATCGACAAGCCTAGAGGTCGTCCTGGCATGACCTGGGAGCAAATTAAGGAGATGTCGGCTGATCCTTTGGTAACGATCGCTTCGCATAGTGTGAATCATCCGCGTGATCTGCGCGAAATCAAGGAGGATGCCAAGTTAGCGTTTGAAATGACCGAATCGAAGCGGGCGCTAGAGGAAAAACTTAGCATTCCGATTAAGTATTTTGTCTATCCCGAAGGCAAGAACGATGAGCGGGTGCAGCAAGCGGCGATCGCGGCCGGCTATCAAGCAGCTTGGACAATGAGCGATGAGGCAAACCTTTTTGCCGCTGAATCCGAGAACCTATTTAACGTCTCGCGAATTGGACAATCTCAGGTCGAGAAAGTGATCGAGGCAGCAAACGGTGGCCCACCCGTGGCGTTGATTAAAGATGGACTGAACTTTAGTGCGCCTGTGGAGTTGATTAAAACTACGGTCAACAAAGTGCCCCTGATCATGGCGGCAGGTGGAAAGCCAACTACGATTCATGCAGACAGCCGTTACCAGGTTGGAGAAATCATGAAAGGCACTCCGGCGATCGCGGGTGTTGATGGTGGCTTCTTTTCATTAGAGGCGCTGAACTCGAATAAGATGATTGGCCCTGTGATGAGTTCTCAAGCTGGAACGTTCGTGCCCGCACCTCAAGGGACGCTGACAAAGCTGGAAGGACGACCGCTCGTTTTGATTAGTGATCGCACGATCAAATACGTTCCGTTTGACCCGCTGAAGCATAATACCCGCGAAGGCATTGCCTCTGAATTAGACGGGGTTCAAGATGCGTTTGTGGCTGGGGCATGGTTGGTGAAAGATGGGCAACCGCAATCTGCTGAAACTTTCCGGGGGCTGTTTGGCTTTGATGCAGAGCGCGATCGAGCGTTTTGGGGAATTGATCAAGCCGATCGTCCGTTAGTTGGAGTTTCGGGCGATTACGTCAACTCGGTCGCGCTGGGTGAAGCGCTGGCAAAAGCGGGACTCAAAGAAGCGGTGATGCTGGATTCTGGGGCGAGTGCATCTTTGGTGTACAAGGGTGAATCGATGATGAGTTATACGCCGCGTCCGGTGCCGCATATTGTGGCGCTGATGCCGCCTGTGCAGACCGATTCCTCATCTTGTAAGACTGCTGCAAATCCGTAAGTAAAGGTAGCGCGATTGTTTCGATCGTGCTGCATTCGTTTTTAACACGAGCGGAGATTCTGGTAGTGACGCGATTAATTGCGCCGCTACCAGAATCTCTTGAGAAACTCTAAACATTCTCCCCAGACTTCCGCGCAACTGTGGCAGAATAGACCGGATGAAGTTTTGGCGGGGTCGGCACAGAAGTTTATGACTAAATTTGTATTCGTTACGGGTGGCGTTGTTTCTAGCATTGGAAAGGGGATTGTAGCCGCGAGTCTCGGACGATTACTCAAGTCACGAGATTACTCCGTGTCGATCCTCAAGCTCGATCCTTATATCAACGTTGATCCGGGCACGATGAGCCCGTTTCAACATGGGGAAGTGTTCGTCACCGAAGATGGTGCAGAAACAGACCTCGACTTGGGACATTATGAGCGCTTTACTGATACATCCATGTCGCGGTTGAATAGCGTCACAACCGGATCGATCTATCAAGCGGTGATCAATAAAGAGCGACGGGGTGATTACAACGGTGGAACCGTTCAGGTCATCCCGCACATCACCAATGAAATCAAAGAGCGAATTCTGCGCGTTGCTCAAAATACAAATCCCGATGTAGTGATTACTGAAATTGGCGGAACAGTTGGTGATATTGAATCGCTGCCTTTTCTGGAAGCAATTCGTCAATTTCGTAAAGAAGTGGGACGGCGGAACGTGCTGTATATGCACGTCACGCTGATTCCCTGGATTCCAGCAGCAGGCGAAATGAAGACAAAGCCGACTCAACATTCGGTGAAAGAGTTACGATCAATCGGCATTCAACCCGATATTCTCGTTTGTCGCTGCGATCGTCCTTTGCCATTGGGAATGAAAGAAAAAATGTCGGAGTTCTGCGATGTTCCGGCAGAGTGCGTGATCACTTGCCAGGATGCCCGCAGTATCTATGAAGTCCCCTTACGCCTGGAAAAAGAAGGACTCGCAACGCAAGCGATCGATCTTCTACAACTCGAACAACGCACTCCAAATCTCAGCCAGTGGCAAACCTTGGTTGAACGTCTTTATCAACCTTCACAAGAGCTTGAAATCGCGATCGTTGGAAAATATGTTCGTCTATCCGATGCGTACTTATCTGTTGTAGAAGCGCTAAAACACGCGGCGATCGCAACCGGAAGCGCCTTAAACCTGCGCTGGATTAACTCAGAAGAAATCGAAGAAAAAGGAGCCGAACATTACCTTGCAAACGTCGATGGAATTGTTGTTCCGGGTGGATTTGGCATTCGCGGGGTCGATGGGAAAATTGCGGCGATCGAATATGCCCGCACTCATAACATTCCATTCCTCGGATTGTGCTTGGGAATGCAGTGTTCGGTAATCGAATGGGCGAGAAATGTTGCACACATGGACGATGCTCACAGTGCAGAATTTATTCCTGATGCCAAAAATGCAGTCATTAACTTACTGCCAGAGCAGCAAGATGTCGTAGATTTGGGTGGAACGATGCGACTCGGTTTATATCCTTGTCGCTTGACTCCAAACACACTAACGTTATCGCTTTATGGAAAAGAAGTGATCTACGAACGTCATCGCCATCGTTATGAATTTAACAACGCATACCGGAATCTCTTTTTAGAATCGGGATATGTGGTGAGTGGAACTTCTCCCGATGGTCGGCTGGTTGAAATCATCGAGCTTCCAGGGCATCCGTTCTTTATTGCGACCCAGTTTCACCCAGAGTTTCAGTCTCGTCCGAGTACGCCGCACCCCCTGTTCAGAGGATTCATGCAGGCAGCATTAAATCGAGAAATCGAAATTTCAAGAGGTAAAGTCCCCGTCGAAGCATAAGTTGAGTTTCGCTGGATGCCTGCTTTGATGAGAGTTTTGCGGTTGAATGGAAGTTGACTTCCATTCAACTTCTCTATGGAACGATCGCTCGATCGACTAAAAGAACTCGCCGCTCTTTTCTTCAAGCTGGGGGTAATCGGGTTTGGAGGCCCCAATGCTCACATTGCCATGATTGAAGCGGAAGTCGTGGGCAAACGCCAATGGCTGAGCCGCGATCGCTTCCTCGATTTGCTTGGAGCAACAAACCTGATTCCAGGACCTAACTCGACCGAGATGGCGATTCATATCGGCTACATTTATGCGGGTTGGCTGGGCTTGATTGTGGCGGGCGTAGCATTCATTTTCCCGGCGGTCTTGATCACCGCTGGATTTGCTTGGGTTTATGTTGCGCTGGGTGCGGTGCCGCAATTTGCATTCTTGCTGTATGGCATTAAACCTGTGGTTTTGGCGATCGTTGCCGATGCACTATGGCGATTGGGAAAAAAGGCAATCAAAACGCGCAAATTGTTTGTGATTGCGATCGCCATTGCTTTGCTGCTTTGGTTAGGCAACATCAGCGAAATCATTGCGCTTCTTATCGGCGGGGTGCTGGGAATGATTTGGCTGCGATCGCCCGATCGCCCTCAACAAACAAAAGAAGAAGCAAACATTTTAATCGCAAGCATTGTCACTAGCAGCACCTTGAAGGCAACGGCAGCAATGACCGTAACATCACCGATTTCGCTGTGGCAATTAGGTTTATCGTTTTTGAAAATCGGCAGCATTTTGTTTGGGGGTGGTTATGTGTTGCTGTCGTTTGTGCAGGGTGAGTTTGTGCAGGGATACGGCTGGTTAACGCAGCAGCAATTGTTAGATGCGATCGCGATCGGACAGTTTACTCCAGGCCCAATTCTTTCGACCGCAACGTTTATTGGTTACGTGATTGCAGGGCTTCCGGGGGCAATCATCGCAACTGTGGGAATTTTTCTCCCTTCTTTTATCTTTGTCGCTGCCTTAAACCCAATCATTCCGTATTTGCGCCGCTCAAAATGGGCATCTGCATTTTTGGATGCGGTGAATGCCAGTGCATTAGCGCTGATGACTGTTGTAACTATCCAGCTTGCGATCGCAACCTTCAGTAAATCAAGTGCGCCTTATGTTGATGGTTTAGCGGTTGCAATCGCGCTCCTGAGTGCAGTGTTGGCGCTTCGATTTAGAGTCAGTGCCGCTTGGCTGGTATTGGGAGGAGCTGCAATTGGATGGATTGCCTTCACCTTAGGCTATGTTCGATAACGGTTGTTCCGATTAGTATCGTGGGCATCTTATAGGCATTGTGACTACTCAGAGCTTTCCCGCAATGAAGCCCCAGCGATTCCTCAAAGGTAAGTCGTTTCCATTACAGATTGTCCTTGTCGTTCCCTTTGTGCTCCAAACTTTTGCAGCTGTGGGTCTCGTCGGATATTTGTCGTTTCGGAACGGTCAAAGCGCGGTTAACGAACTAGCAGAACAGCTGATCGATCGGACGACTGATGTTGTTGATCAACATCTAGACTCCTACCTCGCCGTTCCCCAAAAGCTCAATCAGGTAAATGCGGCAGCCATTCGTCGAGGAACGCTGGATGTAAGGAATCGCGAAGCAATGGGACGGTATTTCTGGGATCAAATGCAGGCGTATGACCTCAGTTATATTGGCGTTGGATTAACTGACGGTACGGGAGCGGGATCAGGTCGTTTTGATGGCACTGTGACCGTTGACGAATGGACTGCAAAATCACTCAACAATCTGACCAGCTACGCGACGGATCGCCAGGGCAACCGGACTGGAATTAAGAGCCGTTGGACTGCTGACAATTTCAGCGAATCTTGGTATACCAATCCAATGGCGGCGGGTAAACCGATTTGGGGAGGAACTTTTGCAATTAACCTGCCAACCGGTCCTTATATCGCTGCGGCTGCGGGTCGCCCAATCTATGATGTGCAAAATCGCTTACTCGGCGCTATCACAGCGGAAATCCATCTCTTGAAACTGAGTGACTTCCTACGCCAGTTAAACACGGGGCAGGTGTTTATTGTGGAGCGCGACGGCAACTTAATTGCGAACTCTAGTCCAGCAAAGCCCTTCACCCTCGTTAACGACAAAATTCAGCGCTTGCAAGCGATCGATAGCCCCGATCCGATTGTCCAAACCGTTGCCAAGCACATCCAAAGCACCCAAGGATTTCAGTCAATCGCTCAATCCTCTTTGCTTGAGCTTGAGATTCAGGGAGAACAGCATTTTGTCAATGTTGTGCCCTGGCGTGACGAGTACGGCTTAGACTGGCTGTTAGTCGTGAGCGTACCGGAGCAGACCTTTATGGCGCAGATCAACGCCAATACACGCACGACGATCGCGCTCTGTTTTGGTGCATTAGTGATTGCCTCGTTGATGGGAATCTTCACAACTCGTTGGATTGCTCGTCCGATTCTTCGCCTCAATCGAGCGAGTGAAGCGATCGCCGTTGGTCATCTTGACCAAACTGTGGAATCCAGCAATATTAACGAACTCAATGCTTTGTCTAACTCTTTCAACCACATGGCAGGACGGCTAAATGAGCTATTCACCGCACTAGAACACAGCAAGAACGAATTAGAAGATCGCGTCGAGGAACGCACCGCTAAGCTGAAGGATGCGTTGGCAGAATTGCAGCGAACTCAAGCTCAAATGGTGCAAAGCGAGAAAATGTCGAGCTTGGGGCAATTAGTTGCTGGAGTTGCACATGAGATTAACAACCCTGTCAACTTCATTCACGGCAATCTTAAGCATATTGCGGAATACGCTCAGGATTTATTAGCGTTTGTGCAGTTGTACCAACACTATTATCCCAATCCGGTCACTGAAATTCAAACCCTGTCTGAAGACATTGATCTAGAGTTCTTGCAGCAAGACCTGCCGAAAACCTTGTCTTCGATGCAGCTTGGAACCGAGCGCATTCGCCAGATTGTGCTGTCTTTGCGGACTTTCTCGCGCATGGATGAAGCCGAGTACAAAGAGGTCGATATCCACGAAGGCATCGACAGTACACTGCTGATTTTACAGCACCGCCTTAAAGCGACCTCTCGTCGATCTGAGATTAAGGTAATCAAAGACTACGCAACCTTACCGCACGTCGAATGTTATGCGGGACAAATCAACCAAGTGTTTATGAATATCCTGGTGAATGCGATCGACGCAATCGAAGACAACATTGCAAAACAAGCGATCGACAACAATCTTGGTCAAATTACAATTCGCACTTCGGTTGTTGATATGGCATGGGTTGAGGTGGTGATCGTCGATAATGGATGTGGTATTCCTCCAGCCGTTCAGCAACGGATTTTTGATCCATTCTTCACCACGAAATCTTTAGGTAAAGGAACCGGAATGGGAATGGCAATCAGTTATCAAATCGTGACCGAACAACATCACGGCAAGCTGGAGTGCTTTTCCACCGCTGGAGAAACAGAGTTTATCGTCCGGATTCCACTACAGCAGCAATCGCATCCAGAAAATCAGCAGGCACGAAGACTTGTCGGATTGCACTGAGGTCAGGATTGCAAGTGCAATCCTACAGACAAATCACGGATGATCCACGACCTCCAATGTTCAACTCTAATGATTTAAGCTAGGATAGGCAACTGGATCATGAACTCAATTCCCTGACCTAGCTCGAACTGAACCTCTAAACGACCGCCATGGTTTTCTTCTACAATTTGACGGGCGATCGTTAGTCCGAGTCCCATTCCTTTACCTACCACTGGTTCGTGCTAATCCCTCTAATCCGCTCTGTTGCACCTTTCATTGATTGTAGTAATTGGGCACGAGTGATAGCAGTACCTATGAGATGCTATCACTGCAAATTCAACTGATAACTCAATCAATCGTTATTGAGGCTTTGAACTGGGCTTCGGAGTTGGAGCCTTCAGCGCTTTGGGCGAGGGTGGTACCGACGGGACTGGAACAACGCTGGGTTTTGGGCTGGGCGCGATGATCGCAGGAGGAGCTGCTTTTTCTCCTAAAATTCCTGGATTGCCTGTATCAAAAACTCCTGCCACACAAGCGATCATCATCGTGGCTAGAGTTCCAACAAATAAAGCTTTCCATCCCAACTCAGAGATATCTTTGCGGCGTGAGGGAATCAGCGCGATCGTTCCTCCCACAAAGATGCCAACCGAAGCTAAATGAGCAAAGCCCGAAAGTGCATAGCTAATGATTAAAACGGCGCGATCGCTAATCGGATTTTCCGGTCGGGCTGCTGCCGCTGCTAAAGCTTGATACGGAGGAATTGCTGTTTCGAGCAAGCGCCGTCCGATGATTACAGAAGATTCCCAAAGCTCATTCCAGTCTAGTGAAACCCCAGTCAGAAACGTAAACGGCAAAAATAAAACACCTGTAATATTCGCCAAAGTGACGACTTTGAAGATATCTCCGATCGGCGCTGGAAGCGTTGCCAATCCACCAAAGATTTGATTGATTAGTGAAACCAAGCCCAGAATCAGGATTAGAACGGCCGCGATCGACACTGCCATTTTCACGCCGTCGAGCGCCCCTAGAATTGCTGTATCCAGGGGGCTGACTCGCTCTTCCTTAGCTTGAACGATTCCGCCATCTTCAGCGAGATATTCTTCCTCTTTGGGAATGCCACCCATTGTTAACGGCTTTTCGGTCTCAGGAACAAGGATCTTGGACAGAACAAAACAAGCCGGGATTGCAATGATCGACGCAGAAACTAAGTGACCCAGAATATTCGGAAACACTGGACGTAGAAAGCTGACATAGATCGCTAAAGTCGATGAAGCGGCGGTGCCAAAGCAGCAGGACAAAATCGCGCAGAGTTCGCTGCGAGTCATTTTCGGCAAATAGGGTTTGACGACGATCGCCGCCTCAATCCCAACAAAAATATTCGCCGCCCCGCTTAATGCTTCTGCTCCGCTCAATCGCATCACCGCATAAAACGCTTTGGCAAATACGTTGGTGATCACCTGAATCACACCGAGATTTTGCAATAGCGCCATCAACCCGGAGAAAAAGATCACCGTTGGCAGAGCACGAAACGCAAAAATGTATCCTAAATTCACGTCGCTCGGTTGTCCGAGCACAGGAACGATATTTCGCCCGAACACAAAACGCGCTCCAGCGTCCGCCGCTAGAAACACTCCATCGAGCAAATTACTAAAAATCTGAAGTGCTTCACGAGTTCCTGGCACCACAAAAACCATCGCACCAAGAACCAGTTGCAGCAGAATCCCAGACAGCACCACTCGCCAAGGAAACAGCTTAGGAGTGCGATCCTCAGAGAACAGCCACGCGATCGCACACAAGCCAAAGATGCCAGCCAACGAAACAAGATTGAGTACGCTCATGGGTAGAATCGGGCGAGAACGCTAGAGAAGTCATCGTTCATAGCACGATACATAAGATTCCCGATTTCGGCGCAATAATCTTTCAGGCTTAAGGCTAAATGATCCTGAAACCCAAATTCCAAGCCATAATGATTGCAGCGTTAACTGACCCTGCATAAATGATGGACGCTTTTGAGCCGACTCCGCCAACTTGGACACAGACGGCGGTTCATTCTTTCTCGTTTGCTTGTCCGACCTGTCATAAGCCTGCGATCGAAGCCGATCGCGTTTGGATTAATCGCCGATCGCCTGTCTTTACCGAGGACTACCGCAAAAAATGGCAGGAGTTCTATCACTGTCAATGTGGTCAGGCGTGGTGGGCTTGGAGCAGTGAGCGACCTCCAAGCGAATTCGGAAACCGCGAAGACGATCTCCGCCGCCGATCAGATTCGTTCAACCCTTTTGACGACTTTTAGGCATTAATTCTCTAAGTTCGCGCAGTAGAGGCAATGTAGGCATAGTCCTTGATCCAGGCTGTGTGAGAATTCCGTGTCGTGGACTAAGTAAAAATGCTAGAAAAAATAAGCCCGATGCCACCATGACGATCGCCGCGCCAGAGGGCAGATTGTAGAAGTAGCTGAGGTACATTCCGCTAATGCTGGAAACAATTCCGATCGCGGCTCCCAAAATCATCACATGATGCAATCGTTTGACCAGTAGATAAGCCGTTGAGCCGGGTGTAATTAGCAGCGATAACACGAGAATCACACCGACGGCTTTCATGCTAGCGACGATCGTTAAAGCAATCAGCACCATTAAGCCTAAATTGAGTAGATTCGTCGGTAGCCCTGCCGCTTGTGCGCCTAGTGAATCAAAGGTATAGAAGAGAAGCTCTTTATAAAAAAGAAAGACGATCGCTAAAATAATCCCAGCAATAATTGCAGTATCTCGAACATCACTAGCGGTAACGCCTAAGATGTTACCGAATAGAAAATGATTCAAATCAATTTTGTTATCTTTTTGAATCACAGTAATTAATGTAATTCCCAACGCAAAGAACGCACTAAAGACAATGCCCATTGCGGCATCTTCTTTAATCGGCGATCGCGTTCGTATCCAGGCAATAATTAAGGTACTAAGAACGCCTGCAATGAAAGCGCCCACAAAGATATTGAATCCGAATAGAAACGCAGTCGCGAGTCCTGGCAGTACAGAATGGCTAATCGCATCACCTAACAGTGCCAATCGCTGCACAATCAGGTAGCTTCCAACGATCGCGCAAATTAATCCGACCAAAATCGCAATGATTAGCGATCGCTGCATGAATCCATATTGCAAAGGCTCAATCAAAGCATCCATAGTTATGCAGCATCCGAGAAGAAGACAACTTTACCGCCATAAGCCTGTTGTAGATTCTCTTGCGTCAAGACTTGCTGACGAGATCCACTGGCAACCAGCGACTTATTCAACAAAATCAAATCATCAAAGTGCCTAATCGATTCACCCAGGTCATGATTCACCACCAAGATTAATTTATTCTCGCGGGTCAATTCCTTGAACACATCGAACATAATCGACTGGGTTTTTTGATCAATTCCGACAAAGGGTTCATCGAAACAAAACACTTCTGCTTGTTGCGCTAATGCTCTTGCGAGGAATACCCGTTGCTGTTGACCACCGGACAGATCAGAAATCGCTCGATCGCGAAATTCGATCATTCCAACTCGTTCGAGTGCCTGAGTTGCCAATCGCCGACTAATCGAAGAATAGCGCTGAAACCATCCAGTTTTTCTGGTGCGTCCCATCATTACGACATCCCAGACGGTTACAGGATATGTCCAATCAATTTGCGATCGCTGCGGCACATACGCGACTTGATCCAACTGATTGACGAGCGGTTTTCCTTGATAAAGAACTTGACCGCTGATGCTTGGAATTAGACCCAACATGGCTTTGATCAAGGTACTTTTTCCAGCTCCATTCGGACCAAAAATTCCAATTAAGCGCCCCGGCTTGACGGAGAAGCTAATTTGGCTCAGAGCTTCGATCGCACGATATCGAACGCTGAGATCTTCGACTACCAGATTCGATGTCGCTTGGTGGGGATGGGCTTGAGAATGAACGGTAAATCTAGGAGTGGCATCGTCGAAAAAGGGAGTCGATTGCATAACGGGTTCTCCGAAAATGAAAAAAAAATGAAAACTGTGATTACTAAAAGTATTGCAGAAAAATGAAAGGATTATGAAAGCTAAGAAAAACTTTGGAGGGCTTCAATCCTATCCCTGAGTGTAGGCAGCGATCGATCGAGTGCAATCACCATTCGGGCAGACGATCGCATTCGCCCCGCGACACACTTATCATGGAATCTGCTTCTGTTTCAAAAGTCGGATGCCTGCCTTGAATCAATTTTCTTTCCACTGCCAAGCCCGCTGTCAACACACTCACGCCCGCGCTGGAGTTTTTCACACCCCACATGGAATTGTCGAAACGCCGCGCTTCATGCCCGTGGGAACGCTAGCGAACGTGAAAACCATCACGCCGGATCAGCTCGAAGCCACGGGCGCACAGATGGTGCTGTCGAATACCTATCATTTGCACTTGCAGCCGGGGGAGGATATTGTTCAAAAAGCAGGCGGTGTCCATCGTTTCATGAATTGGTCAAAGCCGATGCTGACGGACTCTGGCGGCTTTCAGGTCTTTAGCCTCAGCGAGATGCGATCAATCACTGATGAAGGTGTAACCTTCCGCTCTCCTCGCGATGGTCAGATGATCAAAATTACGCCAGAGAAGTCAATCCAGATTCAAAATGCTCTGGGTGCAGATGTGATTATGGCGTTTGATGAGTGCCCGCCTCCAGGAGTGGGACGCGATGCCACCGAGAGAGCGACTTCTCGCACTTACGATTGGCTAAAACGCTGCATTGAGGCGCACCAACGATCAGATCAAGCCTTATTTGGAATTGTGCAAGGCGGAGAATTTCTAGACCTCAGAGCCGAAGCGGTTCGACAGTTAGCGGATTTAGATTTGCCGGGATATGCGATCGGGGGTGTCAGTGTCGGTGAAGCGCCCGAAATTATCGATCGAGTCGTTCAAGCGACAACGCCGTTGTTACCCGAAAACAAACCGCGCTACTTAATGGGAGTGGGAACCTATCGCGAAATGGCACGAGCGATCGCGGCGGGAATGGATTTATTCGACTGTGTGATTCCGACTCGATTAGCACGGCACGGAGCGGCTTTGGTGCAGGGAGAACGCTGGAATCTGAAGAATGCGAAATTCCGCGAAGACTTTACGCCGATCGATGAATCCTGCCCGTGTTACACCTGTCAGAATTTTAGTCGGGCTTATGTAAGTCATCTGCTGCGATCGCAAGAACTGCTTGCCTATACGCTCATCTCAATTCATAACATCACCGAACTGATTCGATTCACTCAACGGATTCGCACCGCAATCTTTAACGGCACGTTTCACACCGAATTTGCTGCATGGCTTCAACCCGTGGAATGAGATGGAATTCTACGATCGTAATTTTCTAGAACTGCTTGCTCCAGACTTTCAACCTTAATTGTGAATCTCTGAAAAATTGGCAACTAGAGACGCTCCTCGAATCGTGTTAAAATCCGTATCAATTATGAGTCCTGTGTTGGAGAGGTTATCGCGTCATGGAAGCAGCAATGCTACTTGCAAAATTGCCTGAAGCTTACGCAATTTTTGATCCGTTAGTTAATGTTCTGCCTGTGATTCCTGTTTTCTTTCTCTTGCTGGCGTTTGTATGGCAAGCTGCCGTCGGTTTCAAATAAACGGCTGAATCAAAACATAAAAAAGAGAGGGGTCAAAGCTGATCCCTCTCTTTTTTGTTTAAGCAGAATCTTCTGTGAATTACTTCCGTCCGCCGATCGCTTTCTGAAACGCAGGACGTTCTGTCATGCGCTTGATGTAATTCACGACATTCGGATAGTCGTTGAGATCAAGCTTCAACATCATGGGAATATACGCCAACATTGAACCCACTGCGACATCAGAAACGGTGAAACGATCGCCCGCAATAAATTCCTGTTTTGCAAGGATCTCGTCTAAGGGCTGCATGAGCCGCGGCGTTTCGCGCTCTCGACTCGCTTCAACAAAGACTCCAGGGCCTAAAGTCGCATTTGCAAATAACACCCACTGAGCCGCAATCGCCCGATCGCTCGAATTAGAATTGCCGTACTTGTCAAACAAATAGAGCAGAATTGCGCCCGACTCCCAAAGTTTGAGATCGCCATCGACGATCGCAGGAACTTTGGCAAATGGATTGATTTCGCGAAATGCGGCTTGTTGATGCTCTCCGGATTGCATATCCAGCAGCACAAATTCGTAAGGCACCTCTAATTCTTCGAGGTACCATTGCACGATCGATGCCCGACTCCGCGCACCGCCATAAAGCTTAAGCATGATGTCTTACAGAACTTCGTGAGTGTACTGATGTTGTTTTACATTATCTTCGGTCTTGACGATGCGTTGTGAATTGAGAACGCGCTTGCGATCGACCGAAAAATTGAAATCGTTGCGGCTTGTGCCTGCGGGAATATGAGATTGAGCGCTCGATTTGGCTTTGTAGGTGCGAGCGGATGCGGTGGCGCGAAAGGCGAAATCGTCGCAAAACTGCACATCAGTAGGAAAGTTTTCAGGCAGGTGCAAGGAGTCTTCTGAGATCACAGCCCCGATCGTAGTTGCGGTTGCCGATTCATAAGAGGTCGGAATGCCTTTGACGATCGCTTCGAGTGCAGCAGAGGGAATCGGCTCGACGACGCGGACTTCGTGAACTCCGTCATCGTCTTTGATAAAACAAGTGGCTAAACCGACAACAAGATAATCAGCGCTGGTTAGATCATCAGTGTGAGGATAAGCGATCGTAGTAGTCATAAGCGGTGGTGAAAGCCAGATTGAAGGGATTTAGCACAGTTGCGATCGTATCAACCGCTTAGAATCGAACTTTCAGAACGATGTAAATCTTAATCTTGATGCGATTGAAGAGATCGAGCCGCAACCTCCAAGAATTTTGCACGTCAACGGGACGGGATGTGATACCGTTATCCTTTCTTTATTTTGTCTGCGGCAATGAAGCGATTTCTCGGCGCGTTAATTTTGGCAGTGTTGACGACTGGATTGATTGTCGGTGCAGCTTGGTCGAAGCCTTCTCTGGGCGTGGTTTATCCGCCAAACCAGCATGAAACAACTGCCAAACAGATTTTCTTTATCGGTTCAGCCCCGCCCAAAGGTGAAGTGACGATCAATGGCAAGCCAATTCAACGCAGTCCTGGCGGTCATTTTGCACCGAGTCTTCCGCTTCAGTTGGGTGAAAATCAGTTTTCAGTGCGCTATCAGGAGCAAGAACTCACGCTTAGAATCACGCGAAACTCGACCGAACCACCTACACCCGTTGGCATGACGTTTGCCAAAGAGTCACTTATGCCTAATGTGGATGTCGCTCGATCGCCTGGAGAAACAATCTGCCTCAGCGCGATCGCGCCCCCTAACGTGATGGTGAATGCAAAAGTTGCAGGTCAGCTGATCCCATTGATGCCGCAAACGCCGATCGCGAATCTTCCCGCAAATTCGGGCGTATTAACAGGATTGGTTCAGCCGCTATCGACTCAAACCACTCAGTATGCTGGTTGTATTCGACCGCAATCGATCGGGGATTTGGGAAAAGTGACCTATCTTTTAGGCAATGTGACTCAGGAAGCCCCTGGAAAGCTTGTGATTCTTGATCCGGCTCGATTAGAAGTCGCAGAAGTGACAGCCGATCAAGGCACTGCGCGAACAGGTGCAAGCACGAATTTCTCGCGTCTGACTCCGTTACCGAAAGGAACGAGAGCCACGATTACAGCGCGTGAGGGCGATTGGGTACGGCTCGATTATGGTGGATGGATTCGAGCGAGCGAAGTCAAAATTGTTCCCGGAGCGACACCTGTAAGATCAATCATTCGCGGCATTACTTCTCGTCAGGTAAAAGGCTGGACAGAAATTTTATTCCCACTGCAAACGCCTGTGCCGCTCTCCGTACAACAGGATCAAAATCGATTCACACTTACGCTATATAACACCGCTGCACAAACAGACACAATCCGATTAGATAATGATCCCGTGATTGCTAGAGCCAACTGGCAACAAGTTGAGCCTGAGAGAATTGAATATCGCTTTGACTTAAAATCGAAGCAGCAATGGGGATATAAATTGCGATACGAGGGAACAACGTTAGTTTTATCGCTAAAACATCCGCCCCGAATCAAGCAGAAATCACTTTCAGGAATCAAAATTCTGATTGATCCAGGACATGGCGGAAACGAAGACCTGGGATCAAGAGGCGGAAACGGCTATCCAGAGAAATCGGTCGCCTTGATTACAAGTAAATTACTGCGGGATGAATTGACGAGTCGGGGTGCAACCGTTGTCATGACTCGTGAAGCGGACGTTGATGTAGAACTTGCCGATCGCATCAAGCGGATTAACGACACTGAGCCTGCGATCGCGCTTTCGGTTCACTACAACGCGCTGCCAGATGATGGTGATGCGATAAATACTAAAGGGGTTGGAACATTTTGGTATCAACCTCAATCACATGATTTGGCGATGTTTCTGCACAACTACTTGGTGAAAGAACTCGATCGACCTTCTTATGGTGTGTACTGGAACAATCTTGCCCTGACTCGCCCCACGACGACACCCTCTGTGTTGTTAGAACTGGGATTTATGATTAACCCTTACGAGTTTGAGTGGATTACCAACCCGCAGGAACAAAAGAAACTAGCAGTAACGCTGGCAAATGGTATAACCACTTGGTTTGCTCAGGCTCAATAGATCGACCTTTGGCAGATTGGAGTGAAATGGTCTACCTTAGTAGCGTGTGTTGTTTGAGACAAGGGTAGATCGTGAAAAGAATGGGTCTAATGCTATTTCTGCTGCTATTCGTAGCAGTCGCATGTGTCGCATTTAACAAGCTTCAATCCCGTAAACCCGGTGTTGTTTCTGGCTGTCCAGATTGGGTACTGACACAGACCGAAGCTGCAACAGAGTTTGTTCATCCCGATCAAATTGTCGTTGAACCGTGGCAGGGGCGGCACAATGTTTTTGCAACGTTCAACGTTCCTGATGGCTATCATCCGACTCCATTTGCTGTAGTGAGGTTTGAGGGATCAAGCCCCTACTGCGGAGATGTAGTGGTACATTCGGCTGCAAACGGCGATCGTCAAGTCACAGCATTCTTTAGAACTCGGACGACGCTTTGGTTGATGTCAAAAGGACAGATCAATCAGTTAGAGCAGCCAAACAACTGGAAACTGGCGATTTTCAAATCCTAGTTCCTTGTTGGAATATCCCACTGAGCGACGATCGCTTGCAGGGTACTAAACGAGACTTGTGCAAAGTATTGTCTGTAGAACTGTTCCTCGCGGACTGCGGTGAAAAATTGCTCGATCGCAGCGTTCACGGACTGATCAGAGTCTTTCAGCGTCATCCTAAAGCGCTGATCGGCATAGGTCACCTGAAATCCAAATTGCTCTAGTGCTTGAATGCCTGCTTTGAGCGCGACATCACCGATGTGTAAGCGATCGTACAATTGCTGTCGGGTTGCTGTTTTTCCAGTCCGACTGAGATATTTTGCAATTCCCACCAAGGTCTGCCAAATTTCAGCAGCAGGCATCAAAGTTGGGGGAGGATAAGCGATCGCTAAAGGACGCTGCTGATGAATTGCGCGTCTAAACCAGGTTTGAAACTCGATCCAATTTGCAGGAGCAGTTTTAAGTTCGAGCACGTTTCCGTGTGCCGGAGGCAACGCATCTTCAGTTGTCCGATCGCTTCTCCAATCTAAAAGCCATTGTGACTGTGCAGCCACATTCACTTGCTCACAAGAACGCACCGCAATTAAGCGAACCTCATACCGTTTCTGCTGAACATTGTTTTCAAGTTCAACGATCGCATCACACCGCCCTGATGGCAGCTCATACGCATAGTGTCCCCACCAAATACCCGGAAAACCTTTCTCAACTGTCTCATCCCAAATGGTGAAAGGGGTGCGAATGTATTCTACTTTGCGTCCACGGAAGTCTTGAAGTTTAGTGTTTCGTCCGGCTTGGAACCAACAATTCCGAATCAGTAACTTAGGAATCGGATTACCCATGCCACAAGGCTCGATCAGCCGAATTTCCTTGTAGAGTTCTAAGTTCAGTTCGCTGACGGTGACACACAAATCTGCTTGAATGGTTGGAGTCGGAGGCTCACTCGATTGTAATAATCGCTGATTGATAGCTTGAGCGAATAATTCCAAATTGTCGATCGCCAAACTCAATCCTGCTGCAAACGGATGCCCCCCAAAGCGATGTAAAAGATGCTCTTGATCTTTGACTAACTGATAGAGATCAATTTGATTGGTCGATCGTGCCGATCCTCTGGCAAACTCTCCATCTATAGTTAATAAAATCGTTGGCTTACCGTATTCTTGAGCAATCTGTCCTGCAACCAATCCAAGGACACCCGCGCTCCATTGTTCATCCCACAGCACAATCACACCTGTTGTTGAAAGATCAAGCTGACTCAGTTTCGCCTTTGCTTGCTGCAACACATCTTTCTGCAACGCTTTTCTACGAGTGTTTGCAAGCTCTGTTTGTTCTGCAAGTTCTCGACAGCGCTGGACATCCTGACTGGTAAGTAGTTCCACACAGAAATGAGCATCCCCCTGAATTCGGCTGACTGCATTGATTCGAGGGCCTAACCCAAACGAAATATCAGTCGGTCGATCGCCCGATCGCTTACACAACTCCAACAATCGAGTGATTCCCGGTCGAGTCGCTTCTTTAGTCGATTGCTTCTGAAGTTGCTCGATTCCTTTCTGTGCCAGATAGCGACAGTCTCCTTTGAGTTCAACAAGATCAGCAATCAAGCCGATCGCCACTAAATCTAATAACTGCTCGATCGGCTTTTCGGGAACATCCGGTAAAGCTTCGTACAGTGCTTCAACCAGTTTGTAAGCCACTGCAACTCCAGAGAGCGAGGCAAACGGATGATTTTGATCCAGCGATCGCGGATTGACGATCGCAATCACAGGCGGACGCAATTCTGGCAAAGTATGATGATCGCTCACAATCACATCGATTCCAAGACTTTGAGCATACTGAATCTCATCTAGGTTCGTACTGCCCGTGTCGCAAGTCACTATCAAGTGAACGTGCTTTAGTTGATCAATTCCCGTCTTGGATAGTCCATGTGATTCAGTCAAGCGATTCGGAATGTAGTAGAACAGCTTTTCATGCTGCGGAAAGAACTGTCCTAGACCGTCCCATAAAACCGCCGTAGAAGTAACTCCATCGGCATCGAAATCCCCCCAGATTGCGATCGTTTCATCCCGCTCGATCGCCTGCACTAATCGCTGTACTGCCCACTGCATTTCTTTTCCGAATGCGATCGCGCTCGTCGGTTGATAGCTTGCTGCAAACAAATACCCCGCTAATCGTTCTACCTCTCGGATGCCACGCTGCCACAGCAATTGAGGTAAATAGCGTCCTTCAATTCCTGGAGCCTGTTGCTTCACCGCTTGCACAAACGCTTCTGGAACCTCAGAATCACCATAAGCTTGCCATTGCAGAACCGGATCACCCATAAGTTAACCAAGAAATAGATACATAAATACTACCTCTCAAAGAGGAACTTCCTGAATCTCTGCAAGGCTGCGAAACGGGTTAGAACTCACCGAATCTTGAGCCGATCGCTCACACCGAATCGCAAAGCTACAGTCCGCACAAGACTCCGCAATTTCGGGAGTTTGAGGGAAAAACTCGCCCTGTGTTTCGTAGCGATCGAGCCACATCCCAAACTGATCCAACAATCGCGTCAACGTCTGCCGCGTCTCCTCATGCTGACTGGAACTGTAGGGAAGCTTTAAACTCTGTGTTTCTCCGTTCGCCTGAAAAAACCAATAAGTCATCGAAATCTGTTCCGGTGCATACTCGCTCGTTTCAGCCAGCACAAAGGGATACAAGCGAGACTGCCAGCTTTGAGACAAATCACTTCTAGACGGCTTCGGATAGGTTTTCCAATCGAGAATCTGTGCCTCCTGCTCGGTCAGAATCAGCAAATCATACACCACCGTCAAAATATGCCCGTGAAACTCCAGCATCCGTAAATGTTCACTTTCTCGAAACAAGGGATTGTGAATCTGGAGAATTTGCGGAGCGGCTGCGGTAAACGCATGAAACCACTGCCGCAATTGCGGGTCTTCCTGGAGAAAGGGCGCGATCGGTAACCCCATCTCCCACTGCTGCATCAACGAGTGAAACCGGCTCCCCGCTAAGAGCCGCTCTTGCTGCTCCAGAGAATTTGGCGATCCCAACTGCTCTAGATAAGTGTGCTGAAATTTGCGTGGACAGAGTTCCAATAAATTGAGATGACCTTGAGAAAGCCGCATCGATTACTCTTTGGTTAAAACGAACACACTACCCTCGTTGCCACGCCCGATCCGCAAGTCTTCATCGAGATACGTGATATCCAGCCAACCCTGCTGATCTCGGCTCTCGATACTAAAATCGATCGCGGCGAACTTCTGATCGGATTCTAGCTGGTGAATAAAGTAGTTGGGCGACTGGTAATCGATCAGCCGCTGCAACCCAATGACCGATCGCTCAAACTTCACCTCGACTCGCCGCTCTGTCCGAGGACGAAACCGCGCCACAACGGCAACAATTCCCTCTAAAAACGGCAACCCCGAAACCTCTGCAATGTTATACAGCTTCGCTTCCGGAGCGCGAATACATTGATACACCTGCCCCAACCTTAAGAATGGAAATTGATCGATCCCCAAAATCCCGCGACTGGTTGTATAAAGCAAGCGCCAATTGCCATCGAGTAAACTCAGGGCTTCGAGCGGTCGTGGAGTTGGATTGCGATCCTCAAGCTGTGCGATCGCCGCTAAGATTCCCTGTTTTTGAGCTTCATCGGCAAGAATGCCGCGATTCTTTCCTGCAATCACTTCAAGTAAAGCCGCCTTCCCGATCATGGCACGCTCCTGGAGTAAATAGACTTAATCCTAATCGCTCTCCATAGCTGTGTTTCAGTTTGGAGAAATATTCTTACAGTTGTCTGGATCGTTCTTTGAAAAAATACTTGACATTTTCAGAAAAATGTAGAAAATGCTTTGAATCTTAAGCAAGAAAGCTGAATCAAGCCTATTGCTCTAATTCAAGCAAAAATCCACTCTAAGAGTGACCGCAAGTGGTAGACTCTGGGTGTTTTAGTCGATCTAAGATAGCATTAGAATTCCTTTACGGCTGGAGCTATAAACCCTCAATGACTCACAATCCGTCCTTACGTCAAGAAACTCGAAATCAGCGTGCCGCTATCATTCCAATGCAGCAAGAGTCGTCAATTCTCGACTGGCTTGAAAGCAGCGGACGACTGTTAGCACGCGACAATGCAGATTTCGACTACCTTGATGATGAGGAAGAAATTAACGAACTGATGGAAAACGACGGTGGTACTTTTGACACCGACGACGATGATGACCTCGATTTAGAAGATTAGATGATGCTGGCCTAGGTTCTCTAGAGAACCTAGGCCTTTAATGAATGTGGTGTACTGTGCGGAGTGAGATGAAAAGCTTGTGGACGCGAAACTATTTACAGGAAGAGCCTTAAACTTTTCAGGAACGCGATTGTTCCTTGTATTAACGATCGGCATGACCATAGCCGCGATCGCACTCGATCAAACCAGTGGTCGCGCTTGGAGCCAGAATACATCGCTAACCTTCCCCATGTGGATGAGTGGACTAGCAACCGCAGGAGTCGGTTTCTGGGCAGTTCCATTTCTCAAAGCGCTTAAAGCGGGACAGATTATTCGCGAAGATGGGCCACAATCCCATCTAAAGAAGGCTGGTACTCCGACGATGGGAGGCGCATTCTTTGTTCCAGTGGCAGTCGCGATCGCACTGTATCTCTCTGGATTTTCCGGCAATGTGATTGCGGTTTCAGCCCTGACACTCTCTTATGCGGCGATCGGCTTTCTCGACGATTGGCAAATTATTCGCCGCAAGTCGAACAAAGGCATCTCCCCTAGAACCAAGATGGGGCTACAAATCTCTTTTGCCGTTGCTTTCTGTCTTTGGTTGATGGTGACAAATTCTAGCCTGACGACGATCGCCCTGCCGTTCGGTTTGATGTTGCCGTTGGGAGCGCTCTTTTGGGTGCTGGCTGGCTTTGTGTTAGTCGCAGAAAGCAATGCAACGAATTTGACTGATGGCATGGACGGCTTGGCGGGTGGAACGGTGGCGATCGCGTTTCTCGGTTTGGGGGCGCTGATCTTTCCAAGTCATCCTGATCTGGCGGTTTTTTGCGCTGCTTTGAGCGGTGGTTGCCTTGGATTCTTGGTACATAACCGGAATCCGGCACGAGTATTCATGGGCGATACGGGATCGCTGGCGCTAGGAGGCGCATTAGCGGCAGTTGGGTTACTGACAAACTCGCTGTTTGCTCTGCTGATTCTGAGTGGTCTATTTTTCCTCGAAACGCTCTCTGTGATTGCTCAAGTCGCTTACTTCAAAGCAACGAAAGATGCTAACGGAGTGGGTAAGCGTCTGTTCAAGATGTCTCCGTTCCACAATCATCTAGAATTGACGGGTTGGACAGAAACTCAGGTTGTCGGCTGGTTCTATGCGATCGCCGCACTACTCGCTGGTTTCAGTCTCGTGATTCACTAAAAAGTTTAATTCCGCACAAAAACTATGATCGAGCCACTAAAATCTGTTATAATAGTGGCTCATCACTCTGGAGAGATGGCTGAGTGGTCGAAAGCGGCAGATTGCTAATCTGTTGTACGGTCTTGAACCGTACCGAGGGTTCGAATCCCTCTCTCTCCGTTTATTTCTAACAACAATGTGCGCCCTCGATCGTGTACTACTGCTTTAGGCAGAGGCGGCAATCGACGAATTATCGAGAATGAGATGGATCAAGCGTAGATTTTCGTATCTTCGTTTGAAAAAGCATCTTTAACTCTAGAGGGCACAAAATATGACACGATCGAATTTGTCTAAAATTCTGTCTGCGAGTGCGTTAGCGATCGGTCTTGCAACCTTGCCATTGGGATTACCTGCTGTAGCTCAAAGCAGTGGTTCGGGTAGCTCGTCAGGAAATGGCACTGCTGGCTCTACAAGCGGAACGACAGGCACGGGAACGACTGGCACTACAGGAACTGGAACAACAGGTACCGGAACCACGGGAACTGGAAGTTCAGGAACTGCGGGAACGACCGGAGCCGGAACCACGGGAACCGGAACGACAGGAAGTTCGGGGACGACTGGAACTGGAGCAGCAGGTACAGATACAACAGGTGCAGGTGTCGGAGCAGCAGGTACAGGAACGACAGGCACGGGAACGACTGGGACAACAGGCACTGGGACAACGGGGACGACTGGAAGCGGAGGTGTTTCTGGGGCAGGAACGACTGACCCAAGCGGAAATACAGGTGCAACCACGATTTCTCCTGCGGGTGCTAACACTTCGACCGCAGGGAGCAATCAAGACTCTGGCGGCAACTGGGGACTATTAGGCGCTTTAGGGCTTGCTGGATTAGTTGGCTTGAGCAGTAGAAGAAGACAAGCCTCCTGATTTTTGGAGCGATCGCACCATCGCTTGACCCGTGTGAGCCGATGCTGCGATCGCTCCTGTATAGATTTACAGGTGGATTGCAAACTAACCGTAATCTGAGAGTTCAGCTTGTATTTATCACAAGGGTCATCCTCTGCTGAGCATTTGGCAGATATGATGAATTCAATTTTGAATGGAATGCTCGAATGATTGTCTGTCCAAATTGCAATCATCCCAATCCAGACGGCGCGGTGCAGTGTGAGTCTTGTTACACCCCTTTGCCTGCAACGATCGCTTGTCCCAACTGTTCTGCGGCAATCCAAGCCGATGCCAGCTTTTGCGGACAGTGCGGCTTTAACCTGAAATCTATGAACGCTTCTATGCTATCGACTCCTGAATCTTCTGATCCGCAGAAACTTCCTGATCCGGTGATTCCTGATGCGTTAATCGAACCTGATCTGATCGTGCTTCCCGCTCAAGCCGAAGCCGCTCCTGCGTCAATCCCGCAATCGAATTCAGTCACCCAACTTCAGCAGAGTTATGCCCGATTGCTGAACTTACAGACGAGTACCGAGATCGAGATTCCGCCAAGTTTGACGGTGATTCACATCGGTAAGCCTAACGATCGCATTCCCCCGGATATTGATGTCTCTGGGTTTCCCAATTCTGAGATCGTGTCGCGGATTCATGCAGATATTCGAGTAGAGGGCGATGCTTACTACATTGAAGATGTGGGTAGCTCGAATGGAACCTATATCAATAACTCACCGCTGCCCATGGGTAATCGCCACCGGCTGAGAGCGGGCGATCGCATCTCATTGGGTAAAGGCGATAAGGTTGCATTTCTGTTTCAGATGTAGGGCGGCAGGTCTAACGATTAGCAACTCCAACCGCAAATGTGATCGCGGCGACGGCACTCAGTAGCGTCATGAGTCCGGCAGGCATGAATTTACGAGTTTCTCTCCAGCGCAAGCCGAAAAAGGTTGTCAGTGCGATCGCGATTAAGATAGCAACGAGCAACCCTTGGACTCGATTCCCTGAATTGGCGTAGGCAGCGACCCCAAGCGCAACAGCGCTTCCTAATCCTGTCATGAGAGAAACGCGGCTTCCCGCTTTGATATAGCCAATGATGCCGCCGATCGCGACCAACAATCCGTAGAGGGCAATGAGAATTGTCCAGAGCATTGTGATTAATCTAGTTATTTGTCTAAAAAACCTGAGTTCGGGATAAGGAATGGGACAAGAAAGGGGCAAACTCGATAGGCTGAAATTGCTAAAAATCCCGCCCAATTTGCCCTCATGTCTAGTCTAGAAGAACTCTTTTGC
>NZ_JAMPLL010000013.1:0-119385 GCF_039962495.1 Leptolyngbya sp. AS-A5 | reverse complement strand
CACGGTATGAAAAACGGGCAGAGAACTATCTGGCGATGCTGACAATTGCTGCAATTCTAATTTGGCTCAAATAGGGCATTACCTTACATTTAGACTTTGCAGATACGCCCTAGGAAAGTTGATGTTCTTACAAACATAGTTGAGCGTGCCGCTGATAATTCGCTTAAAACAAACGCCACTTGGAGAGACGTTTATAAAGGTTATCCAGCAGCAGTAACTGAGAGAATTAAAGAGAATCCCGTCATAAGCGCAATAGTAGGATTAATAGGTTTCGTAAGTGCTGTCATTGGAATATTTAAGTAATATCCTTGGCGAACTCAAGTATTTTTTATTGTTGTTTCGCCAAGTAGAAATCTTTTATTAGCGGTAATTGAAGGAATAATGCAAGGGAGAACACCATGCCAGCGATCGTCAACCTCACCGTCGAAGCACTTGCAGAAGCGATCGCTTTACGTGACCCTCATCTAATCTGGAAATCAACTCATTTGATCCAAATCCCGCGCTACAGTAAACGGAGATTTGCAAGGAAAGATCAATGCGTCGCTGGATTTCTTGGATTGCTCTGTTTCTCTGTTTCGTCGGCTTGACTGGATGCAGCTTGCCGCGTGTGAGTGCAGAAGACCGATTGTTTTTGCCGTTGTCGATCGAGTTTCTCGGTAGCTACACTTTGACCGATAAGGAGTTCAAAGGAACGACGATCGGTGGACTGTCAGGGATTACTTACGATCGTAAACGAGATCTCTATTACGCCGTTTCGGACGATCGCAGCGATCGCAATCCCGCCCGTTTTTACACCCTGAAATTGCAGATTGCTCAGAACACACTCAAATCGGTCGAAGTTCAGAACGTCACGACTTTAACTGATGAGACAGGGCAACCATTTGCGAAAGGAACGATCGACCCGGAAGGCATTGCATTATCGCCGCTCAACTCTGTGTTTGTTTCCAGCGAGGGAGTGACGAAAGACGGGATTGCACCCTTTATTGGGGAGTTCGATTTGCAAACCGGGAAACTGAAGCGGAAGTTGCAGATGCCGGAGTCGTATTTGCCCGATGCAAAAGGAATGACGCCAACTCGCGGAGTTCGGGATAATCTTGGATTTGAAGCGTTGACGCTGAATGCAGGCGCTTCCACGGCTCCCTCTGCTGAACCGTTCCGATTGTTTGCCGCGATCGAGTCCCCGTTAGCCCAAGATCTTGAACTGCCAACGACAAAAGAAAGTCTGTTGAATCGATTGCTGCATTATCAACTGATTCCCACGCGATCAACATTGATTTCAGAACACGCTTATCCGTTAGATCCGAAACCCGCAGGCGCATCTGATTCTGGACTGACTGAACTATTGTCGATCGATCAAGGTGGGCATTTCTTGAGCTTAGAGCGATCGTTCGGAGTGGGTGGATTTCAGGTCAAACTGTTTCAAGTTGCAACTGGAACGGCAAGTGATACGTCTTCGATCGAATCCCTGCGTGGAGCGAAGGTGAGACCCGTAAGAAAGGAGCTATTGCAAGATCTCAATCAGTTAGGTGTTCGGATTGATAACTTGGAAGCAATGACGATCGGCGCAAGATTACCAGATGGATCGCATAGCTTAGTGCTGGTCAGCGATGACAATTTCAGCTTAGGGCAAGTGACACAATTCTTGCTGTTTCGGCTCAAGGGACTAAAAGGATGATTTGTCGGCTGCAACCCCTTACAATAAAATCCAAGTCTCGATGAAATGGCTATGACACACTCTACTGATATTGCAACTTTGGCATGTTGGATGGCTGCGGATTTCAGCAATCAGTTACAAGCCTTTGAAAATCCGCCGATGTATGCTCACATTCGCGTGTGTATGCGTCCGTTGCCGTTAGATCTGCTTAGTGGAGTCGGATTTTTTGTTGAGCAAGCCTACGACTATATGCTGAATGATCCGTATCGGTTGCGAGTATTGAAATTGGTCGATCGCAACGGTCACATCGAAATCGAAAATTACCAGGTGCACGATGAACAAAAGCTGTATGGAGCATCCCGCGATTTGAACCGCCTGAAGGAATTGAAAGCGGATCAGCTAGAAAAGCTTCCAGGCTGCAACATGATAGTGGAATGGACGGGCAGCAGCTTCAAAGGACGAGTCGAGCCTGGAAAAGCCTGTATGGTGACTCGCAAAGGCAAAGAGACTTACTTAGATAGTGAATTTGAGATTGATGGAGAGCGGTTTACGAGTCTCGATCGCGGACGCGACCCGGAAACCGATGAGCACGTTTGGGGGTCAGTCGCAGGTGCATTTGAATTTGTGCGATGGGCAAGCTTTGCCGATGAGGTACAGATTTAGTAATTTTGAATACACCGTAGGACAATCACACTTCCGCCATTAGATAGATATTGGGGTGAATCGGAAGATTACAGTTAAGAATTCAGGCGAACTCGCTGCGAATTGCGATCTTCTGAGTGCCGAAACCTGGTAGATTTGGCAAAGTATCCGCAGGAAAGATTGAGCAAGCATGAAAGTCCTAGTTATTGGTGGTGATGGATATTGTGGTTGGGCAACTGCGCTCTACTTGTCGAATCGAGGGCATGAGGTTGGTATTTTAGATAGCTTAGTGCGGCGGCATTGGGATAATGAATTGTGTATTGATACGCTGACCCCGATCGCGCCGATTAAGCAGCGGCTCCAACGCTGGAAAGACCTCACAGGCAAAACGATCGATCTTTTTATCGGCGATATCACGAACTACGAGTTTCTCAACAAATCAATGGAGCAGTTCCAACCCGATGCGATCGTGCATTTTGGGGAACAGAGATCGGCTCCGTTTTCGATGATCGATCGCGAACACGCCGTTCTTACTCAGGTCAATAATGTCGTCGGAACGCTCAATCTGCTCTACATCATGAAAGAGAAGTTCCCCGATTGTCATTTGGTCAAACTTGGAACGATGGGCGAATATGGAACGCCAAACATCGATATCGAAGAAGGCTACATTACGATCGAACACAACGGACGCAAAGATACACTCCCATACCCGAAACAACCGGGTAGTATGTATCACCTCAGCAAAGTTCACGACTCGCACAATATTCACTTTGCCTGTCGGATTTGGGGTTTACGCGCAACGGATCTGAATCAAGGCATTGTGTACGGCGTTCTGACCGAAGAAACCGGAATGGACGAACTGCTGATCAACCGCCTTGATTATGATGGTGTGTTTGGAACGGCGTTGAATCGATTCTGCATTCAAGCAGCAATCGGGCATCCGCTCACGGTCTACGGAAAAGGTGGACAAACGCGGGGATTTCTCGATATTCGGGATACGGTGCGCTGTGTGGAATTGGCGCTGGAAACGCCTGCGGCTCCGGGTGAGTTTCGCGTGTTTAACCAATTTACTGAACTGTTCGGGGTGGCAGAAATCGCCAACTTGGTTCAGAAAGCGGGAAGCGCAATGGGCTTGAAAATTGAGGTGCAGAACTTCGATAATCCCCGCATCGAGAAAGAAGAACATTATTTCAATGCGAAAAACACCAATCTCTTGGATTTGGGACTGCAACCGCACTATCTTTCGGATTCATTGCTCGATTCGTTGCTGAATTTTGCTGTGAAGTACAAGCATCGCGTGGATAACAGCGAGATCCTACCAAAAGTAACTTGGAAGCGATAATTCAATTCAAAAAGCGATGATCCGAAAACCATCGCTTTTTTACGATCGACCCTTCTCATAACGGTTATGCGTATTGCTTTATTTACAGAAACGTTTCTGCCAAAAGTTGATGGAATTGTTACTCGGTTAAAACACACCGTTGACCACCTGCAAAGACAGGGCAACGAAGTGTTGATCTTCTCGCCCGATGGGGGTTTAACCGAGTACAAAGGCGCAAAAATTTATGGTGTTTCAGGATTTCCGTTACCGTTGTATCCAGAATTGAAGTTAGCATTACCGCGACCTGCGATCGGTGATCAACTTTCACACTTCAAACCCGATCTGATCCATATTGTGAATCCTGCGGTTTTAGGATTGGCAGGACTGTTTTACAGCAAGGTTCTCAACATCCCATTGATCGCGTCTTATCACACGCACTTACCGGAATATCTTCATCACTATGGTTTGGGGGCGTTAGAGGGCGTTCTGTGGGAATTGCTCAAAGCTGGACATAATCAAGCTGAAATCAATCTCTGCACTTCAACCGCAATGATGCAGGCATTGACAAATCACGGAATTGAACGAGTCAATCTTTGGCAGCGTGGCGTGGATACGGAGACGTTTCAGCCGCATTTTGCGAACCTGGAAATGCGATCGCGCCTCTCACAAGGTCATCCTGAAGCGCCATTGTTGCTCTATGTCGGGCGGTTATCTGCGGAGAAAGAGGTCGATCGCATCAAAGCCGTTCTCGAATCGATTCCGAATGCACGATTAGCCTTAGTCGGTGATGGCCCAAATCGCCAACCGTTAGAGCAACACTTTGCAGGCACCAATACAAATTTTGTCGGATATCTTGCAGGTCAAGAACTGGCATCTGCATTTGCCTCTGCAGATGCCTTTGTGTTTCCGTCTCGAACTGAAACGCTTGGACTTGTTTTACTTGAAGCAATGGCGGCAGGCTGTCCAGTGGTGGCAGCTCGATCGGGCGGCATTCCCGATATTGTCGAAGATGGCGTGAATGGCTATCTCTTCGATCCGACTGATGAGAAGGGCGCGATCGTCGCCACGCAGCATCTGTTATCGCGCACCGAAGAACGCGAGAAGCTGAGGCAGAATGCTCGCGCTGAAGCAGAGCGCTGGAGTTGGTCAGCCGCAACGAAACAATTGCAGAACTACTATGAAGATGTGTTATCAAAAGCTGCGATCGCGGCTGTGCGATAATCGACTTTGCCAAAAAACGCCACAATGGAACAGACCTTATTGGTAAATTGTTGTGCCCTCAGAGTTAGAAACCGCCCCGATTGATAGCCCTTGGAAACAAGGTGATCTGATCGAAGTGACGATCACAGATTTAAGCGATCGGGGTGATGGCGTTGGACGATCCGGATCGCGGGTGGTGTTTGTGCCGGATACGGTGACGGGTGATCGAGCGATCGTCCGATTGATGCACGTCAAGCCGAATTACGCTCATGCAAAGATACATGAACTGCTCGAAGATTCTCCGTATGGAGTGCGTCCGAGTTGTATTGTGGCGGATAAGTGTGGCGGATGTCAGTGGCAGCACGTCGAGTATGAATATCAGCTTGAGGCGAAACGCAATCAGGTTGTGCAAGCGTTAGAGCGAATCGGGGGATTCGAGGGAGTTGCAATTGACGAAGTTCTTAACGTCAGCGAGCCTCTGCACTATCGCAATAAAGCAACTTATCCGCTAGGGATATCGCAGCATCGACAAATACAAGCAGGGTATTACCAGAAAGGAACGCATCAAATTGTGAATCTGAATCAATGCCCGATTCAGGATGAACGATTGAATCCGTTCTTGGCTGAGGTGAAACACGATATTCAGCAGCAAGGTTGGCGGGTTTATGATGAGAAGTATCACCGGGGACAAGTGCGGCATTTAGCTTTGAGAATCGGACAGCGTACAGGTGAAGTGCTGTTAACGTTGGTGACGGCTGATCCAGAATTACCAAATCTAGAAGCTCAAGCGCAGGAATGGCTACAACGGTACCCAGCTCTTGTAGGAGTGTCGATCAATGTGCAGCCCGATCGCACAAACGCCATCTTTGGTGCAGAAACCCATTGCATTGCGGGGCAACCGTTTCTCAGTGAGCAATTTGCTGGATTAACCTTTCACATTCGACCGGATACATTTTTCCAAGTTCACACCGAGCAAGCAGAAGCATTGTTAACGACAATCTTGGATGAGTTGAACTTACAAGGGGATGAAACCTTTATTGATCTGTACTGCGGAATTGGCACGATGACTTTACCGATCGCACAGCGGGTCAAAACTGCGATCGGAATCGAAATTCAACCCGAAGCGATCGAGCAAGCGCAGCAGAACGCAGCATTAAATGGAATTGGGAATGTTAGCTTTGAGGTCGGCTCGGTTGAAAAAGCTTTGCGCACCCTCTCCCTTCACCCTGATTTAGTCATGCTCGATCCGCCTCGAAAAGGCTGTGATGCTAGCGTTTTAGAAACGTTACGCCTTCAGAAACCAAAACAAATCGTTTACGTCAGTTGTAACCCTGCAACTCTTGCACGCGATCTAAAGGTGCTGTGTGCAGGTAATATGTATCAACTGAAGCGGGTGCAGCCTGCGGACTTTTTCCCGCAGACCGCTCACGTCGAATGTGCAGCTTTCTTGAAACGGGTGGATGAGTAAATGCAATTCAAGGATCTAGTCGAAAAGTTAGGTAAATCGGTTATCCGCTACAGTGCTACACCAAGTTTAGACATCACAGGTGTAAGCCCGATCGCCGATGCCACTCCCAACACTTTGACTTATGCAGAAAGCACAAAATATACGGCGCAGCTTCAATCGACAAAAGCGACTGCCGTAATTTTGCCTGCTAACGAAACCTTACAGGCGATCGCCACCGAGCGCGATTTAGCTTGGATTGTTGTCTCTCAGCCGCGTTTTGCGTTTGCCCAAGCGATCGCGCTGTTTTACCAACCCTTCAAACCTTCGCCTAAGATTCATCCAACTGCTGTGATCGATCCATCGGCTCAGATTGGCGAAGGTGTTGCGATCGGTGCTCATGTGGTGATTGAATCCGGCGTTAGAGTTGGTAATCATGCCTGCATTCACCCCAATGTTGTCATTTATCCAGATGTAAGTATTGGCGATCGTACGGTGCTTCATGCCAACTGCACGATTCACGAACGGAGTCAAATCGGTGCAGATTGCGTGATTCATGCTGGGGCAGTGATTGGATCAGAAGGGTTTGGGTTTGTGCCGACTCGTGAAGGCTGGCTGAAAATGGAGCAATCTGGCTACACGGTGCTAGAAGATGGAGTCGAGGTTGGGTGTAATTCAGCGATCGATCGTCCTGCCGTCGGTGTAACCCGGATTGGGCGCAACACTAAGCTTGACAACTTTGTTCAAGTTGGGCATGGTGTGAAAGTCGGTGAAGCTTGTGCGTTTGCGGCTCAAGTTGGAATTGCAGGCGGATCGACGATCGGTAATCGTGTGATTCTGGGTGGACAGTCTGGAGTTGCGAACGAAGCTAAAATGGGCGACGGCTCGATCGCGTCGGCAAAAGCAGGCGTTCATGCGAACGTGAAACCTGGCGCAATTATGTCAGGCTATCCTGCGGTGGAGCATAAAATCTATCTCAAATCTTCAGCGATTTACAGCCGTTTATATGAGATGTATCAAGCCATCAAACAGATTCAGAAACGCTTAGATGATCAGTAGTGTGAACAGATAAGATATATATTTCGCAATTCTGCAAGTCGCTCCTGCACAATGCGGTAGTAATCAGGAATGAAACGGAATGACGAATAGCGGCAATAATACGATCGACAACCAGATCCAAACTGCATAACTCGTTTCTGGTAAAGGTTCCGATTCATCTAATAACGCATCAATTCGCTCATTCAGTCGAGTTTGAGGCATAGAATCGTTTAGCGCCGCCATCCAGGGTTCGGATTCAGCTTGCGAGGCAGAAACGATCGATAACAACGCTTCCGCAAGTAGCAATCCATCGGTTCGGTGTGCAGCCCAGCGATCGGCGCGGAGTTCCCTCAGCAAAATTATCTCTTGCCAAAGGGCTTCGGTGTTCGGCAACCAAGCAGTTAAACGGCGCAATCCACCCAGCCAGAAAAACCAGAACGTATCACGATAATGACGATGTGCTTCTTCATGCGTTAGCGCCACTTGTAAATGCGCTTCGTCTAGCGTGTCTAGAAGTCCATCACTGATCACTAACTCAGGATTCCAGAAACCGATTTGAGCAATGAACGGAGTTGAGCTTTTCAGTAATCGCGCAGGTGTTGACAAGATAATTTCTTGCGGCAACTGGTCGATTTCTTTCAGCGATCGCCCTGCCTGCCTTGCCAACTGCATCATCAAAACAACGCCAAGACCCAAAAATCCGATCGCAATTCCATAACTCCCCCAGCCTTCCCAAGTTTGTACCATTTGACCGCGAGGCCCCATGCACAAAATCGCGATCGCGCTTGTGATTAACAGAAGCGGCGAAAATAAAAATACGCCTAACGCCATTTGCCAACGGGTATTCCAGTCTGAAGCACTCGTTTTCCAGGCAAGCCGAAACGCGATCGCCACGCTAACGGAAATGAGCAATAAAGTGAAGTGCATAATTATTTCTCCCGTGCTTGACGAACCGCTTTGAGGCGTTGCGCGATCGCGTCAAGCTGATCACAACTCGCTTGATCCAAACTATCTGCAAATGCCGCAACCACATCCGGATTAGTCACCGCTAAAAATTGATTCAGTTGCTCCATTGCCTGAATTGCTCTTGCCTCAGATTGCGAAACGATCGCCGACCAAGTAAACGATCGATTCTGCTTGTTACAGGTTAACCAGCCTTTTTTCACCAATCGATTCAGAACCGTCGTGACTGAAGTGTAAGCCAGTTCTCGATCGGGGTCAGCCAGAATGCGATCGTGAACGTCCTTTACCGTGACCATTTCGAGTTCCCAAACGATGCGAAGAATCTCAGCTTCTAAGGGGCCTAGCGAGAGTTGTTTTGGGCGGTATTCTGGAAGCGGAGTCATGTGTTAAGCAGGTGTGGATCGCATTTGATTGTACTGTCTGCGATCGCTCAGATTCAACTATCCTAAAAGTCGCAGTGATTTCTTCAAAGTTATGGCAATTCGCATCGGCAACGGTTACGACATTCATCGCCTTGTCAGTGGACGAGATTTGATCCTCGGTGGCATCAAGATCGAACATGAAACCGGGTTGCTGGGTCACAGTGATGCGGACGTTCTGACTCACGCGATTATGGATGCAATGCTTGGGGCACTGAGTTTAGGCGACATCGGGCATTATTTCCCACCGACTGACCCAAAATGGGCAGGAGCCGACAGCATTGTTTTACTTGAACAAGTGCATCAATTAATTCAAGACAAAGGCTGGAAAATCGGCAACATCGATTCGGTGATTGTGGCAGAACGCCCGAAACTGAAGCCGCACATTGAAGCAATGCGATCGCGTCTCGCCACCGCTCTGAATCTCCCTCCAGATTGCGTCGGAGTCAAAGCCACCACGAACGAAAAAATGGATGCCGTCGGGCAGGAAGATGCGATCGTCGCTCACGCCGTAGTGCTGCTGGAACAAGCCTGAGTTAAGAAACGAAACGTGAACCTGCGATCGACCCCATCCACCCTTTACAATGGCTGAGGGAATTACTTTGATTCTCATAAACAAAAGTTCTACTACGGTCTAGGTCATTTTCGACCCTAGCTTCTCGACCCACTGGGAATTCAACAGTTGGCGGGTTACTTACTATAACAATGATCATTCCTGACTCAGTCCTGGAGACGCTGCTGAAGGCGCTTCCCCAGGTGCGACCTCAAATCTACTTCAAGTCTTCCCTCACTGCCTTGTCGCACGCGATGGAAGACCAGGTTTTAGCAGGCAATGATCATCCGCTTGTAATCGCGAGTTTTCAGCGTGAGCGTTTTTATCGGCAAGAAGCCCATCGGTATCTGAGAATCTCCGATCGTACCGATCAAGTCTATGTGCTTGCGGCTCCAGAAACCGATTTTGCCAATCGCTCCGAACATTACGAAACGATCGCCTTTGAGCCGGAAGATGCGCTGAGCCAGGAATGGCATCTCATTGTTGTCAGCGAACAGTACGCCGCTTGTTTGATTTGTCGAGAGCGCGATCTTAGTGCAGAAAATCAGTCCATTGCGCCACTGCACGTCGATCAAGCCCGACGATTTGAAGGAATTTGGACATTCGATCGCGCTGTGGTTCACAAGTCGGCTGAGATTCTGCTGAATCGAATTTTGCAATATCGCCCAGAGCTACAAAGCAAAATTGCTCCAATGCTGGTGCGAATTGCCGCAAGTTCAACCTCAAATATTAACCAAGTTGATCCGGCTCCGTTTGCCGATCGCTTAGTCACCTACTTGCAAGCGGGACAGTATAAACTCGCAAAAGCTTACCGCTCGATTGCAGAAAAAGAGCGCAAAGAACGCTTGGTGAATTCAATTACGGCAGCAGTGCGACGATCGCTTGATCCGCATGAAATTCTCAATGTTGCAGCAGAAGAACTCGGAAAAGTGTTAGGTGCGGGACGCTGTTTAATTTATCGCTGCAAATCAACCGATGCTTCTGCGATTTTGCAGCACGAATATTTACTCGATTCGGTTCCCTCGCTTGCAGGTCGGACTTGGACACTGCATGGCAATCCGTTGTTTGAAGAAGTTGTGCAGCGCCAAGAAGCAGTTTTTATCGAAGACACTCAAACCGATGCAAGATTGGCGATGATCAAAGATGGCGATCGCACGCTGCAAGCCTTAACTCAGGAATGGGATGTTCGATCGTGGCTGATGGTTCCGGTGCTGCATCAGAATCAGCTTTTGGGCATGGTCGAACTGCACTATTGCGGCACGACTCCGCACGTTCTAGAGCGCGATGAAGTCGCCATGATCGAAGCGATCGCCACTCAAGTTGGAGTGGCTTTGATGCAAGCCGAATCGTTTGCCAATCTAGAAGATCTCAATCAGCAGCTAGAAGCGCTCGATCGCACCCGCAGCAATTTGATTGCCATTACCGGGCACGAACTTCGCACCCCGCTTTCGACTATTCAAGTGTGTCTCGAAAGCCTTGCCAGCGAACCCGATATGTCTCCCGACCTGCGGCAAGTGATGCTCAATTCCGCCCTAGCCGACGGAGAACGAATGCGGAAGCTGATTCAAGACTTTCTCACGTTGTCGCGGCTTGAAAGCGGACGAGTGGAGTGGAGAATGGAACCGTTGCCGCTTTGGGAATGTGTTGATCTCGCTCTCAGCAGTCTGCAAGCCCGCAGAATGGCAACTCCACTGCCGCAAATTGTTACTCAAATTTCCACCGAACTGCCGCTGGTTCAAGTCGATGGTGAATGGCTAGTCGAAGTTCTCACCAAACTACTCGATAATGCCTGCAAGTTTACGGATGCTGGGGGCAGAGTCACCATTCGAGCGAAGCGTAGCAGCGACACCATGCTTGAAGTGATGGTCGCAGATACTGGACGCGGCATCGAAGAAAATCGGCTAGAAACGGTGTTCGATCGCTTCTACCAAGAAGAAGGCGCACTGAGGCGTACCACAGGCGGAACCGGTCTCGGACTTGCCATCTGTCGCCAAATTATCGCCAACTGGGGCGGACGCATCTGGGCAGAATCGAGCGGCAAAGATCGCGGCAGTGAGTTTCACTTTACGATTCCGATCGTGCCCGTGGGAGAGTCTAAGCGATCCGCTCAGAGAAAAAGAACGCGATCGAGAGATTAAATGCCCGAAATGCAAAATGCCGCATGATAATTGGCACGGTTTTGCTGTGCCTCCTGCCCAAAAGTTTAGAATTTTCTACGCTTAAACCTGGAAAAATTCGTACCTATTAACAACTGTTACGGAATCGTTAAAGCTGTAAACGTGCGGTGATACGATGCCTAAAACGTTTAGAGCGAGACCCTATGTCAGAAACTCTTACTGGACAAGCACCTTTGTTCGGTGGCAGTACAGGTGGACTGCTAACCAAAGCCCTAATAGAAGAGAAATACGCCATCACCTGGAGCAGCCCCAAAGAGCAAGTCTTTGAAATGCCCATGAGTGGTGCAGCAACGATGCGTCAAGGCGACAATCTACTGTATTTAGCCCGCAAGGAACACTGCCTAGCTTTGGGTGGACAACTTCGCACGAAGTTCAAGATCACCAACTACAAGGTCTATCGCATTTTCCCGAACGGCGAAATTCAGTACCTGCACCCGAATGATGGCGTTTTCCCTGAAAGGGTAAATCCTGGTCGTGTTGCAGTCAATAGCGTTCCGCGCAACATCGGAGCGAACTATGAGCCTGCCAAGTTGAAGTTTAGCGGTCGTAAACCCTACGATCCTTAAACCTCGATCGTCTCGAATTGTGCTTTTAGGAGCTGAATTTTAGCCTTCTTGGTTAAAGTTTGGCTCCTCTTGTTTCGAGTAAGAAATTCAGTCTGTATAGTCATCGGTAAAAGAAAGCTTGTATCCTAGCTGTACGATCGTTCTAAGTTGTTATGATTTCTCCCGATTTTTCTCAATTCAAGGAACTCGCACAGCAAGGTAATTTTGTCCCCGTTTATCAAGAGTGGGTCGCTGATTTGGATACGCCCGTTTCTGCATGGTATCGCGTGTGCGATGGGCAGCCTTATAGCTTTTTGCTGGAGTCGGTCGAAGGCGGAGAAACGATCGGGCGCTACAGTTTCTTAGGGTGTGATCCGTTGTGGGTTTTGGAAGCGAGGGGCGATCGCACCACCCAAACTCACCGAGACGGAACTCAGAAAGTGTTTGAAGGCGATCCGTTTACGACACTGTCTGAATGTTTAGCGCCTTATCAGCCGGTAAAACTACCTGAATTGCCGTCAGGAATTGGCGGACTGTTTGGATTTTGGGGATATGAACTGATCAACTGGATTGAACCGCGTGTTCCAATCTATCAGGCAACCGAAGAGGATTTGCCCGATGGATTGTGGATGCAGATTGATCAGGTGTTGATTTTTGATCAGGTGAAGCGGAAGATTTGGGCGATCGCGTATGCAGATCTGCGCGATCCGAATACCGATTTAGAGGCAGCATATCAGCAAGCCTGCGATCGCGTCACGCAATTAGTCAATAAGCTCAAATCGCCGCTTCCTGAGAAAACTCGATTGCTTTCCTGGAAGCCACCTGCAAATAATGATTCATCAATCACGTGGACAAGCAACACCACAAAAGAACAATTCTGCGCCAACGTCGAAACTGCCAAAGCGCACATCAAAGCGGGTGATATTTTTCAGGTTGTGATTTCGCAACGGCTGAATTCGGAATTTGTCGGAGAGCCGTTTGCACTGTATCGATCGCTGCGATTAATCAATCCCTCGCCCTATATGGCGTATTTCCACTTCAACAATTGGCAGATTATTGGATCGAGTCCAGAAGTCTTGGTTAAAGCCGAGCGATCGAGCGATCCGACTCAGCCGAAAATTGCCACAGTGCGACCGATCGCGGGAACTCGTAAACGCGGCAAAACTCACGCAGAAGATCTCGCTCTAGAACAAGATTTACTGGCTGATCCCAAAGAAGTGGCAGAGCATGTGATGTTAGTCGATTTAGGACGCAATGATTTAGGGCGCGTCTGCATCAACGGAACGGTGAAAGTCGATGAATTGATGGTGATTGAGCGTTATTCTCATGTGATGCACATTGTCAGTAACGTCGTCGGAGAGTTATCGCCCGATAAAACCGCGTGGGATTTGCTCAAAGCAGGATTTCCAGCCGGAACGGTGAGCGGTGCGCCGAAGATTCGAGCAATGGAGATTATTCACAATTTAGAACCTTGCCGGCGCGGGGTGTATTCGGGCGCGTATGGGTACTACGACTTTGAGGGGCAACTGAATAGCGCGATCGCGATTCGGACGATGGTGGTGCGCGATCGAGGTGATGGTAAACACACAGTTCAGGTACAAGCAGGAGCCGGACTGGTGGCGGATTCTGTACCCGAAAGTGAGTATCAAGAAACGCTAAATAAAGCGCGGGGGCTTTTAGAGGCAATTCGCTGCTTACAAGAGTGAGTCCCTTAGATGCAGTAAATGCAATTTATATTCTATGCTGAGGCGTTTCGCTGAAACGCCCTAATCGAGTCGTGGAAAGGCACCATTTGCAACATTCATTGCTTGAGTTGCTATAACGAAGCAAAGAGTTGATGCCATTTCAGCCCTAGAGACGAGGACGAAGAAGATCCTACGTAAGGTTTATGCCACAGGTAGTACAACAGGGAGGAGGATTTACGACTATTTTTAAAGCACAATAAAATTGGCTGTTTCTATGTGGATTTGTAATTAAGCACCGCTCCAACACTGGTGCGGCGTATTGATGTATTTCTATGCAATTTTGATATTCTCTAAATACTGTGGGGGTTTTTCACATGAATGACATTCGGATTACGCTGATTGAGGATCATGACTTAACCAGGGTGGGAATGAAGACCGCGTTACAGCAACGCCCAGGGTTTGAAGTCGTGGGAGAAGCAGCGAATGGAACCGATGGATTGAAAATGCTGACGAATTTGAAGCCGGATGTTGCGATCGTAGATATTGGCTTGCCCGATATCGATGGCGTAGAACTGACGCGCCGTTTCCGTCAAGCGCAAGCTGAGATGGAAGATCACCCCAATACAAAAGTTCTTATTTTAACGCTACAAGATCACGAAGATACAGTTCTAGCGGCGTTTGCGGCGGGTGCAGACTCGTACTGCATGAAAGATGTCAGTTTAGATCAGTTGGTCGAGGCGTTGCGCGTCACCCAAGAAGGAAACTCCTGGATCGATCCGGCGATCGCTCGTGTGGTGCTGCGTCAAACTCAGTCAACCGCGCCTCAAACTGCGGCTCAATCTGAAGCTCAACAGGTCGCCATTACCGCAACCGAGCCAGAATATAACCAAATTATTGAGGCGTATCCATTAACAGAGCGGGAATTAGAAGTATTGCAGTTGATTGTGGATGGTTGTAGCAATGCTGCGATCGCTGAAAAGCTTTATATCACGGTGGGAACAGTGAAGACGCACGTTCGGAACATTCTGAATAAGCTGTGTGCGGATGATCGAACCCAGGCGGCGGTGAGGGCGTTGCGATCGGGATTAGTCGGCTAGACGATCGCGCAACTGCTGCACAAATGTTTGATGTTCTTGTGTTTGATGTTCTTGGGAATTCAATCCCTGCTGCAAAACTGCCATGACTTGCAGCATTTCACCCTTGAGCAGGGAGTCGATCGCCAGCCACAATCCCGGAAATGTCTGGCTACGAATGATTCCGGTTTCGTCTGGTAATAGCGGTACATATTCATCGTCTTGCAGCAAAAACCAGTCCAGCTTATTTTCAAACATTTGCCAAACGAGGTATTCTCGGACTCCGTTGCGCCGATACGCCTTCTTCTTATCGCCCAAATCGTAAGCCGCACTACTTGCTGCGACTTCTGCGATTAGTTCTGGTGCGCCTTCGAGATAGTCATCGCTTGAAATTCGCACTTGTCCACCGAATTCAGGTTCGATAAATAAGGCGATATCAGGTTGCGGCTCATTGTCGAGATCAAGTCGGACAGTTGTGTTATCCGCTAACGCAGTCCCGATCGTGGCAATCTGATAGTTGCCCAGCCAGACCATTAACCGGGCATGGGGTTGACCATGACTTCTAAAGCGGAGTGCGGCTGGCATATAGACAATTCCTTCGATCAGTTCGGCTTTTTTGATGTGGGGTGCAGCCGCATAACGCCGCTCAAATTCGGCGCGGGACAAACGATCGCCATTCTTCAAGGGCGGGACAGAGCGGTTTGATTTAGAGGATTGAATCACCATAGTTTGAGATTACTCGATCGCACTCAAGGCGCGATCTCCGATCGGGAGAATCTTGCGCTTCATTCCGGTCAAGTTATCGAATCGAATCGCCAAAGTCGCTTTATTACCACTACCGAAGATATTGGTGATTTCTCCGATTCCAAATTGGCTGTGCATGACGCGATCGCCGACGCTCCAATCGGTTTCGGTACTCTGAATCACGGGGGCGGGTTTGGCGGCAGGCTTGGTGGTGTATTTGGTTGGGATCGCGGCTTTGGTGTTGCTATCCATCAATTCGCGGGGCATTTCTCCCAGGAATAGCGAGGGACTGGCGGGTTCGCGATTTCCGTATAACCGACGTTCACGGGCGTGGGAAAGGAATAGGCGTTCTTGAGCGCGGGTGATGCCGACGTAACAGAGGCGGCGTTCTTCTTCGATCGCGGCGGGATCATCGAGCGATCGGTAACTCGGAAATAAGCCTTGTTCTAAACCGACTAGAAAGACGATCGGAAATTCTAACCCTTTCGAGGAGTGCAGCGTCATCAAAGAAACTTTGGTTGTTTCTTCTTGTACGTCGTCTAAATCCGAAGCGAGAGACGCGCTGGCGAGGAAACCGATCAGGCTCTTATCGTCTTCGTTTTCTTCCTCGAATTGCAGTACAGCGTTATACAACTCTTGAACGTTCTGCAAGCGGTCCTCGGCTTCGTCTGTGCCTTGAGATTTTAGATCGGCGATGTAACCAGAGTCTTCAAGCACACCTTGTACCAGTTCTGAAGCGCTCACTGCATCGAGCTGCGATCGCCATTTCTGAATGATCTGCGCAAACTGAATCACGCCTCTCGAAGACCGACCCGCTAGAGTTTTGATCGAGTTTTCATCGCTGAGAATTTCCCATAAAGGAACACCGAGTCCGATCGAAGCTTTTTGTAGAGATTCGATCGTGGTTTTTCCAACTCCGCGACGAGGTGTATTAATGACGCGCAAGAGGCTAACGGTATCAGAAGGATTGGCGATCGCTCTCAAATACGCAAGCACATCCTTAATTTCTTTCCGGTCATAGAACCGCAGACCACCGACGACCTTATAAGGTACACCCCAACGCACCAAAATTTCTTCAAACGCCCGTGATTGAGCATTGGTTCGATAGAGAATCGCAAATTTACCCCAGTGTAAATCGGAGTTCATTGCTTCGAGTCGCCGCATTTGTTGAACGACGAATTCTGCTTCGTCAATTTCGTCCTGAGCGCGGTAGCAGAAATTCGGTTCACCTTGTCCACGAGTCGGTTTAAGAATTTTATCGATGCGTTCGGTGTTGTTTTCGATCAGTTCGTTCGCGAGTTGCAGGATATTCTCGGTCGAGCGATAGTTCTCTTCGAGCTTCACCATTGTCCGGGTGTCATCATCGGGCAAGCGATCCCCAAAGTCTTGCTGAAAGCCCATCAGAATTGTGAAGTCTGCCATTCGGAACGAGTAGATCGACTGATCTGCATCGCCCACCACAAAGACCGAGCGATGTTCCCACTCGTTAAATCGATTCGGGGGTTCTCCATTCGTCACTAATAACTGAATCAGATCGTACTGAGTGCGATTGGTATCTTGATATTCATCTACCAAGATATGTCTGAAGCGTTTATGCCAGTATGCGCGGATCTGTTCATTCTGACGAAAGAGTTGTACTGGAATCCAGATTAAATCATCGAAATCAACGGCATTGTTTTCAGCGAGTTTATCCTGATAGACACTATAGACGTTTGCAATCACTTTTCCTTTGAAGTTCGATTGCTCTTTTTCATAATCTCGCGGCGATAAACCTTTGTTTTTTGCGTTGCTGATTGCATATCGAACCGATCGCGGATCGAATTTCTTTTCATCAATATTCAATTGATTAATGATGATATCTTTCACCAAGCTTTGAGCATCGGACTCATCGAAAATCGAGAACGATCGCGTCCATTTCCGTCCTTTTTCATCCTGGAACTTTTCGATATCAAAGCGCAGAATTCGACAGCAAAGCGCGTGAAATGTGCCGATCCAGAGATCTTTGGTGATGGTTTTGTAGACGTGCGATCGCAATTTCGTCTGAACATGACCGGGCAGCGATTCGAGCGGCTTGCCGTGTTCGCTTAATGCCTCCTGCTCGGCAAACAATCGTTCGATCCGGTCTTTCATTTCCCGCGCCGCTTTATTCGTGAATGTCACCGCCAGAATATTTTCTGGATCGACGCGATGTTTCAGCACCAGATTGGCGATGCGATACGTCAATGCTCTTGTCTTGCCTGAACCCGCGCCAGCAATCACCAGCAAAGGACCACAAAAATGCTGAACGGCTTGCCTTTGGGACGGATTAAGATGGCTGAGAAAATCAACAGTCATAGGTTAGACGATCGCACAAATCTACTCCATAGATAGGGTATCGTATCTCAGCTTGGAACGTGGCAAAAGAAATAGTACGTATCACCGCCCAAGTCCGAATTGTGCATCCATCATAGAAAAAATTGGACAACGCACTGCACACACTGTAGTAGTGAAGATGTAAGTAGTGCTCAAGATGTAATGATGGAGAAGTAGAGTTTCTGGCTATTGCCAAGACTGTGAACGACGGTTTGCGGAACAGCCATTTCAATCACTGCCTCGATCGGGAAGTCGATCGCTGCCGCATAAGCACGTAGCCCTAACTGGACTTTTCTGGCAAAGTGTTCAAGATAATTTCCATCGCTTCCGGTGTTAGATGTTCTACTTGCATTGGCTTCTAAACAGAGTTTCTAATGCGATCGCTTGAGCCGCTTGCATTTGCCCGTAGCTGAATACATAAGGGACATCCGGCGGCAAACTGGGAAGAAAGCGATCGAGAACATAAGGACTGCCGTAAACTGCGATCGCACACAGTTGATTTGTATTTAATAGAAACGTAAACCAATCTTCTGCCGCTTGAGTTAATCCAGCGATTCCACGAAAGGGATTACCCCGGATAAATAATTGCAATACAGTTGGAACTTGAGCGCGATTATTTGGAGCAATGTAAGGGGTATGTCGATCGATAATCTGAGTCTCTGTCAATCCAAATTGAGCGGGAAATGCGATCGCAGGAGCGGTTCGACCCAGGAAATCACAATCCAGAATGCTATCGACAATTACTAGATTGCGACCCACACCGGAAAGCGAATCTAAGCGAGAAGAATTTGGATGATGCGATGCCTTTGGCACATGCGAACGTGACCGCATCGAATGACGCAGCAATTCGGCATTGATTGAAAGTGCATCTGGCTGAGCAATTTTCGAGGTTAATTCAATTGTTTCTAAAATAGGTTCGGGCGGATTTTCCCAAGCGTGACCTTCTTCAGATGGAATTGTGACTGCACAAGCTTTTTGTTTAGCTCTCCAGAGTCTTTCAACCGAAGATTGGATGCGATCGTGACTAATCCGCCCGCTTTCTACGGCTTCACAAACGGCTGTAATTGCCTTTTCTGGCTCTAATGGCATCAATAAAATATCTGCGCCTGCTTCGACTGCCAGAACACAAGCTTCCTCGGTTCCATATCGATTGGCGATCGCGCCCATCACTAAAGCATCCGTGACAATCAAGCCTTCAAATTCAAGATTCCGTCTCAACTCATCTGTAAGAACCTTTGGAGAAAGCGTTGCAGGATAGTTCGGATCAAGCGCGGGAATTTGAAGGTGAGCGCTCATTACAACATCGACACCTGCTGAGATTGCGGCTCTAAAAGGCGGAAGTTCAATTTGTTCTAGGCGATCGCGATCATGCGGAATTACAGGTAATTCGAGGTGAGAATCGGTCTCCGTATCACCATGCCCCGGAAAATGTTTTGCAGTGGTTAAAATCGGGTGCTGGTGTGCGCCTCGGATAAAAGCTTTTGCCAGTTCGCCAACAATCTCTGGAGTTTCGCCAAAAGCCCGGACATTGATCACCGGATTGTCAGGATTATTGTTGACATCCACCGTGGGAGAAAGCAGCCAATTCAAGCCGATCGCTAAACTTTCTGCTGCCGTAATTCGCCCCATTTGTTCAGCATAGTGACACGCAAGAGTGAGATCCCGTTTGGCAATTTCTGCGATCGCCATTGGCGGTGGAAACCAAGTTGCCCCCGAAAACCGCTGCCCAACTCCTTCCTCAACATCCGCACAAATCAAGAGCGGAATCGATGCCCAAGCTTGCAACTGCTGCGTTCTGAGCGCAATTTCTCCCGCACTCGCACCCAGGAGAATCACACCCCCCACGCCCCACTCCCTAATCCAACACTCTAACGTCGCCGCAGGTGGCTCCCAGACCGGATACTGAATCTCATGGTCAAACAGAAAGCCCGAAGCCCTCACGACTACCATTTGAGCCACTTGCTGACGCAGCGTTAACTCATCAAGATTCGGGAGAAACGTCTTCATCGGGGAACTCTTTGCGCTCTTGGCTGAGGCGATTGATTAACCCTAGAACTTTATCACCCCGCTCTAGCGATCGATCCTCAATAAAGATAACTTCAGGCGTTCTCCGTAAGCGAATTCGCTGTCCTAATTCGCTGCGAACATAACCTGTCGCAGACTTTAAGCCTGCCATCGTTTCGGCTTTGGCTTCTTCATCGCCGTAGATGCTGACAAAGATTTTGGCGTGCTGCAAATCCCCGGATACATCAACATCGGTGACGCTCACCATTCCGGTTCCTACGCGATCGTCTTTAATGCCATTTAACAGCATTTGACTCACTTCGCGCCGGATAGATTCTGCGACACGAGCCATTCTTCGATCTGTCGCCATACAATTCCTTCCTACCTACAAAAGTCCATTCTATTAAAGCGGATCTAAACCGAGCATTGCTTTGAGGGTGAAAGAAACAAAGGCAAGTCCACCGACAAGAACGCCAACTAGCGCGATCGCGGTTACAGGGCGTTTGAACAGCGGCACGAGCGGCGCAGCAGCATTCAGGAATATGCCAAGAATGACACCAATTACAAACTTGGGGTATTTAGAAACGGTGTTCCAAAGGTCTTGAATCATAAGGGTTATTTTCTAAACTCCATTCCATCATATCGAGATCAGAGATCAATTACGAAACCTGATCAGAGTGTCATTTTTATAATACGAATGCTGATCAGATCAAATGTATTTTAGGTGTTAAATAAAAACATGATTACTCAAGTACAGTCCCCAGGGTTACCACGCCCATTTATTAAGTGGGCAGGCGGAAAAAACCAGCTAATTTCGCAGTACGTTTCCTATTTCCCGAAACGTTACCAGAATTACTATGAGCCGTTTGTCGGAGGTGGAGCAATTTTCTTTCATCTCCAGCCCGCAACATCATTATTGATTGATATTAATCTTGAGCTAGTCAATGTCTATCGGTGTGTGCGCGATCAGGTGGAAGAGTTGATCAATCGCTTAGAGCAACATCATCAGCAACATTGCCCAGAGCATTACTACCAAGTCCGCGCTCAAATCGCCGCCTCAGATGATTGGTTTTATGCCGGTAATAATGTCGATCGCGCTGCAAGACTGATTTATCTGAATAAAACTTGCTTTAACGGACTGTACCGTGAGAATTCCAAAGGGCATTTTAATGTGCCGATCGGCAGTTACAAAAAGCCTGGGATTTATGATCCAGAGGTGCTTCGAGCGGACTCGATCGCGCTCTCGACGGCTGAAATCAAGCCGGGATCATTTGATCAAGTGCTGCAATCTGCTCATAGTTCAAACGATTTTGTTTACTTTGATCCGCCTTACTATCCAATTAGTTCAACTAGCAATTTCACCGCCTACAATCGCTATTCATTCAGCGAAGACCAGCAGGTGCAATTGCGAGATGTTGTGACGGAGTTGAGCGATCGAGGCGTAAAGGTGATGCTCTCAAACTCCGATTGTTCGTTTATTCGTGAGTTGTACAAAGAATTCAACATTCACACCATTTATGCAACCCGCAATATTAACTGCAATGCAGAAAAACGCGGCAAGATCACAGAAGTCTTGGTGACAAATTACTGATCTCCCATTGGAAAGACGGAATTCGATCGCAATCTCTCTAGCATTCACATAGTTGATCGCACCAGAGAACCGCTATGCGAATTCATCATCTAAACTGTGGCTGTATGTGTCCGGTGGGTGGAGCCTTGTTCGATGGCTTCAGTCGAGGCTTGACTTCCCATCTTGTCTGTCACTGTTTGCTGATTGAAACAAATCAAGGACTTGTTCTAATCGATACGGGCTTTGGGTTGCGCGATATTCAAGCTCCCTCACATCGGCTGAGTCCGTTTTTTATTGCATTTAATAACATTCAATTCGATCGCAAATACAGTGCGATCGACCAAATCGAAGAGCTGGGATTCTCGCCTCAAGATGTCCGTCATATTGTTCTGACTCATCTCGACTTTGATCATGCGGGAGGTCTAGAAGACTTTCCTAACGCAACAGTTCATGTCATGCAGAGTGAGATTGATGCGGTACGGAATCGGGAGAGCTTTATTGCGCGCCGCCGCTATCGTCCGGAACAATGGGATGAGGTCAAATCCTGGAAATTCTACACAGTAAACGGTGAACCCTGGTTTGGATTTGAAGCCGTGCGAGAGTTAGAAGGATTGCCACCGGAAATTCTGTTTATTCCGCTTGTTGGGCACACACCTGGTCACGCAGGAGTCGCGATCGAAACCTCCGACGGTTGGCTCCTACATGCGGGAGATGCTTACTTCTATCGCGACGAGATGAAGCCAAATCCGAAATGTACACCTGGATTAAAAGCGTATCAATGGATGATGGAAGTTGATCGTAATGCACGATTGCTTAATCAAGATCGTCTCCGCAAACTAATGGTCAACCATCGTGACGAAGTTCGCCTCTTTTGCAGCCATGATGCGATCGAGTACAAAACCTTTGCGGAACAACGATCGCTAAACCTCAGCCGGAGCTAAGCCCATTCAGGCTAATTTGGCTTGAATCCACAAGGTACGGCTCTTCCAGGTCACAGTCTGATCCAGTAGGTGAGCCAAGAAAAGCTGTTGAATTTGGCGAACTTCGGCGGCTGTTAAACACTGAGCTAAACGCTCTGCATAAGTAGGTTGATCAGAGTTAGTTGTAAACCATCGATCGAACAGAGATCGTGATAGATACATCTCTGTTTGACTTGGTTCAATCTGCATCTCAACCTCGAAACCCGCTTGCTCAAAATACAGTTGTAGGTCTTGCACTGTCCAATTAAGCTTCGGATCATCTAAAAACTGATAAATGGCTTCCTCTGCTTGTTGCCAGCGATCGTATAACTTAGGCTTCAACCATGATGGATTAGCTAGTTGATACAGTCGTTGTGCTGCAATCGGCATCGATTCTGCTAGTACAATTCGACCCTCTGCATCTATCAATGCAGCTAAGGATGTAATCATACTTGCTTTATCAGGTTCAGCATAAAGGACATTCCGTCCAATCAGGCGATCGAACTTAATCAACTGTGGTAAAGCTTGAACTAGCACCGGACGAGACAATTCTGGCAAAGATTGAACCTGCTGATTCAATGCCGCAAACTCCGCCGCAGTTCGCGTATAACTATACACCCCCCCTTCGGGAACTTGACGAATCGCTTCCCAGGTCAAAAGTCCACTTCCTGCATTAAGGTCGAAAATCAGATGATGGCGTTGCGATTGTGCGAGTTCAAAGATGCGATCGCGAATTGCCCCAAATCTTTCTCCAGCTTGACTGAGCGATCGTGCCAACCATCGATCCAAGCTTGAATTCGTTGGACTGAGCGTAAGTCTTTCAGGCAGTTCTTCAATCAAAGCGGCAAGCTGCGCTTCACGATCGCGATCCACTTTATCTCGAATCGTCGCTTCAAAGCCCTGATCTGACGGTTGATAGAAGACTTGACCTTGCAAACTGCTTGGTAAGTATTGCTGTGCAACCCAATGTTCTCGATAGGCGTGGGGATAGAGATAGTTTGAACCATGACCAAACCCTTCTTGATCGCGATTCGGATCTCTTAAATGCAGGGGCACTTCAGCTTCACGTTCTCGCTCTACGGTAGATAACGCATCAAAGAATCCCACCACACTATTTGATTTTGGGGCAGTTGCAAGATAAAGGGTTGCCTGTGCTAAGGAATAGCGTCCCTCAGGCATTCCCACACGATCGAATACCTGAGCGCAAGCATTCACGACAACGACTGCATTTGGATCAGCCAATCCTACATCTTCGCTGGCTAAAATTAACAAACGTCGAAAGATAAATCGCGGATCTTCTCCGGCATAAATCATTCGAGCTAACCAATAGAGTGCAGCATCAGCATCAGACCCACGCAAGCTTTTAATTAAAGCACTAATGATATCGAAATGGGCATCACCTTCTTTGTCGTATAGCACTGCCCGTTGCTGAATGGATTCCTCGGCGATCGTCAAAGTAATGTGAATGATACCGTTCTGATCTGCGGGTGTGGTTTCAACAGCAAGTTCTAAAGCATTTAGCAGCGATCGTGCATCACCATTCGCAACATTTACCAAATGATCTAGCGCGTCTGAATCAAGCTGAATGTTCCAATCTCCATAGCCTCGCGTCGGATCGCTCAAGGCTTGTTGAACGACCTGCTGCAAATCTGCCGAAGTTAGCGGCTTGAGTTGGAACAAGCGTGATCGACTGACTAACGCTTTATTCACTTCAAAATAGGGATTTTCGGTAGTTGCACCAATCAAGATTACAGTTCCATTCTCAACCCAGGGTAACAGTGCGTCTTGTTGCGCTTTGTTAAATCGATGCACTTCATCGACAAACAAAATTGTGCGTTGCTTAAATTGTTTGTGGCGGTCTTGTGCGATCGCAATGGCATCTCGAATATCTTTGATCCCGGCAAGAACAGCGTTAATTGCGATGAAATGAGCTTGCGTTGTATTGGCAATAATTTGCGCTAAGGTCGTCTTTCCAGTTCCAGGTGGCCCATAGAAAATCAGCGAAGACAGTTGATCCGCTTGAATGGCGCGACGCAACAATCGCCCGTGACCGACGATCGCACCCTGCCCGACAAATTCGTCGATCGTTCTAGGACGCATTCGAGCTGCGAGCGGAGCTTCGCTATTCACCGAGCGTCGAGAGTGAGGGAGTTTAGAATCTGCCATACTGTACAGATCCTAGCATTCTGCCAGTTCGACAAGATTTTCGCTTCCTTCTGCTTCGTCAAAAAAGTGACACTACTGCAAATTTTCTCGTATAGGATTCGCCTGAAATTCTCTTGAATACTGCGATCGGCAAGGAGATCCCCAGCAAATCGATTGAGCAGGCATCGACTTCAAAACGGTACTCCGCGCTCCGATCACTGCATTTGAGCCAATCTGCACCCCAGGGGCGATAAAGCAATCTGTCGCAATCCAAACTCCGTGACCGATCTCGATCGGACAGGTTTCTAACTTAAACGCTGGATCGCTGACATTATGACTTCCAGTACATAGATAGCTTTTTTGGGAAATAACACAGTGATTCCCGATTGAAATACGATCGAGACTGTAAAGTACAACATCATCACCGACCCAACTGTAATCACCGATTTCGACTTTCCAGGGATAAGTGAATCGCGCGGTTGGGCGAATTAACACGCCTTGCCCGATCCTGGCTCCAAACCATCTCAGGATCAAACATCGAAGCGAATTGAGCGGATGGGGAGTCATGGGAAAGACGATCGCCTGCACCAGCCACCAGAGCAAAACATACCAACCTGGACGACCTCGATCAAACCAGGACTGATCATACTGGCACAGATCCACGAGTGAGGGAGCGTAAATGTCGATCGGAGACTGTCGAATCTGCGTCATGATTCTGGCTGTACGATCGGGGATTTAACTGGCTGTGGAGCGTTCAGCGTCCCGCCAAACTGCTGCAACTCAAACAACTTCACGCCAATTTGAAACTCATACTGGCTAAGTAATCGTGCATAGATATACCCCGCTTTTCCATCCAGAAATCCCAGTCGAAACACATAAGCCAACAAAAACCGCAATGTCGGCTTAAACGGTAATCTCACCCAAATTCGCTTCAAAAAGCGCTTGCGCTGCACCGAATCTCCAAACAAATTCGCCCCGATCGTGTCATCTTCCCCCTGACCTGTGAGCAAGTTGAGATACACTTTCGCTTCCCAGTTCGAGTAGCGATTATGCCGTTCTAGCCAGTGATACAGATCTTTGAAGTCGATATGCAGCATATCGTTTTTCAGATACCCGACTTTGCCGGATAACACAACGTGTTCATGAACTTCGTTATCTCCGGTGTTCCGAATTGCTTCGGTACTGAGATTTTCATAACGTCCTTTTTTATGTTGAAACAATCTCAGGTTCCAGTCTGGATACTTGCCACCATGCCGAATCCACTGTCCCAAAAAAAACACTTTGCGATTGAGATAATATCCCGCAAACTCCGGATTCTGGATGGCTGCTGCAATCTCATCCCACAATTCCGGCGTAATCCGCTCATCACAATCGACAATTAACACCCATTCGTTGCGAAACGGTAAGTTGTCTAACGACCAATTCTTCTTCTTGGGCCAGCGACCATTGAAGTGAAACTGAACAACTGTTGCCCCATAGCTTTCTGCAATTGCAGCGGAGCGATCGCTACTTTGTGAATCAACAACGAAGACTTCATCTGCTCTGGCGACACTTTCGAGACAAGCAGACAAATTTGCTTCTTCATTACGAGCAGGAATCAGAACTGAAACGGGAAGTTTTGAAAGGGTCATAATCGGCATCTAGGGAAGAAATGCTATAGCTACAATTTGCTCTGCTTCAGTATTCCCATTCTGCTGAAGACCATACCGAAGGATTTAGCTTCTAGTAGACGGTCGCACCGGTCAAACAACACAAAAGATCGGAGTCAGCTAAACCCCAATCTTTCATCAAAAAATAGATAGAGTGAGATAAAATTCTAGCTGCTCGACTTATCCACACTCAAACGGTAATCAGTCTTGGGGAAGGGCAACTTCACAACCTGCTCAAACAAAGCTTCATACTGAGTTAAAGCTTGCTCGAATGAATAGCGCTCGATCGCGTGCTGTCGCCCTTGTCTTCCCAGCCGCGCCGCAAGCTCCGGATCGTGATACAGCGCTAAAATTTGCTCTGCTAAAGCTTCTGGATTTTCTGGCTCTACAACAACTCCACCGCGGCTTTTCTCGATTGCGCTTGCCGCACTCCCTGTACTGGGAACTGCAGCAACGATCGCCCGTCCACTGGCAAGAAGTACCTGAGTTTTCGAGGGCATATTAAACGAAACTACATTGCGCTTCTGCACAATCAACCCCACATCTGCGGCTGCCAGCATTTCAGGCAGTTTCTCTCGCGGTTGAAACGGCAAGAGCTTCACATTATCGACACCCTGTAGCTCACAATGCTGCTTAAGTTGTTCGATCGCTTTTGGCTCTCCCACAATTGCAAAAGCAATGTCTGAAACATGGCGCAATTGGGCAGCGGCATCAATCACAGTCTCTAAACCCTGTGTCAATGCAATATTTCCGGCATACAAAACTACAAACTTTCCATCCAGTCCATGTTCGCTCCGAAAGGCATTATTGCTCTTAGGCAGGGGACGAATAAAGCTAGTATCAACCCAATTTGGAATGCAGGTAAGCTTACTGGATGGAACTCCTTTGTTTTCTAGATTTTCAACAAATCCATCCGCAATCACACTGATGGTGTGGGCGGTGCGATAAGCAAACTTCTCTAAAGCTTCAAATACCCGAATCATCGTTTTATTTTTCAACAGCCCGACCTGTACCGCCGCTTCCGGCAGAATATCCTGCACATTGAGGACGATCGGGCAGTTGTGGAGCCAACTCAGAAGCGCTGCCGGAACACAGACCGGAAGTGGCGGAACTGTGAGAAGAATCACATCCGGTCGCCAGCCTCGCAGCGCTTGCAGGAAGCTAGTCAAGACAAAGCTACTATCAAGCAGCAGTCGATCGAGCAGGTTTGGCTTGGGTTTAACCCACATATAGCTGCGCTGAATGACCACTCCGTTGCATTCTTCTGTCATGTAGAGCTTGCCTCGATAGCCCTCATAAATCTGGCGTTGCGGATAGTTCGGCATCCCAGTGATCACTCGGACTTGATGCCCCCGTCTGACCAATCCCTCAGCCAGTTCGGTCATCAGAGGTGCAATTCCAATCGGTTCAGGATGATAGTTATAGGAATAGATCAAAACACGCATAGCTTAGTGAACCCAAACGGCAATGGTCGCGATGAAGAACTCAGCCGTCAAGCGTTCAGAAGCCACAGATGACTTGAACCTGTTCGATATTTAGAATGTGCTAGGGGTCACATGCAGAAAATCCTGCGATCGAGGTCAGGAAACGGAGTCCTGTGAGTTCTGGGCTGAACGTTTGTAGCAAATCAGGGACGCTAGGTCTAGGTTGCCCAGAAAACACTCGTCTTTACATTGCTTTGCTGGAAAATGCTAAATTTCGTTTTTCTGCTCGATGTCATTGAAATAACAAGCTTTTATCCCAGATCTTCCACAGACTGATCATTCTGGAGTTCTACTGGACAAACAATCGAAAATAAAGCAGCATAATCGAGATCAGATAAATTTTGGGCGATCGCACTTTGCAAAATCTCTCGAACTCCCTCAACGGAAGCAACATTCAGGTTCGCCGACCGTGCCGCTTCAACAAACAGATTGATGTCTTTTTGCAAATGCTTTGTCGGGAAATTGGGGTTTTCAAAGTCTCGATCGAGCATTCGTTGTAATTTCTTATCAAAAGTCGGCGCGTACAAAGCACTCTGCCGCAGAATTTGCATAAACGCTTCGACCTCGACATTCTGCCGCAAGACTAAACCTAAACTCACGGCAAAAGCACTGGTTAATGATCCAATGAGTTGATTTAAGGCAAGCTTCACCGTCGAAGCCGAACCCACTGTCCCTAGTAAAACCGGATTTTCGCCAAGCGTTTGCAGCAGCGATCGCCATTGTTCAAACTGCTCGACTTCCGCACCCACCATCACGATCAATTTGCCCGATCGCGCCTCTGGAATACTTCCAAGCACCGGCGCTTCTAGGTAACTTCCACCCGCAGCGACTACTTGATCGCGAATGGATTGACTCTCATCGGGCGCGATCGTACTCATTTGAATCACGGTGCGCCCTTGCAGAACCGCTTGATCCGACAGCAAGGTTTGTTCGATCGCTTCAGCATTCGTGAGCATCAAAATTACACAGTCAGAAGCCACGATTGCCTGCGAACTAGAAGTGGCGATCGTCGCTCCCACCAAGGATTCTAACTTTGCATCAGTGCGATTGTAGGCAGTGACAGAATGACCGGCGGTAATTAGCCGTTGTGCCATCGGTAAACCCATTAACCCTGTGCCAATAAATCCGATCTTCACCATTGCTCCGCTCCAGACAATTCTTTTCACAGTCTAGAGGGAAACGATCTATTGAATTGTTTTCATGATGAACTCAGCGATTTCAAGCAGTTCTGCTTTGTTGAACGACTCTACTAACGATCGGGCAGCGGCTCTCGGCTCTAATGAGATTGTGATTTGGGGCTTTGCTGCGGGCGTAACCGACGCGGGAGGCTTTGCAGGTTGAGTAGGCGGACTGACTAAATTCTTCAGGTTCGGACTGATTGCAATGCGGTTAGCGCCGCCAGTGAGCAGAAAATCACTCGCTTGCTTTAGATCCTTAATCACCACTGGGGCGAGCGTAGCATAGCTATTTTTGGAATTTGCGATCGCCCGTTGCGCCGTCTGCAACAACAGTACCCAGGCTGGAGTCGTGCTGCTCACTTGGATTAGGCGATTGCATAAAGCGATCAACTGCTGCCGACTCTTCTGAGAATCGCCCTGCTTAAACAGTTGCAGCATCGCCTTAAGGACTGCGGTAATCTGGGCTGCAACGCCTTGCGGTAAAGTTGAGGCTTTCGGCGCAGCGCTTCTCCCGGCAATTAGGGTGCTGAGATAGGCTTGGAGTTCTCGAAATGTGGGTTCTGCGGCGGAAACGGCTTGCTGTGCCTCTTCTTCTCGCAGTCCAAACGGACTTTGAAGCGCTTCGATCAGTTCTTTGAGCGTGTCAAATCCTTTGAGAAACAAATCTTCAAGGCGCTGATCGATTCTAACGGGATGCTCTTTGAGAATTTTGAAGCAATCCTCGAAATGGTGAGCGGTTCTCTGGATACCATCAAAGCCTAGCATTGCAGCCCCGCCTTTCACCGAGTGAGCTGCCCGAAATAGCTCATTCACTCGCTCTGAATCTGCCATCGTTGCAGCAAGATCGACCAAGCCCTGTTCGATCGTGTCTAAATGTTCTTTTGCTTCTTCAATGAAATAGCCAAGAATCTGCTGTTGCTTAACCGTTTGCACCGCCCTGCTCCTGAAGTGACAAATTCACAAGACCGGGAAAGTTTGCCCTGTGTTCTGAGTGTTCCCAAAAGCGGTAAGAATTCACGGCAAAAATAGGCTAAATTGCTTTTAACGCAAATCTTTGCTGCAATTTCGTCAAAAGCTGTTTTAATATCAACTTTCCGCTTGCAGTATTGAAATGTTTTAACCGACGTGACTTTAATCCGGCACAACGCTGAGAATAACCTGAGAGTTGAGGGGACAGTTAGACAAAACTGAGTTTTCGACGGTAAAGTAAAGCAACTTCAGCGGTCTAGAATTGAGAGTCAAGCAAGTGTTTCTATGCAACAGCCGAATCTATTAGAACTCGCAAAGCAAGGTGAACCGGCTGCGATCGCAGCGTTGATGAATGCGGTATTGTCCCCAAAAGGCATCACAGCGCAGGCGGGTTTGGATGAGGACTGTTTGTGGGTGTGTTTGGAGTCGCAGAAGCCACTCAATCAAGAAACACTCGTCACCTTTATTCAAAAGGGGCTATTAGAGTTAGGGAATGATTCAATCCGATCAGTACGGGCACAAGCGAAAAAGATCGGAGAAGATCACTTCGCTTGGACACGGGAGTTTTCGCTGCGATCGCCTGAGTCATCTGCTCCGGTCGTAACGGCTCCGGTTGCAATCTCAACTCTGCCGGATGCTGAACTAGAGGCTTCTGTTGCGACGCTGGATGCTCCACCTGAATCGCAACCTCTAGTTGAAGAAGCAACTCCTGAAGTCGAATCTCCGGTTGCAGCGGCGATCGCTGAAGTCCAACCTCCGGTTGTAGAGGCTACCCCTGAAGCTCAACCGATAATTGCAGAAGCGATCGGAGAAGAGGAAGAACTCGAAGAGCCGCTCTCGTTGCGGGGCTGGCTAAAAACGCGGTGGCGAGTGTACGCGATTCCGGTTGCGCTCGTCGTGATTGCGGGATTTGTCGCAGGCGGGACGACGGCATTTTGGTCAACCGCAAAAAGTCAGTCTCAAGGATCACAGGGAACCGCCAGCAAGCCGCCTAACGATGCTGCGCTGGAGCGGCAAAAGGAAGCGGAAAGCTATCTCAAGGCGATGATCGCTGCACAGGAGAAATTTTATCAGCGGAATAACCGATTCGCTCGCAGCTTAGAGGAGCTAGAGCGATCGGCAAATGTGATTTCTCAGAGTTACAGCTATGCGTATCGCCTGCGCGTCGGCACTGATTCTGTGATCACGGCTGTACCCCGCGAGGCTGGTTTACATAGCTATATTGGAGTTGTCAGGGTAGCTGCATCGGGAGCTGAGAGTTTAATCTGTCAATCACTCAAACCGTCGGTGCAAGTTCCTGAAAAGCCAGCCGTGACCAAAGGCAAAAAAACCACCTGTGCTGCACGATCGCAGAAACTCTAATTCATCAGCGCTTGGGCTTGCGGAAACGTGGTGAAAATAAACACTGCAACGGTCAGGACTGCCAAAACGCCTTGAGCTAAGTTACCCACCACAGAACCTACGACAATGCCGAGACCCGCTTTGATTGCGATCATGGCATCTTTGCAGTAGAGAAATTCACCCACGATCGCCCCGACAAGCGGGCCAAAAAACAGACCCACAATTAATCCCGGAAGTCCACCGATCGGCAAAGCGGGCAGAAATCCAAGAATTCCGAGAATAAATCCGACGACTGAGCCGATTTGCCCCCAGTTGCTGGCTCCCGCTTTCTTGGCTCCCCAGTACGTCGCCAGAAAATCAATTCCAAAGCTCAGTAAAAAGACGACACTCCCAATAATGAGAGCGACTGTCACATCTGAAAATCCTCGAACTGCGCCCCAAATCACGATCGCGACGAGAATTAAGCTTGTTCCCGGAATACCCGGCACGACTGCGCCAACGATTCCAACCAGCATGGCGATCACCAAGACACAATACAGAGCAAACATGTACAGAGCAGGCATTCCAGCGTCCTTTAAGTTAAGTGAAGGGTTGTCATTAAGGTAGCGTATCGTGAGGGCTGAATTATCGCCAGTAGGGTTTTCCTTTCCAAAATAGACCGATGATCATCCCCATTGCCGAATTGAAGTTCACCCCAGGCGTAAGCAGTTGCGGGAAAACCGCATCGGGTAACAACGATCGCAGCCAGAACCCGAACAGCAAACAAGGAACCAATGCCCACAAAATCGCATTGGTAATCACAATTCGGCGGAACCACCGTTCTGTAATCGCGACTGCCAGCGCTCCGACTCCCACAGCCGCCCCTAAAAAGACGATCACGGCAAGCGGGGACTCCAGCAGTTGAACAATCATTGAGCGCAGCGCTGGAATTGCAGCCACTTGGAACAATAACCAATCCAATAGAATCGTAAAGCCGATCGTAATCAGCGCCACTTGCATCAATTCAGTCCAGGGTAAGTATTTCAGGGGACGCAAAGGATTGAACATCGGGATTTAATTTAGAGAGTTAAACTACAACAGCCAGTAGGCACTTTTGACTCAAGTTAGCGTCATTCGATTAGAGTTGCTCGAACCCACTATGCCACATCCCTCTGTGATTCCACACTCGGTTCTATCTGTGATAAGTCATGTCGTTCGGGCAAGCGTTATTGTCGGGGTGATTACTCAGAGCGCCTTGGCAAAACCAGAGCTTGCACCTTCGACGGCTCCGTTTAAGCCAGAAATGATTCAACAGGGAATGTGTACCCCAGCGATCGCGGGCATCACCGATACAACGATTCAACAGTCCGGTTTGACCAAGCCAAGTTTGTGGTGGATTCGCGATCAGATTGCGGCACAGAATAAGTACGGGCGGCGATTGATTGATAGTTGGTTGGCGTGTGAGGGAACGGGTGAAACCAATCGAGTCGATGTGATGGTGAATGCTCAGATTTGGAGTTTGTTAGATTTGCTCGATCGCTATGAGTTCATCAAACGGTTTGGCACCGCATCGAGTGACTACGGCTACAATTTGCGAGTGTTTGATCCGCAAGGGGAGATCTTAGGTGCTTATACGTGTAACTTCAACTCAGAGGTCGCAGCCCAAATAAAGCAGAACTCGACCGTGGATGAAGCGATCGAGTGTTCGACGTTTGATAGGTTAGCGCGAACGAATTTCTGGTCGCCGTCTAGACAGCCCTTCGGACTTTAGCCCAAAGGGTGCGATATTGCTCGATCGTGGCATCGCTAAGGGGTGCGAGGAATTCGCTGCGATCGAGCGATTCCGGGGGTGGCACTAACAGGGAGTTTTGCCGCAGTGCTGCGGGAAACTCAGCAGGATTTAAGGTCGATAAGATCGGAGAGGCGGCTTGACTCAGAAGGGAGAGTTGCGGCGCGATCGTCGGTTGCCAACAAAAGCTAATCCACTGCGCGAGTAAAGATTGCACGGCTTTATCTGAGTTGGGAACGGTCGCCGGACGCACCCAAAGATCGCTAAAGAGTGCAGTACCCGAACTAGGGAAAACAGCGGCGATCGTCGGATTACGTTTCATCGCTTGCAAGATATCGGTAGACCAAGCAACCGCCATCCAGACATCATCGATTAACAGCGATTGCAGCACGGAATCAGAGCTATAGAACCGAGTTTGGCGATTAAGTGCTGCGAGTTCTGCTTCGAGCGTTGGGACTTTGGTGAGGTCGGGTGTGTTGTAGGATTGACCGAGCTTTTTCAACGTAAGACCGATCGTTTCGCGGGGTTGATCCAGTAGCGCAATGCGTCCGCGTAAGTCCTCACGCCAAAGATCTGCCCAGTCTTGCGGCGGTTTGAGATTGCGATCGCGAAAGATATCGGTGCGATAGACGATCGCGGTTGCACCCCAACGATAGGGTGCGCCCCAGACTTGAGCCGAATTGCGCGTTAGATTGCCTTGATTGTCGCGAGTGACAATTTGCTTGAAGCGATCAGGGAGTTGCTGCCAAAGTTGCCAGGTGTTCGGGTCGAGCGGTTGGATTAGTTGTTGGCGAATGGCAACTGAAAGCCAATAATCGCCCATTGTGATCAGATCCGGAATTGCGTCTTGCTTCGGCAGAAACGGCAGAGCGAGAGAGCGATCCGGTGCTTTACCCGTTTGTTGTTTCCAGGCTTGCAGGGCGGTAAATAGCGTTTGTAGCTGATTTTCCGGCTTGAAATCGATCGGCGTATCTTTGAACTCGGTTAGCTGTCTACGAAATTGGCTCGGCAGTTGAACCGGGATCGAGTTTTTTAGCAAGCGAATTCGGAACGCTGCCTGATTGGGACTACTACATCCGCTAAGCGTTGTGCTGAGTGCTGCGATTCCGAGTAAGAAACTGCGTCGATCCATGTTGATATCCTGTTACCTCTTTCGTTCTACCCCAAAACGGATCAAAGTGGTGACGATCGAGACAAGAGCATCTCAGCGAAACGCTTTTACATTATGCGCGCAATGGCTGATGTTTTCTGAGATTCAAAATTTAGGATGAAACTAACTAGATCCCAAAGCGATCGTGCCATTCTGAAGTGAATGAATTTTCTAGTTTTGTTGCAAAAAATTTGACGCATTTCTGCTTTAGATTCGAGCCATTTTTTTCCTTATTTTGGATTTTGTTTACCTTTCGAGACTTAAATTGAGCTAATGCTCATTCGTTTATTTCAGTAAATTTTGATTCACCACAGAACGTTAAATGATTCAGGAATAAGCCACGAAAGTGGATTTCGTAAACTACCATAAGACCTTAGAAAAGTAGGGATAAAGGTTAACTAATGGATACCATCCAGATCCAGATCAACGCTCTCAACAGCAAGGTAGATTCGCTGCACAAGACTATTGAACATTTAGGAGCAAATCTGGTGCAAGCCTTGACCGAAATTCAGACTGGCTCTCAGTCTGGAATTAGTCGATCGACCTTCGGAACTACGAACGGACGCTATGCCTATTCGCGATCGTTCGATACTTCGATGGAACACAAAGACGTTTTATCGGATAGCCATACAGTTGATTCGTCTGCTCACAGCGGCGAAAAAACGCTGTCTCCAGAAATCCAAATTCAACGCCTCACCGCCCAATTGACTGCTGCTTACAATCGAATTGCAGCGCTAGAAGAACAACTTTTGGCGCAGCGCGTTCACTAATTAAATAGATCGGGATGAGCGATCAAGTAACTGTTCGATCGCGCCTAATAATTCAATCTGCCCCCAGTTCTGAAAGATCGAAGCCGCGATCGCGCATCCTCCCGCTCCTACGCCTTCTTTGACGAATCCTTGTTCATAGGCTCGAAGCTGATTCCAGCGCGAGTCAGCAAAGCTTAATCGAGTTGCCATTAGGGTTGCATCGCTCAACGTTGTCGCAAGTCCAACTGTGTCTCCGGTCGAGTCTTCTGCCACCCAGCGCGTTGTACCAATGATGATTTGATCAGAGTTCCAGGCTAAAGTTTGCACACGCGCAATCGCTCGAATCAGTGCGTATACCGCCAGCATTTGTGTTCCACCTGCCAGTAAAACGCCTCGCGATCGACTTGCCGCGATCGCCATTCCCGCTACGGTAATTTGCATCGGATCGCCAACGGCAGCAACGATCGAGAACGGATCTTCAGGATGATTGGCTAATCCTTGCTGCACAAGCTCCCATTTCTGAGCGTGATTGCAGATTGCATGGCTACTATTCACTTTTCCAGCAGCATCGATTCCAAGCCCAGTCAGAACCGAGAGCGCAGTTGTTGTTCCGCCAACAACACATTCCCCCAGAATCAGATAATCTGCGTCTTGAGCGAGCTTTTCACCCCATTTCAAGCCTTGATTAAACAGGTGATGCACGATCGCCCAATCTAACGCTGCGCCTGTACTCACACATCGAGCCGGACTGCCGTGTAAATCAATTGCGCTAATTGCAGGCGATCGAGGTAATCCCGCATTAAAAACTGTTACCGGAATTTGCAGCGCTTCAATCACGGCGCGAGAAATGTAAACCGGAGACGCGCCGACATGAAGCGGCGGTAGCGGAAATCTTGGATTGGGTTGAACACCGTTGACGAGAAATTCTGCATCGGCGATCGCGGTAAATTGTCGATCGTTAGGGGTTGCTCCTGCGGCAGAAATTCCTGGAATTAATCCGGTTTCTGTAAATCCTAAAACACAAGCAAAATGAGGCTTTTTTCCTCGGTATCGATCGAGCCAGAGACGCGCCTGTTTTTCCCTGGTGTAGATGGCGATCGCGCTACTCATTATCGAAAATTACTTGCACCCACTGCGGCGGACGGGGAATTGGATTGTTTAAGCGATCAAACAGAAACCACGCCACTAAATGCACCACAAACAGATACACTGTATTCGCCGCAATAATAGATAAAAATATAAACAATTGCACCAATGCAAGCGAGGGTTGAATTAATAATCCTAACAGCGAGAAGATCCAATCTAGAAAGTTTGTCACCTGAATAGTGCCATACTGCCACAAATCATCACCGAGTAAGAGCGAAACTAACCACACTCGGAAGAACGCCCCCAACACACCAAGGAGCGTACCGATCGGAATGGAGACAAACCATTTCACGCGTCGATACCACAATGCTCCTAGCAATACGCCCATCAACCCGTAAGGAATGACATATTGAATGCTACGAACTGGAGCCATCAACACCGAAAGCAGCAATCCCGCGATCGCACATCCCATCCACGCCGCTCGACTTCCCCAACGCAGATAAATTAATGCGATCGGAACCGGAAAAAAGATTTGCAGAAACGGTCCCATTGGGAAATAAGTATTCACCAGCCAAACTAAGCTGGCAGCACTCGCTAAAAATGCCGTTTCCACCATGACGATCGGGCTATCGGGATCAACGCGACGACGAACGGGCGGCTGATCAGCAAAATCCGGCTCCGGATCGACATCGGGAATCCACTCTTCGTCGAGGTCGATCGAATTTGCAGATTGGTTAGAGCGATCGTCATTCGGCAATTCAGTCATTGAAGTTGATTCTGATTAGCACATCTACTCTAGTGCAAATTCTCCTCAAACGTTGCACCAAAAAGCTGTACGAGTGCGCGTAACAGTCCTCTGATTTGTTCTGGTCGGAAAAATGCAACTAGGTTTGTCGCTAAACACAAACTGCCCAAACCCAGCAAAATGAAAGTCGGCGGCATCACAACCCCGATCAAAAACCAGGTGAGCACGTGCAGTACCATGATGCCGGAAAACAGCGATGCCACTCCTGCTGCGACAAAAACTTGAGCCCGCGATCGTCCTAAACCCGTTAGAGCCAGAGTCAGAGAAGTCGTTAGCAGATTCGCAGGAACGAGAAACGTGCAAATCCCCACACAATTTGTTCGCGAAAATTCAAACAGTGAATCTAGCATTCTTCACACTCACGACGATCGACAGTCTCCTCATATGGTCGCACTGTGTTTTTGATCGGGCTGAAATTGTCAATCAAACTTCACGAAGCTCTGTAATCAAAGGTAATCTCACAGAAAATTTAGGTCGAGGTCTTCTTCCCAGGGTGGCTCTGGGTGCAGGAGCGACAATTGATGATTAATTTCTTGCTCGATTTCAAGCATATCTAGACGATCGAACCATCTCGCCATAATCTCTAGGTCACGATGGCGGAGCGGAGACAAGGGTGCTGCATGATCAAACGGCTCAACACGATCAAGGCGACGGACAATCTTGAGATGTCGCCACGGATTAATGAGCGGTGGATCTAGGGTGAGACGATCGAGCGATCGGACTTTTGGCATTTCTTCAGGAGTCGGATTGCTAGGAGAATCATGCAGCATACGATCATCCAGCGGCGAATAAGCGATCCTTGAGGCACACTCTAGAATCAATTTCAGTTTCCCCACACCATGAATAAAAATCGGGTGACTCATATCAGAATCACCCGAATCAAGGTCTTAAGTCCAGTACAAAACCTTACCCTGCGGGAACCGCTGCGCTAGCTCCCGCTCAAAGAAGCAGCGCAACTCGCGCATCGTCTTGGCATCGTACACATACTTCATGCCCCCAAACTTATTGCGCTTGACGACCCGCGCAGACTCCTCCATGTCTAGCTTGGTATTCGGATACCAATTTAGCAAGACCTCCTTCGAGCCAGGAGTAAAGCGGTGTGAAATCAACTCAAAAGTCAAGTCACAATCAAAGTCGATCAACTCAGACATCCGATCGAGCAACTGCGTGTAATGCTCCTGCCAATTGTCGATCGGCATAATCGGTGCAATCACAATGCCCAATGGATAGCCGCCCTCTAAACCGAGTCGGCGCAATGCCTGAAGCCGCTCCTCGACCGAGGAAGTACCGCCCTCTAAACGCTGACTCACTGGAGCCGCATTCACGCTAACGCGACAGCGAGTATGTCCATTGTGCGGCAAATCTAACAAGCCCTCGACATTGCTAAACTTCGACACCCAGCGTAGATAACCATCCTCGCGTGTGCCAAAGTAGCGAATACACTCGGCAAGGCTACCTGTGAGATGCTCGATGCCAAGCGGATCAGTGTAACAACTCACCTCGTAACTGGTCTCGCTGCCGGGACGCTCATATCGCCCTAAGTTATCCAAGATCTGCGGCAGATTAGCGTAAACGCGAATCACAGGCGGCCCCGATAAGCTGCCTGCAAGATAACAATACTGACAGTGGCCCGGACAGCCCTCTGCAATGTGAAACTGCCAATCCGCAGACGGCGGAATCGGGCTGAGCTTAAACTGACTCTGAGGAGCAGTGACGATCGCTAAAGTCCGCTTTGCAATGCTGTATGTCTCGCGCTCATCCTCGCCTCGTAACCCACTGAGGCGATTGCGCGGTAATTCTTCGACGGGTAAGCCTAACTGCTGAACCCGCTCGACGATCTGCTGGCCCCACGGCTCATCCAATGCAGCGGGAGTGACAATCACACGATCGGGCATCCATAACTTCGAGCCACGAGCTTCACGAACTGGTGCAGTAACTACCATGCGCCTCAATCATTGCCTTACTTCTCTATTATGGCAACGATCGAGACGGCGCAATCAATCTAGAGGAGCGGGTTTCACGCCATTTTGATGAGGCGATTCCACACTTGTTTGAGGGCACGATTGACGGCAATTTTTTCAGCGATCGAGGTGTCTTTCTGATCGAATAGGGGTGCAATTTCTTTGGCTTCTGTTAGCTCAACACCAAAACAGATTAATTGCTGTGTGTAAGATTGTTCCTGAAGTGGATTGCGTCCTTGCACTAACAATTCAAGGTATTCGATATCGGACATTTCTAAATCCACGACGATCGACTGAGAATTCCGCACAGTGCTGTTTCTCCTAAAGGTTTCAGGACAGCATAACAGGTTGCAAGGTAATTGAGCGAAAAAATCATCCCCCTTGCGGAAGATTTACCAGTTCTTGAGTAGAGTTTGCACTTCTGCGAGATCCAGATAGTCGTGAGTAAACGCTTTTTCGAGCAGTTCGATCGGAATGTAAGCATCGTATTTATTGAAGATTAATGTTTCATCTGGCTTGATCAGATCCGATACGCTAGTTGCTCGATCGCTTAAGGACTGAATCTCTGTATATAAATTCTCAAGCTGGCATTTTCCCAGCCGCACGATTAGGAAATACGGCGATCGAGCTTTGATGCTTTTCAATCCCAAGGCATCTTTGGCATAAAAGCGCAGAAATCGTTCTAGCGTGCGAAACGCGATCGTTCCCATCCACGGAAAAATACAGCAAACTTCCTCATCGATTAACTGAATTGGCTTGTGTAAGAGTCCGGTTGATTTTGCCAATTCTCGCGCATCTTGTAGGCGTTGTTTTGCTCCGGGTTGCAAATAAGAATAAAGCGTTGTTTCTTGCAATACCTGTTTAATTCGCTGTAGCACTTTGGAATGAATCTCACCCGTATTACCGCGCCATGAACTTGATGTGACTGATTTTTTGCTTGGCTCAACAGCGATCGTTTTTTTCTTTGCATTCACTTCGATCACTTCCCAAGTTTTTCCAGCGAGCGAAAAACGATCGCCTTCCATGGGTGGAACGATAATACTGCCGATCGCTTTGCCGTTGTATTTGACTAAATATTCCTCGGTGTCCGGGAAGATTGCGTAAAACTTGAAATTGTTGATTAACTTTTCTGCGGCAATTCCCACAATCAAACCGCCTTCTGGAGTGCGCTCCAAGTGATCAATGTCTAATAAGTGCCGCAGGAACAGTCGGAAGTCATCTTGAGAAATCGATCGGAATGGCGGTAACTTCAGAACATTTTGAGCGATCGCGCTCGGTGACAATTCTCCCAACGATGCCAGCGTACTCATCGTTTGGTGATACAGCAAGCTAAAGGGATAGCGCAGGATTCGAGCAGGTTCGATCCACTGTTCTTCTAGATAAAGTTGAATAATGGCGATCGATTGCAACAACTGCCACGGAATTTGTTCAGGTAGGATCTCTTCGCCTGTTGGCTTATCTTCCGCACAGATAAACCGCATTTCTGCAGTATCCCCTCTGCGTCCCGATCGTCCCAACCGTTGCAGAAAACTCGCGACCGATGCAGGCGCTTCTAATTGCAACACGCGATCGAGGTGTCCCAAATCAATCCCCATTTCAAATGTCACAGTCGCCGCCGTCACCGCCATTTTTTCGGGATCGCGCATGGCTTCTTCTGCGGTTTCTCGCAGCGCTGCCGAAATGCTGCCGTGATGGACGTGATAAATATCCGGTGCGCCTTTTGCTTGGGCAATCTCTCGCAGTGCCGCGATCGCTTCTTCGGTTGCCGTTCGCCCGTTGGCAAAAATCAGACTCTTGCGCCCTTCAGTTTGCCGAAACAAATATAGATGATAAGGATTAAAAACCTTGTCGCGGGTGTCTCCTTTAGCGCGAACCACCAAGCCCGGATCATAGAAATGCTCGATCGATAGTTGGAGTTTTCTTGCGGCTCCAGAAATTTTAGGGGTAATGACAGTTTGGGAAGTGTCCGCCTGTAGCCAAGATTCTGCTAGAGAATAATCCCCCAGCGTTGCAGACAGTCCAATCCTCCGAGGTTGGTTGCTAGTAAGCTTTGCAAGCCGTGATAGCTGACACAAAATCTGGCAACCTCGATCGCTGCCAATAAAGGCATGAACTTCATCGATAATCACAAAGCGCAAGTCGCCAAAGATACGATCAATTTCTGCGCTTTTGTTAATAAGTAAACTTTCCAGAGATTCCGGGGTAATTTGTAGAATGCCGCATGGATGAGTGAGCAACTTTTTCTTGCGACTTTGCGCCACATCCCCATGCCACGCCCAAACGGGAAGATCCGCATACTGTAACAGTTCTGTTAATCGATCGAATTGATCATTAATCAACGCTTTAATCGGGCTGATATAGATTGCGCCAACGCTACGGGAAGGATTTTCATGCAATAACGTCAACACAGGGAGAAACGCCGCCTCAGTTTTCCCAGATGCCGTACCTGCGGCGATTAGCAAATGATTATCCGTCTCAAATACAATGCGACAAGCTTCTGCTTGAATTGGACGTAAACTCGCCCAGCCCTGTTGGTAAATATACTCCTGAATAAAAGGCGCTAATCGGTGATACGCACTCTGCATTCTTTTCCCTCAGCCCTCGATCGAATCCCTTGCATCGCCTTACTTTAAAGCAAAGCGGATTTTTGCTGTTTAAACGCTAATTTTTCCAGCAATCTACTCTGACTTGTGCCACTTAATAATCTGTCTCTTGCTTAGTTGAGCCGAGCGCGATCGCTTCGGTACGGTTTGGCTGTCGAGCGCTGACCTATTACTTTCCAAATACACAGACGTTCGACAAATTATCACGGTGCGTTCTCAACGTGCGAAACCCATTGACCTTTAGCAAATTTGGAGATGAACGTGAGCAAACTGAAACAGATTGCCGCTATTGGCGTAGCCGCAGTGCTTGCAGGATACACCGTTCCTACGATCGCTCAGTCGGACAAAAAGCCCGCAAAAACCGCGCCGACTGAACCCACGATGAGTACCCCCGCAACTCCGGGACTTTCTCCGATCTCCAAACCCGAAACCACTCCTCTGAGTTATCCAATCAATTCAACCCCTAGCGCTCCAGAAGCAAGTCCATCCGGTTTAACTCAAACGCCTTCGCTTGCCCCGGCTTCGAGTCCAACCACTCCTGATAGTTCGACGACTTCTGATCCGGCAAAACCCACGCCAACAGACTCCACTCCACCCGGAACGGCTCCGATCGCGCCTTCATCCGATTCACCCACACAGACGGCTCCGGACACGATCACTCCAAACCCTGGCCTCAGTCCCGCCGCTCCTTTGAACACCACTCCGGGAACACCGACGGCTCCGCCCGACGCAACCACTCCCTCAAACCCGACTCCGGCAGCGCCGAGCGACTCAACCACACCGACAACGCCGTCGGCTCCCACAACTGCACCAGCCCCAACCACTCCGGCTGAACAGTCTACTGCCCCCAATACTCAGGTGACTGCAAAAACGATGGTGCTTGAAGGTGAATCCATCACAGGAATCAAAGAAACAAGTTTGCCCTCGATCGGGAATGCTCCTGCCAGATTCACGCTGCCCATTCAAGTGACGGTGGCGCAAGAGGCATCCGTGACCAGCGATACGCCGATCACCGATAAGCTGTCGAAAGATTTAACAGCTTGGGGTGCAGCAGTGGGTGCCTGTTTGCAAGATAAACCCGCGTTTGTGCGCGTGGTTGAAGACCAGAAAGTTCCATTTATGATTAACGGAACAGAAGGTAAAATCCGCCTGAATGCTACTGGTAAGCCTGTCTGTGCAGGATAAATTAGCTGTTTGAATCGTCTTAAAGATGTTGTGGGTCAGGAAAACTCCTGACCCATATTTTTGCCCATATTTTTGTTAGGGTTGCGCGATCGTCGATCGTGAAGGCTCTGCCCCTTGAGATCCAGGGGCTGGGCTCGGTGATGCGGTTGGACTTGGTGGTGCGATATTCAATTGATTGAAGTATTGATACGTCAGCTTTGACATCTGCCGAATCAAATCACCCGCTCGATCGTCATTGTGCGGACGCTTAACCAGGGCTGCCATAAAGTAGCGCTTGCCATTCGGTAAATCGATCATGCCGACATCCCCCAGCACGGTGCCGATGTCTCCAGTTTTATGGGCGATCATTGCATCTTGTCCCAAGCCTTGCGGAATTAAGGAATTATTTCTCACTTTCCGCATAATGTTGAGCATTCGATCTTGCGATCGAGGCGATACCATTTTCCCGCGATGCAGGGCATCCAGCAGCGCCACCATATCATGCGGCGTAGTCAGGTTGGTTCCCTGCAAATCAGGGAGCAGATTTTGAATTTTGGTATGGGTCAGACCCCATGTTTGAAAGCGCTGATTCACCGCATCCTTACCGCCTAAACGATCAAGGATCATATTGGTGGCGGTATTGTCGCTGATCTCGATCATTTTGGCGGCAACCTCGATCGCGGGGATCTGAGAGCCAGCGGGTAAATCTTGCAGATCACCGGATTCTGTGGCGACCAGTTCTTTTCGCATCGTCAGCGGTTCATCAAGCCGGACTTTACCTTCGTCTACCGCTTGGAAAAACGCAACGAGAAGCGGGAATTTGATCGTACTCGCGGCCGCGATCGGCGTAGAGCCGTTAATGTCAATTTGAGCGCGGGTATCCGCATCAACCAGCATGATCCCTGGAGCAAGTTGAGTTTGGGGTGCGATCGCGCTTTGAAGTTGGGGTTTGAGCGCGGTGATTTCCTGACCGAGTTCGAGTTGAACAACAGGCGGAGGAGGCGAGGGTGCAACTTGTTCGGGTTTTTCAGGTTGAGATGAGGCGCTGAATCGGTTGGCTGGGTCAAGGATGGATAAGCTTGTGCCTACAATCACGCCGATTCCTATACCCAGGATTAACAGTCGAGCGCCATAAAGAACGGCTAATGCCGATCTGCTTTTGGGAACTTGGACGATCGGTTTTCGGGGCGGCTGTGGGCGACGCGGTTCTGGAGGCGGCACTACTTCCAGCCGACGGCGCTCGGCTCTAGCGGGTGGGCGCTCTGGGGGGGTGCGAAACGATCGCACCGTTGTTGAAAATTCGCGGGATTGAGCGATCGGGCGTTCTGGGGCGGTTTTACGCAACGGCTTCGTTTCCTGCCGGGTTCGCTCCCGACGACGATCTCCACCCCGACGCGAGGACAGCGAAGTCGGAGGTTGCGAAGGGCGTAATGCCTCTGGGGGGCGGCGACGTGAACGAGAGGCTGATCGTTCGCTGCGGTTAGGATTTGATGCGGCTGGCTCGTCAGTTTCATCCCACATTTACGCTTTTCTCCGTTGGTCAAACAAGGTTAGATTTCAGCGACATTTTACCGAGATTCGGGCAAACGATCGGTTTGAAGTTGAGGACGCTTGATTTACTCTATGTTTTAGGGATTTTACATTGACTTCGGAAAAGTGATCCGTCCGGATCGATCAATCTTTAGCCTTCCGATCGCGGCTTGCCCATTCGACCTGTCGCAGAACGCCCCGCAGCAGAGCAAGCTCAGCTTCTGATAAATTGGCGCGATCAAACACATAGCGAAATTTTTCCATCCGGCTGGCTGCTGTGTGCGGTTGCAGATATCCAATCTCAAGCAGCACGGATTCGAGATGTTGATAAGCGCGATCGAGCGCATCGAGCGAACAGGGAATCGTTTGGGGTTGGGGGGGTAGCGGTGCTTGGAACAGTTCGTAACAGCAGATTGCGACGGCTTGAGCGAGATTGAGCGATCGGTACTGATCGCTCGTCGGGATATAAACAAATCGCTGCGCGTATTTTAATTCGTCGTTACTCAGTCCCCGATCTTCTGAGCCAAATAACAAAGCCGTATTCAGCCCAGGTTCTAATAACCAAGGTAGTGCCTCGCGGGGATGCTCTAGCGGTGCATTAATGCGCGATCGAACGGCGGTGGCGATCGCGCGATGACAGCCGACTAAGGCTTCTGGAATCGAATTCACAATCTGTGTCGCTTCTAAAACGTCGATCGCCCGCATTGCCATTTTTCGCGCATCATCGGATTGCAGATCGCACTGGGGATTCACCAGCACTAACTGGCTCAATCCCATATTTTTCATCACCCGAGCGATCGACCCGACATTCAGCGCTCCCGCAGGCTCGACGAGAACAATTCGGACTTGAGCAGGCATCTCTGACATAGACTTCTAAAATAAACTATCTTACGTCTCGAATCTGTTATGCCGCGCCATCGTGCCAAATCTGATTTACCGACCAAAGTGTGTCCTGTTTGTGGCTTACCGTTCACCTGGCGCAAGAAATGGGCGGACTGTTGGGACGACGTGAAATATTGCTCCGATCGCTGTCGCAAACGCAAGTCGCAAACTAAACCTGAATCCCTGTGATTGCGATGTGATTGAGACATGATAAGCTTTTGTGCTATCTGTCTTGTGCGAGGTCTCTTTCATGTCTGTCGATCGCGTTCAGCCCAAACTGATCATTCACGGGGGAGCCGGGAGTTCGCTCAAGGGAAAAGGCGGCGCAGAAGCGGTTCGGCGATCGCTCTACAAGGTTGTGGAAGAAGTCTACGCACTCCTCCTGGCAGGGGCAACGGCAACCGAAGCAGTTGTCACCGGATGCCAACTGCTCGAAGACGATCCGCGGTTTAATGCAGGAACCGGATCAGTGCTGCAATCCGATGGACAAATCCGCATGAGTGCGGCGTTGATGGATGGAGCGCGGCAGCGATTCAGCGGCGTGATTAACACGTCGCGAGTCAAAAACCCGATCGAGCTTGCTTTATTTCTGCAAACTTCAGACGATCGCGTGCTGTCTGATATTGGCTCTGCGGAACTCTTGCGAGAACTGCAACTGCCGCTTTACGATCCGATGACCGAACTGCGCTTACAGGAATGGATTCAAGAGCGCGAGGGCAACTTTAATCGAGCAATGGCGGGCGTGGTCGCGGAAAAAGAACTGATTTCCGAATCAGCGGGACGAGGCACGATCGGGGTTGTCGCGCTGGATCATCAAGGGCGGATTGCCGTTGGGACATCAACCGGAGGTAAAGGCTTTGAGCGGATCGGACGGGTGAGTGATTCTGCGATGCCTGCGGGAAATTACGCAAACGCAGATGCCGCGATTAGCTGTACTGGGATTGGAGAAGACATTATCGATGAATGTTTAGCCGCTCGGATTGTGATTCGGGTTACAGATGGGCAGTCGCTAGCAAATTCGCTAGAGAAGTCCTTTGGTGAAGCCTATCGAAATCGCCGCGACTTAGGCGCGATCGGTCTTTCCGCAGAGGGTTCGATCGGTTGGGGAAAAACTAGCGAAGTGCTGTTAGCGGCGTATCATACCGGCGATCGTATCGGCGACACTTTAGATCTACCGACTGATCTGCAAACCGGAACTGTGTAATTTCGCAGAACACTGAGTCAAAAATCACTAAACTTGTGCAGATCTACGGATGCGTTGAGGAAAATGCGTAAGTATGCTCTTACGTAGTTTGGCAGTCTACCCAGTAGGGTCGCTTTTTTGGTCTTGCAGTTCCCCCTAGATGCAAGACAGACACATCACAGTTGCAAGCTCTCAAGCCCCTGAGAGTCTTGCTCAGACTTTTCAAAATCTATTGAACGAATTGCAGCAAAAATTAATGCACGATCGCGCCCATTGATCGGTAGCATCAAGATTGCTCTAAATTTTACGGTTTGTGATGAATCCTGCGCTGAGTCAACTTGGAACCGAAATGTCTCGCCTGTCTGGTGTACGGGCGATTATGAAAGACATTATTGAGACACTGCGTGCAGGAGCCGGACAGAGCTTTATCAATCTCAGCGCAGGAAATCCGGTGATTTTGCCGGAAGTTGAGCAGCTTTGGCGCGACTGTACCGCAGAATTACTGGCTAGTCCTGAATATGGCGAGGTCGTCTGCCGCTATGGAGCAAGCCAGGGATATCAGCCTTTAATCGATGCGATCGTTCAAGACTTTAATCAGCGCTATGGGTTGAATTTAAGCGATCGTAACGTCCTGATTACGCCCGGAAGTCAAAGCCTCTATTTTTACGCAGCGAATGCGTTTGGCGGATATACCGCAAGCGGAGAACTCCGAAAAATCGTACTGCCGTTGAGTCCTGATTACACCGGGTATGGCGGCGTTACGCTCACTCCAGAAGCGCTAATCGCGTACAAACCGGAATTAGAAATTGATCAGGAAAATCATCGATTTAAGTATCGTCCGAACTTCAATCAGCTACAAATTGATGAACAGACTGGATGTGTAATCTTCTCACGCCCCTGCAATCCAACTGGAAACGTTTTAAGCAACGACGAAGTGAATAAGATCACTTCGCTTGCAGCAATTCATGATGTCCCAGTTCTGATTGATTCTGCCTACGCACCACCCTTTCCGGCACTGAACTTTACAGAAATGGCACCCTTGTTCGGCGGCAATGTGGTTCACTGCATGAGCTTATCGAAAGCAGGACTTCCCGGAGAGCGTATTGGCATCGCGATCGGAGAACCCGCCATTATTCAAGCGCTCGAATGTTTCCAAACCAATCTCTGCATTCACTCGCCGCGCTATGGACAAGCAATCGCAGCCCGCGCCATTCAATCCGGTCAACTCGCAGACATTTCCGTGAATGTGATTCGTCCGTTTTATCAACGCAAAATTGCCATCGTCGAAGCAACGCTCGATCGCACCCTGCCGCGATCGCTGCCGTGGTTTCTGCATCGAGGTGAGGGAGCAATCTTTGCATGGCTTTGGCTGGATGAATTGCCCATAACCGATTGGGAATTTTACCAAGAACTCAAAAAAGTCGGCGTGATCGTCGTTCCCGGCAGTACGTTCTTCCCAGGTTTACGAGAAGAGTGGCAGCACAAGCAGCAATGTCTCAGAATTAGCCTTACCGGAACAGATACCGAATTACAAACGGCAATGGAACGACTTGCACAAGTCGCACAGCAAGTTTATGGATCATAGAACGCATGGGTTACTTAGAAATCGGTAAAATTGTCGCGGCTCAAGGACTCAAAGGCGAATTGCGCGTTTATCCCAATACGGACTTTCCGGAGCGCTTCGAGGAACCCGGACAGCGCTGGCTTTTGCGTCCTAACCAGACCGAACCCGAGCCGATCGAACTTGTCTCCGGGCGTTACCTGGATGGCAAAGGACTCTACGTGATTCAACTGAAAGGAATTCACGATCGCAACGCGGCTGAAGCGCTGCGAGAGTGCAAACTGCTCGTTCCAGACACCGATCGACTCGAACTCGAAGAGGGTGAATTTCACGTTGCGGATCTGATCGGCTTATCCGTTTATGAGCAAGCGACTCAAGAATTGATTGGAACAGTGAGCGATGTAATTCCAGCAGGACATGACTTACTGCAAGTCACTAAGACAATAGAAGACGGAAAAAATCGGCAAATTTTGATTCCCTTTGTCGAAGCGATCGTCCCGATTGTTGACCTCGATCGACATCGCATCGAAATCACACCTCCGCCCGGATTACTTAATTTATAAGCAGTCTCTAAAACCACAGAGCAGGTGAACTCCTACGATCGGTGGACTAAAACCCCTAACCGCCTACCGTATGATGGATATAATCTCGCCTTTGCCTGACATTTATTTATTCCGGCTCTTCATGACTTCGCAACCTTTTCGATCCCTCAGCGAACACCAGCGACTACCGCAACCCAAAACGGACACCCAATACTATAAGCAGTATTTAGAAACGGTCTGTAATAATGCAACTCTGGCGCTGTTTGTCATGGATGAGCGTCAACAGTGTGTTTATATGAATCCGGCGGCTGAGAAGTTAACGGGGTATGCGCTCTCAGAACTTCAAGGACGGGCGCTACACGATGTGATTCACCACACCCGCCCAGATGGTCGTCCTTATCCGCTCTGCGAATGCCCGATCGATCAGGTGTTTCCCCAAAACAATCAAGAGCAAGGCGAAGAAGTGTTCGTGCATCGAGACGGACACTTTTATCCGGTCGCCTACACCGCTAGCCCAATTCGAGAAGCAGGGCAAACGATCGGCACAGTGATCGAAGTACGCGATATCACTCAGGAAAAACTCAGCGAAAAAGCTCAGCAAGAAGCCAACGAGCGGGAACGGCTTTTACGCCAAGAAGCCGAAGCCGCAAAAGCGCAAACCGAAGCGGTTTTACAAAGTATTACCGATGCGTTTGCCGTTTTCGATCACGATTGGCGCTATACCTATGTCAATTCAGCAGCAACCGAGTTGTTGCAGCGATCCGAAGCGCAACTCATCAGGAATCGGCTTTGGGACGTGTTCCCGGATTTGCTTGGAAGCTCGATCGAGATTGAGTATCACCGAGCCATCCAAGAACAGCGCACGATCGAGTTTGAGTTTTTTTATCCATCCCGAAATCGCTGGTATCTGAATCGGGTTTATCCCTCCGCCACGGAGCTTCGATCTTTGTCACCGATATCACCGATCGCAAGCAAACCGAACAAGCCCTACGTGACAGTGAGACGCGATTTCGCAGCATCTTTGAGTGCAATATGATTCCGATCGCGATTTGGGAAGAAGAGCGCCTCAGCGATGCGAATGATGCCTTCCTCAATCTAGTGGGATATACGCGCTCAGAACTGGAATCCGGGCAACTCAGTTGGAGAAACTTAACGCCTCCAGAGTGGGCAGAGCGGGACAGTCGCGCCTTTACAGAAAGCGTCACTCAAGGATATTGCACCCCTTTCGAGAAGGAATATCTTCACAAAGACGGGCGGCGCATCCCAATTTTGCTCGGTGGCGGCGCGTTTAGTATTGGCTTACCTAGTGGGATTTGCTTTGCGATCGATCTGAGCCAACTCAAACAAACCGAAGCCAATCTAAGAGAAGCTGACGTGCTTTTGTCTTCCGCATTAGCGGCAGGATCGATTTACACGTGGCGCTGGCGAATTCAAGAAGATCTCACTTTCACAAATGCAGCACTTGCCAATTTATTTGGAGTTGACCCGGAAGCCGCTGCGCGAGGACTGCCGATCAAGTTTTTCCTGGATGGAATGCACCCGGACGATCGTGAACCCGTAAGCGCAGCGATTCAAACCGCGATCGCAACGGGTGAGGATTATTTTGCAGAATACCGAGTGCGATCAGCAAGTGGGGCCGAACGTTGGGTCGCAGCGCGGGGACGAGTGGAATACGGTGCAGACGGCACTCCCATCTCTTTCCCAGGCGCACTCTCCGATATTACCGAGCGCAAACAGATCGAAGCGGCACTGCGAGAAGCCGAAGAACGTTTACGACTGGCGATCGAATGTGCAAATTTGGGCACTTGGGATTTTAATCTTGCCACCCAACAACTCACTTGGGATAACGGCTGTAAGGCAATGTTTGGATTGCCGAACGATGCAGAAGTCAGCTATGAACGCTTTGAAACTTTGCTGCATCCCGACGATCGCGATCGGAGTAATCAATCAGTCGAAGCCGCGATCGCACCGCATAGCGCGGGAGATCTCAAGCTTGAGTATCGCGTCATTCGATTCTCAGATGGCATTCAGCGCTGGATTTCAGCGACTGGAAAAGCACTCTTTGATCCGTCTGGACGTGCGATTCGATTGATCGGGACAGTCATTGATATTACGGAAGCGAAACAGCGTGAAGCGGAACGGCAGAAGTTACTCGATCGCGAGAAACTTCTACGCGAACAAGCCGAGCAAGCCAATCGCATCAAGGATGAATTTCTCGCGGTGCTGTCGCATGAGTTGAGAACGCCGCTGAATCCAATTTTAGGCTGGGTGAGGATGCTAAAAGCAGGGAAATGCCCACCTGCGAAAGTGCCGCAAGCCTTAGACACGATCGAGCGCAACGCCCATCTGCAAACTCAACTGATCGAGGATCTCCTGGATGTCTCTCGCGTTCTCCAGGGCAAAATTATGTCAAACAATGACTGGGTCAATCTTGCAGAGACGATCGCAGCAGCAGCAGAGACGGTTCAGTTAGCCGCAGAGTCAAAAGCGATCGACCTCGTGTTCAATCTTGATGCAACGGTTGGCAGGGTAAGAGGCGACGCAAATCGATTGCAGCAGGTGATTTGGAACTTACTCTCGAATGCAGTGAAATTCACACCGAGCGGGGGGCGAGTTGAGGTAATCCTCTCCCAGATTGGCAGCGAGGCGGAAATTCAAGTGCGCGACACTGGAAAAGGAATTCAAGCGGAGGTTTTGCCGCACATTTTCGAGCGATTTTGGCAGGCGGATTCTTCCACGACGCGACAGTTTGGCGGCTTAGGATTGGGACTCGCGATCGCTCGTCACTTGGTTGAGCTACATGGGGGAACCATCTCTGCTGAGAGCTTAGGCGAAGATCAAGGCGCGATCTTTACCGTGAGGTTGCCGATCGCCCACACTTTAGAGCAACCTAGCTCAGCCTTAGAGCCGGTAGAATCACAGGGAGATCTGGCTGGACTCAAAATTCTTGCCGTAGACGACGAAGCGGATAACCTTGATTTTCTGGTGTTCTTATTGGAAACAGCAGGCGCGATCGTTCGGGGAGTTCAATCTGCGTCATCAGCCCTTGAAATCCTGTCTGAATTTGCCCCGGATATCTTGGTCAGCGATATCGCAATGCCCGACCTCGATGGCTATGAACTGATACAGCAGGTTCGGCAAAAGAGCGAAATTCCTGCGATCGCACTCACGGCTTATGCCGGAGAAACGAATCAGCGGCAAATTCTGAAAGCGGGATTTCAGCGGCACTTGGCGAAGCCTGTGGATGTGGATGAGTTAGTGAACGCGATCGTCTCGCTGCTGAAGCGGTAATTGGGGGCGCGATCGCCCCGATCCACTCTATTCCCGCTCCACTCTATTTCAGTGCGGTATTCGCAAATCCGAGCGTGAGCAAGAAGCCGAGAATATGCCCAAAGCTCATGCAAGCTAAGAATCCGCCAACGCTGATGCTGTTGAACAGAGATTTAGAAAAAGGTAGCGGCATTCTTGCGCCTGTGTGCGGATATTTAATGGTGCGCGATCCGATGAGTAACACTAACAGGCAAGCTCCAACAATAAAGGGGGTTCCTTGCCAGTTCCAGAGGTTGCCAGAGGGCGGTTGTTGAAAGGCAGCAGCAACGAGATTCAACATAAAGCGTAACTCCATAATGGTACTGGGACTATCATTTGACGATCGCTGTACTCTTCGCGTCTTTCTCAGTGGGGGATTTCGGCTCTATCCAAAGATAGGGACGCAGTTTTTGATGCGATGATTCAAGAAGTAGAATCTTTAATTCACCATGCAAGCTTGGGAACTATCGCGCACTACGTTGAGTTGGGGACAGAAAACCTACATTATGGGTGTTTTGAACGTGACACCCGATAGCTTTAGCGACGGCGGACAGTTTAATTCGCTCCAGAGCGCGATCACTCAAGCTGAACAAATGGTTAAAGACGGTGTAGACATTCTCGATATTGGTGGACAATCTACTCGTCCAAACGCTGACGAAGTCTCATTGCAAGAAGAACTCGATCGCGTACTGCCCATTATCGAGGCAATTCGTCAGCGATTTGAGACTCCAATTTCAGTCGATACCACGCGATCGCAGGTGGCAAAAGCCGCGATCGCAGTGGGAGCAGATATGATCAACGATATTTCCGGTGCAGTCTTCGATGCAGAAATGCTTACAGTCGTTGGCAAATTAGGAGTTCCAATCATTTTGATGCACATGCGAGGAACACCGAAAACCATGCAGTCGTTAACCGAGTATGACAATCTCATTCAAGAGATTTGTGATTTCTTACAGGAACGCATCCAAAGCGCGATCGCACAGGGAATTAACCAGATCATGATTGATCCAGGAATTGGATTTGCGAAAAAATATGATCAAAATTTGGAAATTCTGCGGCGATTACAAGACTTTAAATCTTTGAATTGTCCGATTTTAGTCGGAGCCTCGCGCAAAAGCTTTATCGGGCAGATTCTCGATCAGCCTGATCCGAAACAGCGAGTTTGGGGAACCGCTGCCGCCTGTGTCAGCGCGATCGCCAATGGAGCCGATGTTGTTCGCGTTCACGATGTTGCAGAAATGCGCGATGCTTGTCACGTTGCTGATGCGATTTGGCGAAATTCCTAAGCCTCACCGTCGAGATTGCCACGATTGCGAGGTTCTTCAACTTGTCCCATTAGCTCCGTCACCGCTTCACTCAACGCGCGTGGATCCATAAACACAATTTTAGAGTTATCGCTCTTACCGATTTCCATACTTGCTGAGACATAATCCTTTGCTACCAGATAGCGGAGTACATCTTCTGCATTCATTTGTCCCTGGAGCGCCTGAGCGAGCTGCTGAATCGATTCGACCGTTCCTTGAGTACGAGTCAGTTCGGCTGCCTTTTCTGCCTTTGCTGCCCGCTCTTTCTCTAACGACTCCCGCAGTGCTTGCGAAATCTGAAACTCTTGCACCTCAACGCGAATTACCTTCACGCCCCAGTTTGCAGTGGACTGATCTAACTCGCGCAATAGTGCTTTATTAATCGCGGCTGAAGAAGAAAAGAGTTGTTCTAGTGTCAGCAGCCCAATCTCGTTCCGCAAAGTTGAGATCACAATCTGCTTCAGCGACTCTTGCAGATCTTCGACCGCATAATAAGCCTTCTGCAAATCGAGAATCTGCCACGATACGATCGCGTCGACTTCAATCGGCACATTGTCTTTGGTAAATGCCCGCTGGGGATCGATGTCTAAAAGTTGCTCCCGCACCGTTTCCACTAATACCGTATCTAGAAACGGAATGACCACATTCGGCCCTGGATTGAGGGTACGTTCATATCTTCCAAGTCGCTGCACGATCGCTTGATCACCTTGCTCAATGACGCGGATTGAGCCAATTACACCGCCTAACAGAATCAGACAGAATGCACCAATAATTTCAAGCATAGATCGCGCTCCCGCCAAACCAGAGTTTTAATGATTTCAAAAATAGAGATTGCAAATTTAGTCTAATCGCTCTCCTTGAAAATGTTGCAGATTCAAGCGCGAAATTCAAGATCGATCAACGTTTCTCCTGATACTATTTTGCCGTTCTTGGCGAGTTCGTGCTATCCGCGAACTGATTTTCCAATTCCTTTGAGAATTCCCCGTCCAATCAGCCCGATCCCCCGTCCGATCACTTCAGTCAACAGATAGACAATTCCACTGCCAAGAAATGCGATCGTACTTCTTAATCGTGGAGAAATTGCATCGCGAGTTTCTAGCGCCAGCGTGACTGCTAATTGTACTCCGGAAAGCGTTTCGAGTTCTTCAGTTCTGGGGGAATAGATGGTAATGCGATCGATGCCATATTCGCTGAAGATAAAGAGGCGATAACGGCTTTCAAACATCGCTTTTGGCTCATTAAAAAATCGCTCGACTCGAAATCGCCAGGATAAATCATTGCGGAATCGCTCAATTTCACGAGTGGATAATCGACGACGATCATAGAAGTTTTGCTTGATTGATTCTAGGTTAGAAAATTGATTCAGTAGGGGTTGAATTACGGCATTTGCAAGCTGAATCATTAGGTTTTCCAGCAAATCGATCGCGCGATCGCGGGCTTCAAGGGTGCCCACTTCGTAGAGCGTTTGATCAACAATCAGCGGTGATTCAAACAGCAAATGTTCAAAAATTGCCTGTGTCAGCGGGATTTGATCTAGAATCTGCGATCGCACCATGTCTCTTTGTGCAAGCAGCGCGGTTACGATTTCAAGATCGCGCTTTTTCACCCGCACCATCGAATAGCGTCCGAAAAATTGGATGACGATCGTTTGCCACAAATCACATAAAATCTCAGATTGCTTCGCTGCAAGTTGATCTGATTGAATCTGAGAAAATCTCAATTCATCGAGTAATTCTTCTAACTGTCGCAAAATCGTAAAGAACAATTCCCGTTTTTTTTCTAATCTCAAGATGTCAATTTCTAAAGGAATATTCGTTAGATTATCGAGATTAGATTGAAGTTTTGCAGCGATGCGATCGAGCAGTTCTCCTCGCCATACTTTCGGTTGCGGCGCTTCTGGAACAATTTCTGAGGTTTGAGGATCTGGAGTCGCAGATTCAAGTGGAACGATCGCGCCTCTTTTGGGTTGGATCTGTTCAGGCGGTAAGGCTTTTTGCACCAACCATCGCGCTGCTTTCAGTTCTCGTCGTCGTCCGGTCAGAAAAATCCGATCCAAGGTTGAAAGAGTTACCGATCGCAATTGTGCATCAATGTCATTCAATGCCGCATCGATTTGAGCGAGTCCTGACGATCGCCAATTTTGCCGAATCACCTTAGCAACACTAATTGATTGCGATCGCGTCCCCTGGAGCGTTAACTGCTGCAACACCTCCGATCGCCAATAGTTCTGCCGCGCTGTAATCTGCCGAATTGCCGTGACAAACTCAGCAATCGAACTCCCTTTAGGACAGTAGCCTTCGATCCCCGCCTGAAATGCCGCGGCTAATTCTGGCTCAGGCAATGGCTCGATCAGCAAAATTGGCACGGTCGGATACTGCGCTTTTACCTGTTGAGCAAATTCGCTGTCGATTCCGATCAAAATGCCATCTAAGCGATCGCGCCCCAATTCTGCCAAATTGCGAGTCGCGATCGCGATCGATTCTGCTTCCGCAACGATGCGAAACTCTGGAAACCGGCTCAAACAATTGAGCAAGCCCGATCGAAACACCGGATCTCGCTCCACAATCATCAATCGCGCCACCCCAGCTAAACTATTCATCCATTCGTTAGCAAGTTTGTTTTGATTAAACAGTTTAGCGACCCGTTGCACAAGCTACGGAAATTGCTTAGGGCGTTGGCTCCGGAGAAGCAGGCGGCGTTGGCTCTGACTCGGTAGAATCCGGAGCAGGAGACGGCTCAACCGGAGCGCTATAACTCGGAGCCATATCTCGCTGCCGCCATATCTCTGCCCGCTCTGCTGCCCATTGCCCGATCGCACTCCTTGCTTCCCCATATAAAGGTCGTCCGGGCGTAATTCCCGATGCTGCATCGATCGCCCGCGTCAGGTAGCCCTGATTTGCCAAACTCGTTGCCTGAGCCAGTAGCGATCGATCTTCCGCAAGCTGAATCTGATATACCCACTCTCCGATCAAGCCTTGCGCCTCGTTGTATAGCGCGCGTCCCGGTCGAATACCTCCTGCCACCGTGATTGCCTGTCCGAGTTGTCCAGTTTGTGCGATCGCTTTGGCGTTGTTAATAATCGGACGATCTTCGATAATTTCGATCTGATTTGTCCAATCCGCGATATAGGTTTGCGCCTCGATTCGCAGCGAACGCTTAGGTTTGACCAGCGTGGCCATTGCAACCGCCGATCGCAAATTGCCAATCTTGCCCGATTTCGCGACCTGTTGAGCGCGAGCGAGTACGGGGCGGTCTTGCATCGACTGTAGCTCTTTCCGCCACTGTGCGATCAAGGTTTGCGCGTGCAGTCGTCCCGGACGCTTTGCCTGGATTGATGCCGCTTGAGCGATCGCGGCTTCTAACAGTGGGATCTGCTGAAGATTCGCGATCGTGCTTGCTACATTCAACTGCATCAAATCCTGGGTCTGTTGCTCCAAGCGCGGGATCAACACTTTTGCTCGTGAAGCAAATGGACTTTGGGGATCAATTTGCTTCACGAGATGAGTCGCCATCATCAGGGGGGCGATCCGCTCTAGCCCAGGAGTGTTGTATTGATTGATCGTCTCAATTTCTCGCGCCCGCACCAACTGCACCAAATCCTGGTTGGCGCTCGTTAGCTTGATGCTTTCGGGAATCGAGTTAATCAACCGACTCGCTTCAGGAATGTTCTGCTGATCGAATTGCACGATCGCCAGTTGAAAGATTGTATTACGCCAGCGCACGACCTCTTGATTTGCCTGCAACGTCCAGACAAAAGTTTTACGATCGATCGGATTTGTCAGCGCGATCGCTTGTCCTAGCTGACTCGGTGAATTCGATTTAGCAAAATTCCGCGCATCGGTAAGCGCTTTCCAGGCTTTACGCTCATTGTTTGACTGTTCGCGAATCTCACCTAAACGGTCTTGCCAACCGGGATCGTTCACTAGCGCCAATTGCGCCATTTCTTCTGAGGCTTTGTTCCAATCTTGCTTCTTCAGCGCATCGACAATCTTGACGTAGATCGCTTCTCCGCGCCGATATTCCTCTGTCCAGCGCTCGATCGCCGCCTGAGCCTCTTTGTAAATCGGACTCGTCTTCGGAATTTGATTGGCTAAGGACACTGCCCCCTTAATATCTCGCTGTCCAACTCGATCCCGCGCTAGAATCAGCAGTGCATTCGACCAATCTTGCAGCAGCGATCGCGATTGGGCATACAGGGGATGCTCGGTTGTCCAATCCTTGACCAGATTAATTGATGCCAGAATTTGATCGGCTTTACCGGATTGCGCTGCTTGCTGAGCGCAAGACAATTGCTCTGACTCAAGCGATTGTGCCGTCACTTGCTTACAGTCCACCGCAGGGGGAACCTTCGACAGCCACCAGAACGCGATCGCTCCAGTTCCGCCAAAAACACCTAAAATTCCCAGCCAAATCAACTGCCATTTCCAAGCACTCGCGATCGCCGCCGTTCGTCGCGCGATCGCCCGTGTGGCTGAAGACGCAGTTCTCGTCGCCCGCTGACCAATCTTGGCGACCTTACGCTGATTGGGGGGCGATTTGCGGCGTTTTGGCTGCGTGGGCGGATGGCTCTCAAGGAGAGCGGTAGAATTCTCAGGCGGACGATCGGTCGAAGTAGGCGGATGCAATTTTGTGGACTTCGGCTTCTGGAAGGCTTGAAGCCCTTGAAGCCATTGAGGAGTGGTTTTTCTAGCCATTGTCGCTGCGAACCTTTATCAGGCGGCGGGTCAGAGTCTCGGATATTCTACAGGCGATTTTGCCAATGGAACCCTTGATGCGGATTGCTTTTACAAGTTCCGCACGAAAAACTAGCGTTTCCGGGAGTTACGACAAAAACGCCACTTACAATTCTTTACAATTTGCAAGCAGCGTAATGGCTAAATTGACAAAATGAAATTCACAGACTCGCTGATGAATTTCTGGCTTTCAGTTCTAAAGAAAGGACGATCGCTGTAAAAAATAGCTCTAACTCGTTGATTTCTACTGCGCTCGATAGCCATAGAAATCAATGTGATATTCTGTGATCCGCACACCCGTCTTTGCTTCTACCTGTCGAATGATTTCTTCAGGAAGCTCGATGTGAACATCTAAAATCTGCTGCGTGTCCAGACAATTCACATGGCTATGAGCATCGCTAACATTGCCATACAGTCGCCCATCCGATCGCTCAATACACTCGATGATCCCCTGCTCAGACAGCGCTTCTAGATTCTGATAGACCGAGGTATGCCCAATCTCTTTGCCCTGGCGATTCAGGCGATCGTAGATCTCTCGCGCCGATAAATGTTCCTGATCTTGCCAAAGCAATTCAAGAATAAATCGACGCTGGCGGCTGAGACGCATCCCAAGGCGTTGACAGCGTTCGATCGCATCGTCGAGGCAGCGAATCGGTTTAAGGTCTGATGTCAGTTCGGTGTTCATCGTTAAGTGGCAATGCTAAGGAATTTGTTGTTAACGAACCATCTCGATCGTGAAACTGTTAGAAAGTACAACTGTAAATGAAAGTTTTATTCGTTTTCTGAAGGCTTCGATACCCTATCAAATGATAGAGGTTAGCTCATCTGATCTATCTCTAGTTCTATCACAAGCTAAAGTAAACTCGCTACAACTTTGCTTTGAAGAGTTCGAGTTGTTAAACTAAATGTTCTAATTTTGTTCGAGGACACCGTGACGCATTCTTCCGCAAAGCCATCGAAAAAATCAGCAGGCATTCCCTCGGCAAGCTGGGAGATCGACCTACTTCCGGGTCTTGCTGCCGATGATGCAACTCGACTGAACGATCGTCACATTCACACAACGCTAGACTTGTTTAAACTGGGTAAAACGCAAGATCAGAGAAACCTTTTAGCAACTGAACTACAAGTGCCAATTCGCCAACTGAACAAATGGGTTGCCCTTGCCGACCTCGCCCGTATCCCTAGTGTGGGCTGTGAGTACGCTGGACTGCTCCTTCACGCAGGCATTGCCTCACCTCTACAGCTGGGGCAAACTTCGATCGGTCAACTCCACCGCCAACTGCTGCGGCTTTACGTTTCCACGATGCAACGGCGCGATCTCTGTCCTACGACAGATTACATCGGCTTGTGGATTCATCAAGCGCGAAGCCTACGGTAATTCAAGAATTTCATCTACGCGATCGTATCCCTGCTTCACAGTCTGGGGAACTCTGAAAATGCAGATGCCCGGATTGCACTTTAATCCGGGTACCAAAACATTCCTTTGATTCCCTCTGGATCTTGCATGAATCCCAAATTTCGATAGAAATTGACTACATGCGGATCAGCGAACAAAGTGATATTACTGATATCCTCGCTCCGAAGCTTCTTAATCATGAACTTCATCAACGCTTTCCCTAGCCCCTTGCCCTGGAAATCCGGATGCACTACGACATCCCAGATCGTTGCGTTAAACGCATGGTCAGAAGTCGCCCGTGCGAATCCGACCAGTCGCCGCGACGCACCTCGCTGCTCCCACATTGTTGCCACTAGAAAGCTATGCTGAATCGCTTTCTTCACCTTTCTCAAGGGGCGACGCGACCAGCCCACCGCATCGCACAGCTCCTCTAGCTCGTAAAGATCAATCTCTCGCTCTGTTGAGAAAAAGACCCGCGAGTTGGCGCGATCGCCTGTCGTTGTTCCTTCTGTTGATCCGGGGACAACATAACTCTCCGTCGAGGCTGGTTTCTCGATCGAAGCATCCGTGCTACTAAATAAGCTTTTCCAAAAACCCATGCCAAGGTCATCACAGTGAAGCAGTAATAGCTAGTATATCTCTCGGATTTGAGTTGCATTCTCCTGATTTTGGGGAAATGTTAGCAATTGTCAGTCTCCTTATCGATATTTTTTAGTTTCGACTTATTTATCTGCGTGTCGTTGAGCAGCGGTCTCCTCCACTATGGCTTTGGGTCTAAAATCCTCTACGTTAGAACTGTTAAAGCGCTTTAATCGGGCGTTCCCCCAGTTTTATGAGCAGTTCGTCAGCAGCGAAATTCAACTGCAAAATCTCCGATTGGCTTATCAACTGTATAAGTCAAAACAAGCCGTGATCGAGCTAAAAACCGAGGGAACAAAAAGTGCGCTGCATTTTGCCTACCGCAACCAGTCCTTTTTGCTCAGCGATATTTTCGGGGTTTTGGCAGCTTATGGCTTGACAATTCACAGTCTCAGCCTGTATGGGCAAATCTACCCACCAATGCTGGTGTTCATTAAGCTGATTGTGTCGCGCAGCGGCAAAGCCCTGACCGACAAGACGGCTGAAAATGTCTGTCGGGCGATTCGAGAAGCCTTGGCGGGACGGTTTGAAGTCGAAGAAATGCTGGCTGTTGAGTTTAACCTGGATGCAGGACTAGAACAGGTTGAGACTGAGTTCTATGTCGATCCAGTCTTCCACCTGCCCGCGCTGCTAATTGAAGCAGATAATCAGCCTGGATTGTTTTACAAAGTGATGTACGCAATCTGGCAGGAAGATTTGCTGGTCGTGAATGCGAATTTGCTCGTTTGGCGTGGACGAACGCGGCTAATTTTGTACTTATTAGGCCCGAATGAAAGTTTAATTCCTGAGTATCTCGGTCAAAAGATTGCTGAAGGTGTGAAGCAGCGATTACTGGGACGACGATTTTAGTTTGATTCTCCAAGATTCGCGATCGCTCACGCAACGATCGACCCGCAGCCTTTGGGAACTTTTCTTGGAGGCATTCGTCTACTTGCTACTCCAGCTTGGGTATTTTTAGTCAACGGTCTAAAAATAATCCTCTTAATCGCTTCGCACGCTAAGATTAACGAGAATTCTAGCGATTTCTCTAAAAAACTTCTGCCAATTTAAATCCGATAAGCTAAAATTTTGGGTTTTGACAGTCACAAGTAGACTAAAATTTTTCGTTGAAATTCAGCAAGTTCGTAGATTGGCAAAAGTTGATCGAACCGATAAGAGGTCAAGCTAAGCAGAGATTAGATTGCGTTATCAATTTGGGCGCCTGTCGATCGTAAATCTGCCAAGATTGCGAATAATCTAAATATTTCTTCAAATATCGCCAAATTCTTGAATTCCGTATGATACAGCGATTGTAAATTTACTTCCTAACCCACAAATTAGAATTTCAAGTTTAGAATCGAGAGGTACAATTTGCAGAAGCTAAGCAACTTAATGAAATGGCTGTTTTAAGAAAAGCGCATAGGCTGCTGGGTGCTATTTACACAGTGCAGTCAAGATGAAGACTGAATATTGCCCTATGATCTTAAGCACCGATTTCTTAAAATTGTTTAACTCAAAGCGATGCCGATTCGCTCAGTCTACGATCGAATTGTGAAGCTCATTCAGGCTGACAACTTAAATATCAATTCAAATGTTAGTTGTCATTTGAGTTGTGGAGTTGTTCAGTGTGTTTGTGCCAAGTTGCAATTCGAGCCAGTTTAATATTTCACGCTGAAGGATTAACCCTTTAGAGGGACGGCAACCTCCGATATGTGATTGTTAATCTAGGAAGCAAAGCTGAGTTTTCGATCTTCGTGTCGCTTTCTCAAGCAAGTGATTTGTCGCATACCTGGAATCAGACAGATGAAATTTGAGGATATTTACCAATTTTTCAAAGATCCGCCACCTTTCTATCTCAATAAAGAACTGGCGGTCTGTTACGTTCTCGCCGTCCTCTTGCGGGGAGATTCTTACGGAACTGAATTAATTCAACTGCTTGAAACAGAATATCCGCTGTATCGACTATCAGACACAGTTCTCTACAGTGCCTTGAAGTTTCTTGAGGATGAAGAAATGGTCACAGGCTACTGGAAAAAAGTCGAAGGTCGGGGTCGTCCCCGTCGCATGTATCAGATTAAATCTGAAGCCATGCCGCAGGCACAGGATCTTGCTCGACTCTGGCGCGAATATGCCGTTAAACGCGAAACCGCGCACGAGAATTCAGGAGTTCCTCAGGTTAGTGGGGCTGAGAAATAAGCAGCGGAGTTCTATCGATGTCCCGTTGTTGTCTAAACTGATGGTGTAATTGGGATTGCTCTTTAGTTGCGCCATGACTCAGCCTGTAATTGCCTCAACGCTTCTTCTCACCGTTCTATTAATGATTGGGCTGTTTTTCTTCATTCGCGCCTCAGTCAAAGATCGAACTCAGGAGGTGCGCTTGCTGTCTGACCAATCCGAAGATTCTCTGCTGTCTCAGTTGCGCTCCTACTTCGGGCAGCGCTCTTATCGAGTGGCGGCGATCGACGCAGCGAATAATCAGGTTACATTTGAAGGCGTAGTTCGCCCTAGCGTGTTCCTAGCAGTCTTTCTGTCCTTGCTTGCCTCGATCGGTGTACTGTGCTTTGTGCTCGTCCTCTCGATGGTGCTGCCCGACTGGTCAAATTTTTGGTTTGGATTATTGCTCCTGTCGCCCTTGGCAGGAGTCTTTTACTGGAAAGGGGCAGGGCGAGTTGAGCAGGTATCGCTTAGAGTAGAGCCGAGTCTAGATGCCGCATCGCGGAGCGTGATTACTGTAAAGGCACACCGGGATGAGTTAGCGGAGTTGCAGCGATTTTTAGAACTGAAATCAGAATAGCTCTGCTTCGGATCTAGCACCGTCAGACCGATCAAATGTAAAAGCTCCCTTCGTTGCGTTGAAGGGAGCTTTTATCAGATGAATGCTTTATATTAACTTGCTCAACTGAACCTGTAACAAAATTTAGCTACAGTTGCACTTCGCATTCAGAGCAAGCAAAGACCGATAAGCCGAACCATTTAAAGGTTCTGCCAATGGCAAAAACGTCTATCGGCTCCGGGACGGAACAACGACAGCATCCACTTCATCTTCAGAGGTTCGCAAGCTGGGGAATAAGAAATGATTTTCTTCCACATATTGTGCGCCAAATAATCCCTTCTCTGCCCAGAAGTATCGATCCGTGGTATGCTCATTTCTCTTGACCAGCAACAGCGCGGGCGGCACGATGCCTTCAGAGTGAATGAATTTGCGAGCAGCAGTAACGGGTTTATCTTCGCCACACTCAATGCTAAATTGAGGAACGCTTTCTAAAATCCGTCTTCCTTCCTGCCGCCGCCGACTCTTGCGTTTACGTCTCCTTGCCAAACCCTTTACCTCCTTAGGTTCCAAACTGCCGAAACTTGTAATGATCGTTACAAAACCCGTCGCAACTATATCAGCTCCCGCCCTAGACTTCAACTTCTCTTAACGCATCTATACAAAGTCTTAATTTTCTTTTTCCGAATTCCTGCTAGGTCATCAAAAGGAGTGGGGTTACACTCACAAAAGTTAAGACAAACGGATGCAAAAGGTTGGGGATCAGAGCTATCTACTAAATTAATAAGAAAAATTACTTATCGTCAATCCTTATTTTCCTAAAATCTGCCGAAGAAGAGATGCTAATGCCCACAAGTAGCGAATTCATTGAGTTGTGTCGATCGCAAATTGCGTTATTGACTCAGGCACTGGGGGCATCGCTCAGCGTGATCTATCTGACGGAAGAATTAGTTGAGAGTTCTCAAGCGCGTTTGATGCCGATCGCAGCTTACCCAGAAGCGGCTGGGACGCTGGATACGACTCAACGGCTGGCGCTCCCGGCAGCCGTTGAGTCGTATCCAGAGGTGACGACATCGAGCGGACTAACTCAGCCAAAACAATTAGTTTTGCCGCTGATTCATGAAGAATTAGTGTTCGGGTTGCTCGTGACCGAGCGTGAGGATCGTCCTTGGACAACCTGGGAGCGATCGCAGGTAGAGCGCATTGCCAATACATTATCGCTGGCTTGCGTAATGGATCAGCGGGCGCAGTGGCTCGATCAGGCTCAACGGCAACATCGATCAAGGCAATCTCAGCAGCATGATGTGTTGGATAATTTGCTGCACCAGTTAAAGAGTCCACTGACGGCACTCCGCACGTTTGGAAAGCTGTTAGTCAAGCGGATGCAGGCGACAGATGCAAATCGTGAGATTGCAGGCAGTATTTTGCGGGAAAGCGATCGTTTACAGGAGCTTTTACAGCAGTTTGACGAGGCGATCGACCTCGATTCCGTGGATGTGTTGGCGGAGGATGCCTCGCTGGTGAGCCGTCCGATTCCTTTGCTGCCCGCAGGGGTGCTGACCACTTCTAGTCTGGAGTTGATGCCCTGTTCGGTGAATGAGATTTTGCTGCTCCTAGTTGAAACGGCAGGCGCGATCGCGCAAGAAAAAGGGCTGGCACTTAGAACCGAAGTTCCAAACCCCCTCCCCCTTGTTTCTGCCAATCCTGGGGCGCTGCGTGAGGTATTAAGTAATCTAATCGATAACGCTTTGAAATATACACCGTTAGGCGGAGAGGTGCATATCCGGGCAAATCATAGGGACGATTATGTGAATGTTTGGGTTAGCGATACGGGATATGGAATTCCGCCGCAGGATTTAGAGCGGTTATTTGAGCGGCATTATCGGGGAGTGCAGGCGGATGGTGATATTCCAGGGACAGGGTTGGGGCTGGCGATCGCTCGCCGACTGATTGAACAAATGCACGGGTCGATTCAGGTGTTTAGCCCATTAAAAAGCGAGGGCTGGATCGCTCAAGACGACCACCCCCCGCAGCGAGGAACAAGTTTTGTTGTGAAGTTGCTGAAGAACGAAGTTGAGGAAACCCTCACAGGTAAGGGTTAGGAGCGCGGTAAGGTCAAGGCGCTGGTGAGGCGGAGATTTAGATCCGAGTTAGGACGGATGGAAATTAAATCAACGCGATCGCCCCCAAAGATCAGCCCTGCCAAAGCACCGACTCCAGTTCCAATCAAGACTTCTTCGGCGCGAATATTACGATCGCCCGTGACGGCAGAAATCCCTGCAGCAGCAGCGCTACCCAGCACCGCATCCTTAAGAATTGTGCCTGTACTTGCACCACGACGCACCGTTTCTGTCGTTGTAATCGGGTCAGAAGTTGCCGCGATCGCGACTCGCTGGCCATTTGCCAGGATGAGTTCCGAGGCGGTGAACTGGGCTGCACCTTGAGAAACCGTGAGCTGACCAGCAATTTGGCTACCCGATGGAATCAAAACTGTTCCGTCAGAGGTCACAATGTTTTGAGCCACGGTGAGCGTAACCGGGGTGGGTTGCGGTTCGTTTTTCGCAAGCAGGATCTTGTCGGCGCGATCGTAGCGAACCGGGATTGCAGTTCCAGCAGGAATATTGATCGCTTGAGGCTGCGTTGGCGCTTGACCGACAATGTAAGGCGATTGAATTGCGGCGACCTGTCCAGAACTGACTAATGCCTGATAAACGAAGGCAGCGACATCCGCACGGGTTGCGACTTGGTTCGGGTTGAGGAAGCGGACATCCGGGTAGTTGACGACAATGCGGCGTTCGGTGGCGGCGGCAATGCTGTTGCGAGCATAGCCAGGAATGTTGGACGCATCGGTGTAAACCTGAAGCACAGAGTCAGCAGGTTGAGTGCTAGCGTATCTCAGACCGTTTGACAGAGACACCAAAGCTTGAGCACGAGGGATATTGTCATTCGGTCGAAATGTTCCGCCTGGAAATCCTGCAAGAAATCCTGTTGCATAGGCGTTCCGAATCGCTTGAAGTCCCCAATAATTGCTGGGAACATCAGAGAAATTGATCGGTGTATTTACTCGTGGCGCATTCGGAAATGCTTTGAGAAGAATTGCAGCGAATTGAGCGCGAGTCACCGGATCATTCGGGCGAAATGTGCCATCAGGAAATCCAGCAATAATGTTACGAGAAGCCAATTCTTGAATAAATGGAGAAGCCCAGTTATCCGAAGCAACATCAGAGAAGGCTGCTTGAGCCGAAGCAGGTGCTACCATAATCATTGGAGCTGCTGCACCTGCGATCGTACCGAGTGCCAAAGTCAAAGCTAAACCAGATTTTACAGTGCTATACATAGGTAGCTGTTCCCAAGCGAGAGAGAGTTTTTTCTTGTTAGTTACGTAGATGTTTGAATGAGCTAAAAAGTTCCTGCATCCGGCTAAAGAACTATCTTTAACTTTGTTTGAAGTGCAGCATTTTGGCTCAGTTCTCTACGCTTTATATTCAACAATGACCGTTAGGTTTCCGCAGAAGTTTCTGAACTTAGGACAGTTTTCAAAGTGGTTGAGGAAGCTAGAAATTTGAGGGATTCAACGCCTGATTTTTTAGGTACGATCGAGAGCAATTTTTGAGGAATCAATGGTGTCTGAACTGCCGCGCTATGCGTCCAAATCTGTCCGAGAAGCGGGCAAACAGTTTTATGTCGATGCGAATGGCGATCGTATTCCCAGTGTGACCACGATTCTGAATGCGACAAAGCCGCGTGAAGACCGAGAGCGCTTATTTAACTGGCAGCAGCGAGTTGGAGTCGAGCAGGCAACAGAAATTACCAAAACCGCGAGTCGGCGCGGCACCGGAACGCATCGCTACATTCAGAAATTCCTGCAAGGGCAAGAGGTCGATTGTCCAGAGACCATTCGCCCGTATTGGGAGAGTGTTGAACCTGTGCTGAAAGAGATCGAGCAAGTGCGATTGATTGAAGGGGTGGTGATTCACGATCAATTGGGATATGCCGGAGTGGTCGATTGCGTTGCCAGTTATGAAGGCGTGCCCTGCATTTGTGAATGGAAAACAAGCGATCGACCCAAGAAAACGGTCGATCGCTTGTATGATTATCCACTTCAGTTAGTAGCATATTGTGGAGCAGTGAACCAGCTATATCGCGAGTATAGCCTCAACCTCTGTCATGCCTTGCTGGTCGTTGCGATTCCGGAAACGCCTGCGGAGATCTTTTGGTTTGAGCCAAGCGCGATCGACGAGTATTGGCAGCAATGGGAAGCACGAGTGCAACAATACTGGCGACGATTGGGATATTTTCGGAACTAGCTCAGCATCTCCGAGAGATAATCGGCAGTGGCTTCAACAAGGGCGATCGTATCTTCGTACAGCATTCGAGTCGGGCCTAAAACGCCAATGCTTCCGACGGGAACCGTTCCGCGATTGTAGGTCGATGAGATTAATGAGCAAGCCCGAATCGGCTCTAGTGGATTTTCTGAACCAATCCGAATCGAAACGCGCCGACCGTCTGAATCGGGCTGATCAAAAATGAGTGGTACAAGCTGATCTTGTTCTTCTTCAAGCAGTTGCAGAATCATTTGCACTTGATTCAGTTCTGAAAATTCTGGGTGTCTTAGCACTTCCGAAACGCCGCTAATCATCAACTGCGACGGTAAAGCCGATTGTGCTAGGCGGTGTAATAGATCCGCAAGCACAGAAGTCAAGAGCGAACTATAGCGATCGAACTCCCGCCCCAGTTCGCCCCAGTCTAACCGCTGGATTTCTGAGAGCGATCGACCGCGCAACTGTTCGGATAAGAAGTTTGAAAGAATTTTCAACTCTCGATCGACGCTTTCGGCATCAAGATCTGAGGGCGGTATCTCCATTAATACCGATTGGGTTTCGTAAGTATCCGTTACCAGAATCAGCATGACGTGAGCCGAATCAACCTGGATCAGTTGAAGATGCCGGATTTGCGTTGTGTTCGTCATTGGCAGGGTGACGATTGCAATATAGCCGCTCAGAGTTGAAAGAATTTGCGCGGCTCCTTTGAGGACGGCTTCAAAACTCCATTTGTCCCAGTTGAGGCGATCGCTCAGGATTTGCTCTAGTTGAACAGCGATTCCTGGCGAGGGTTGAATCAACTGATCGACATAGATCCGATAGCCCGAATCTGAGGGCACTCGACCTGCTGAAGTGTGGGGCTGAAACAGGAGTCCGACTTTTTCCAGGTGTCCCATCGCATTGCGGATTGTGGCAGAACTGACGCTGAGATTGTACTCTTTGACCAATGCGCCTGATCCCACAGGTTCTGCCGTGGCAATGTAATGCCTCACGGTTGCCCAGAGAACTCGTTGTTGACGGTTATTAAGCGGAGGATTTAAGGACATTTTCAAGAACGATCGCGTTTTATCGGATTGAGACTAAGATAGCATTTCCCTTATTTTTACTTTAGATTTGGGTCACGCATCGTAGCAAAACCGACGGAATCGTACTAATACCGGGGAATTGAGCGATCGACCGCCGCGGAATAGGCGTCGATTCCACCGGAAATGTTTTTTACATTGGTAAATCCTTGCTGAGTTAGCCAGTGGCACATCTGCGCCGATCGTACTCCGTGATGACAAAGCACTAAGGTTTCCGTTTCTGGATCGAGCTTGCTGTGAATTTGCTCTGACCATTCGGAGAATTGGCTGAGCGGCAGGTTTTGAAACGGCTGGAGCGAGGCGGTTTCTACTTCCCAGGGTTCGCGCACATCGACGAATTGAATATTGGGATTATCGAGGCATTGGGCGAGGTCTTGAACAGTGATTTGAGAAAAGGGCATAGGACGGAAATTGGCTTGGGTATATGTCCCGTATTTTCTCAAAAGATGCAGGGAAAAGGTGAGTAGAACTATGGATGTCGCAAGTTGGGCGAGCGACAAAATAGTTTTATTCCCCTAGCTAGGTGTTAAACGATGAATTCTATTGTGAGGAGTACGATCGTCGCTCCGATTTGAGCGACGATCGCGATCGCAGCCTCGAGTGTTGATGTTGCCCCGGCTCATGCGTTAGCGATTAATGGAGCGTCATCTGGAATTTCAAATCCGGCTCAAACGATCGATTTCAACGATCTTACTGTTGGTGATACAACTGTCATTACCAACCAATACCCAGGAGTGACATTTTCCAACCTTTTCGCTTCGACCTGGAGCAGCGGTAGTAATATCACTGGTCGAAACTTGACAAATTTCTCAAGCGGTCTTGGTTCTGGTGCACAAAATCCTTTTTCTATTCGATTCAGCACTCCTCGGAGCGGTGCAGCGTTCGCAATGGTAACTGTGGCAGGAACAGCAACCTTTACTGCTTTACTGAATGGCGTAGCGGTAGAAACATTCAATGCTAATACTGGCTTCTCTGGGTCTAACAACTTCTATGGATTTACAGGAAGCAGCGGATTTGACGAAATCCAAGTTTCCATCGCTAGCAGCGATAATGGAGGGGTCATTGACACTCTCCAAATCGGGGCTGCCGCAACGCCTGTACCCTTTGGATTTACGCCACTTCCAGGGTTAGCCGTTTCTGGTCTGCTGGGTGGAATTCACCGTCTGCGTAAGCAATTTGCCAAGGAGCGTGCTGAAGCTTAAACCAGTGAAGAAGCGATCGTGCTAAGGCAATCGAGCAAAGCTCAGTGTTTTTAGCACGATCGTTCTCAAGAAAAGCGCAACGTTGATCGGTAAACACGGGTTTGATGAGCAAAAATAGCTCAACGATGTACTAAAACAGTTCATCGGATCACTGAAACAGTGCTCGCGATCGCTATTTCAGTTCACGCGATCGCTAAAATAGCTCAGCGATGCACTAAAACAGCGCTCCGGATCACTAAAACAGTTCACGCGATCGCTAAAATAGCTCAACGATCCACTAAAACAGTGCTCGTGATCGCTGAAACAGTGCGACGATGGGCAAAAATTGCTCAACGGAGAGAGATCGCAACTCAAACGATCGCTGGATCACGATAACTAATCCCCGCCGCCATCTCCGGTTGCTGCCTTCTGCGCGGCAAACCGCTCCTTAAATTTGCGCTGCTGAACGTTGTGATCAATGATCGGTCTGGGATATCCGGCTCGATCGCGCTCCTCTAGCGAAATCTTGCCCGAAATCAAATCCTCAGTCTCAACGCTCCGCAACTCTGGCAACCATTCGCGAATATATTCCGCCTCCGCATCAAACTTCTTCGCTTGACTGGCAGGATTAAAGATTCTCAACGGCTTTGGATCCATGCCGCTCGACGTACTCCACTGCCAGCCGCCATTATTAGAAGACAAATCGCCATCATACAAGCGCTGCATGAAATACTTTTCACCCAAGCGATAGTCCACGAACAAATCTTTTGTCAGAAAGCTTGCCGTAATCATCCGACAGCGATTGTGCATCCAAGCGGTTTCGTTCATCTGCCGTATCGCCGCATCGATAATCGGATATCCCGTCCGCCCTTCGCACCAAGCCTGAAAATACTTTTCGTTATTGTCCCAGGGAAACGTCTTCAGCACCGGACGATAAGCACCCTCAGCTAATTCAGGGAAATGATACATCGCGTGTTGATAAAACTCGCGCCAAGCAATCTCCTGCCGCCAAACTCGAATATCATCGGTTTCCCCCCGATGCTCTGCCGCTTCCACGGTCGCCGCCCAAACCGTCCGGACTCCAATCACGCCGAACTTGAGCGCCGCACTTAAAAGCGAAGTTCCAGGCTGAGCGGGAAAATTGCGCTGTTGTTGATACTCGTAAATCGCACTCGCACAAAACTCTTCTAATCGTTCCTGTGCTGCCTGTTCACCCGGATCAAGCATCAAAGCATTGTCCCAGACATAGCCTAAGTCTTTTGCCGAGGGAAGCGGAATGATCCCTGCTGCTTGTTCCCGCTCGGCATCGGTCAATCCTTCTGCCCCTGCCAAATCTGCAACGGGAGACGCTTTCGATCGACTGCTCCAATTCTTCCAAAACGGCGAATAAACCGTATAAGGCGAACCTGTGCCTGATTTGATGTCTTCCGGTGAATGGAGCAGTTGATCCCAAAATCGCTGCACTTCGATGCCGCTTTCATTCAGCGCATCGATCACCGCTTGATCGCGATCGCGTCCATACGGCTCCACATCCTGATTCAAAAACACCGCCTTAGCACTGATCGATCGTGCCAGTTTCGGAATCCCTTCCTTCGGATCAGCCTGAATAATCAGTAACTCACTCCCCGCCGCCGCATATTTCTCCTGCAACGATTCCAGACTGCCGATCAGATACTTCACTCGCGCAGGAGCCACATCATCGCGATCGAGAATCAACGGATCAAGGCAAAACACGCCCACGACTTTTGGCGATCGTTCTCTTGCCTTGGATAGCCCCAAATTATCTGAAGCTCGAAGATCCCGACGATGCCAAAACAAAATTAAATCAGACATAACCTACGAACCGAGTAACAACGATCGCGCTAATAAGAAGCTAGAAATCGACTTAGAATCCGCGATATCTCCAGCGTAGATCGCACTCTCGACTTCCTGGGGAGTCATTAACACTGTTTCCATGTCTTCATCCTCATCTTGAGCAGGCGGATTCTCGACGACAGTGGCTTCTGTCGCCAAAAACGCATAGATAATCTCATCCGAATAGCCTGGAGCCAAAAAGAACTGTCCAAGCTTCTTCCAATTTTCCGAGGTGTAGCCTGTTTCTTCCTGAACCTCGCGCTGCACCGTTTCGAGCGGATCTTCTCCCGGTTCAACAGTGCCTGCCGGAAACTCATACAATCGTCCCTTCGCCGCAAATCGATACTGCCGCACCAGCACAAGCTTGCCGTCAGTTGTCACCGGGATTACCAATGCACCGCCCGGATGACGGATACATTCCCAATCGCCCTCTGATTTATTCGGCAATCGTAAACTGTTGACTTCAAAGTTAAACTTGCGTCCTTTGTATAAAAGGCGCTGCTTTAGGAGTTGAGGAGGTTCTGATCCGAAGGACATAAACTTAACGAGGTGAAGGATAACTCAGAGCTTTCGCACATCAGACGCATCAATCGATCGCGCTAGTTCCAAGATCGATCGATTCAACACTGGATGCTGCCAAGCCGGAGCAATCTCAGCCAGAGGCACCAGCACAAAGGCTCGATCGCTCATACGCGGATGCGGAATATTTAGCACTTGCGCTTGAAAGATTCCATCTTCAAATAGAAGGATATCTAAGTCAAGGGTACGAGCATCCCATTTCTGCTGCCGAATCCGCCCAAATTCGCTTTCAATGTGCTGAAGCTTTGCGAGCAGTTCTAGGGGTTCTAATTCAGTTTCAAGAATCGCACAGCCATTGAGATAATCGGGTTGTGGCGGACTGTTAGGGAGCGTCACAGCTTTGGTTTGATACCAAGACGATCGCGCAATCACATCCTCTAACTGACTCAATGCAGATTCTAGAATCGAGCGTGAATCTCCCAAATTGCTACCGAGCGCGATCGCATATTTCATCAGACGATAATCCAAAACTTCCCTGTTATAGTCAAGAGTATCGCTGCATTCTGGACAAGCTGATGGTACATCCTGCCTTTACTGAGATTACCGATGAAGAACTAATGCAAATGAGTTCCAAAAATCCTGAACTGCGATTTGAACGTAACGCAGATGGGAGTTTAGTCACGATGCCACCGGTTGGGGGAATTTCAGGAGATCGAGAAGCGTCTGCAATTAGCTTTCTCTACGTTCACGTTCATGGGCAAGAATTAGGCAACGTTTTCAGTTCTAGCACTGGATTTCGATTGGCAAATACAGCAATTCGCTCTCCAGATGCGGCATTTGTCGCGAAGGGCCGATTACCTCAAAACTGGAAACAGCAAGAAGACAAATTTATCGCGATCGCACCTGATTTTGTCATCGAAATTCGATCGAAATCCGACTCCCTCGAAGAGTTAAAAGCCAAAATGCAGGAGTACATCGAGAATGGGGTGCGCTTAGGATGGCTAATTGATTGTAAAAACAAAACCGCTTTTGTCTATCGCGTCGATGGTTCAATCACGCAATATCCTGAGTCTGCAACTTTAAGCGGTGAAGATGTCGTTCCAGGATTTTCTTTAGCGCTGAAAATTCTGTTGTAACTGCGTCAATAAATCGAGGGCACAAAGAATTGTTCATTGATCGGGGGACGAACATAATCATCGGGAGCAGCCTGACGCGGCGTTAGCTCGATCGGTTCAGGAGTCATATCGGTATACGGAACTTTGCTCAAAATATGACTGATACAGTTGAGACGAGCACGTTTTTTATCATCCGCTTCGACCGTGAACCAGGGCGCTTCAGGAATATTTGTGTGAGCAAGCATTGTATCTTTTGCTTTGGAAAATTCCACCCAGCGATCGCGAGACTCCAAATCCATCGGACTCAATTTCCATCGCCGCATCGGATCAATTGCCCGTGATTGAAATCGCCGCTCTTGCTCCTCATCGCTCACCGAAAACCAGTATTTCAGCAGCATAATCCCCGATCTCACCAGCATTCGCTCAAACTCTGGGCAGGAGTGCATAAACTCTTGATACTGCACTTCGGTACAAAAACCCATGATGTGCTCGACCCCAGCGCGGTTGTACCAACTGCGATCAAATAGCACAATCTCACCTGCTGACGGTAAATGCTCTACATAGCGCTGGAAATACCATTGGGTTTTTTCGCGATCGGACGGCGTTCCTAACGCCACAACCCGACACCCACGCGGATTCATCGGATCGGAAATGCGTTTGATCGTGCCCCCTTTACCCGCCGCATCTCGCCCTTCAAACAGAATCACCAACCGATATCCAGTGTGCTTGATCCAATACTGCATCTTCACCAGTTCGGCTTGTAAGCTGCTCAGTTCAGCTTCATAGAATTCTGAGCTGAGCTTTTTTGCTTCATGAGTCTCAGTTGTATATTGTTTGTGTTTTTTATTCGGTTGATTCATGGAGACACTGAGAACAAACACTTCATTTCAACTTACAACACCCCATACTGAACAATACTGAAAAGAATCTGCATGTTTAAACCGATGCTTCAGTCTCTATTGTTTTTCGTCTTAGCTGGACTATGTGAAATCGGGGGCGGCTATCTATTTTGGCTCTGGTTGCGTGAAGGAAAAAGCGTTTGGTTTGCAGTAGTTGGCGTGATCATCTTAGCGACCTACGGAATTGTGCCAACCTTGCAGCCTGTCAATTTTGGCAGAGCTTATGCAGCTTATGGGGGCGTGTTTATTGTGTTGTCGATCGCTTGGGGCTGGATCGTCGATCGCGTTCGTCCTGATTATTACGATTGGCTCGGAGGCGCGATCGCGCTCATGGGTGTGTTGGTGATGATGTACGCACCTCGACACTAGAAGCGCGATCGCGCCTTGGAACTATCGCTGCAAACTCCGGGGATCGAGCGCGTCGCGCAATCCATCTCCAAGCAAGTTAAACGCCAACACTGTCAGGACAATCAAAACAGCAGGCGGCCACACCAACCACGGTTGTAGCACTAAAATTGAGGCGTTGCTTGCCAACGACAACATATTTCCCCAGGACGGATCAGGCTGCTGAATTCCAAGACCAATCAGACTCAGAACCGATTCCGCAATGATAAAACTCGGAATTTGCAGCGTTGCCGAAATGATCACATAGGTTGCGGTTTGCGGTAGAACGTGCCGAACAATAATGTAGAGCGATTTTCCACCCATTGCCCGCGATGCCTGCACAAACTCACGCTCTTTAATCGAAAGCACTTGCCCCCGAATCACTCGCGCCAATCCTGCCCAGCTAATAAACGACGTAATGAAGATAATCAGCAAAAACCGTTGAGCGCTTGATAAACCTGGGGGTAACACCGCAGCCAGTGCCACCAAAAGATAAATGCTCGGAATCGTCATCAACACTTCGACAATTCGCATCAACACCCCATCAATCCAGCCGCCAAAGTAGCCAGAAATTCCGCCGATTAACATTCCGATCGGAAACGACAGCGCAATCCCCACCAATCCGATACTGAGACTAATTCGACCGCCATACACCAAGCGGCTAAACAAATCCCGCGCCTGCTCATCTGTCCCCAATAAATTAAATTTCCCTTCGCCAGTCGTGCCGAACAAATGCAGATTGCCAGGAATCCCTGGAAACAGTTCAATTTCTTCAAACTTCGGATCGCTGAGTGAAAACTGGGTCGGTAACGGTAATCGAATTTGAAAAAAGCGGTAAGGCTCACCTTGCACAAACAATCTCAGCGGTGAAGGCTTCGATCGATCGACCCGCAATTCGCGATCGCCCGTATTCACATCTACCGGGCCTTGCGTGGTCGGATAGACGTGCGGGCCAATGAAGCGATTATTTTGATCCGTCCAATAAATCTGCGTCGGGGGTAACAATGCACCATCCGTTTGAGGCTTACAAGCCCCGCTGGTAATCGACACCGTATCACACGGGCTATAGGGCGCAACAAACTCGGCAGCGATCGCCGAGAAATAGAACATCAGCAGCAGCAGCGCTCCAAGCTTGGCTAACGGATTTCTTTTGAGTTTCAGCCACCAGTCCATAGGTCAGAGAAGATAGGGGTTAACGCGAATCGTTGACGATGATTGTGACTTTCGGTTCGTCGTCAGGCTCAACCGAGAGCATGGGCTCCAGAATGCTATTTTCCACCGTTTCCGAGAAGATCGATCCCCGCTGCGGCGGCAAGTCAGGATTGAGGAGAATTTCGACGGTCGTTTTAACGACGCTGGTTAAAGGAATCGCCAAAATCACACCCAATAATCCCGCTACTCTAGCACCTACCAGCAGCGACATGAGGATGATGACGGGGCTGAACCCCGTTAACTCTCCTAAAATCCGAGGCGCGATCGCATTATCTTTTACCTGCTGAATCCCAATTGCAACCCCGACCACTTCGATCGCTAACCACCAATCAATAAACGCCACCAAAATCCCAACGATCGCAATTCCCAAACTCGCCCCAATAAACGGAATCACTTCCATCGCCCCGATAAACACGGCAAACACCAGGAAGAACGGCACTCGCAGCCACCAAAACGCGATCGACAGCATCACTGCCATAAACAGCCCTAACAGCAATTGACCGGATGCAAATCGCTGTAAACTATCGCGCATGGAGTTCGTTAGACTTTCCCGAATCGGCTGCGAAAAAATTCCCGTGATCCCGTTCCAAAGCTTCTTCCCATCTAGCACCAAGTAAAACGAGATCACCAAGATCAAAATAAAATCCAGCACCCAGTTAAACGTGCCCAGCACCAAGCCAATTCCGGTTGAAGCGAGCGATCGCGCCTGTCCTTGCAGTTGAGCGGAGAACTGCTGCTCAAGAAACGACAAATCAAAGCCTAAATGCCGCGCTTGGCTCCACGCTTGAAATTCCGAAATTTGATCTTGTCCTGACGCAATCAGATTTGGCAAATTTGCTGCGAGTTGTTGCGCTTGCTGAAGAATTGGCGGCGCGATCGTCACCGCCACCACACCAAAAATTACGCCAGCGAATAGGTAAACGATCGCAGCCGAAATCGTTCTCGGTAGCACTTGGCTCAGCCGTGAAACCGGATAGTTCAGCATAAAAGCAATCAAGCTCGCTGTGACTAGAACGCTAATCAGCTCACCAAAATAAGTGAGGGCGTTGAGCGTCAGCCATCCAGATACTAGAATCAGCAACCAAGTAATGAGAAATTGCTGAATGGGGGAGAAAAAACGATCCATGAGCAGGCGCGATCGAGTACCTTTTAATTCTGCCGCCTGATTTGGCGAATGGGTGGGAAATGCGATCGCGGCTTTCTACCTGAAGTTACATCCAATAATCATCCGCAGGTTCGTGCTCAACCACAAACACATTCGAGTAGAGATTCGCAATGATTTGCTTTCCTTGTTGCGTCAGCGACAGATAGTACAGCGCGTGTTTGATGTAAGGATAAACGCCTTGCCAGTAGAATTTAGGGTAATTCTTGCGTAAATCTCCAGGATGACGGTATCCCAAGGCTTTGTTGACCCCTGTTTCCTCGAATTCGTAGTAGAGGGCGCTAATTTTCTTCAGATAGCGGGGATCGCTTAATTGCCCGATCAAGTCTGAGGCGCGAATCAAGCCGGGATAGTTCATCGTGTCCTGGTGATCTTCGGCAGCGGGAACCGGAAAGCGCGTTAACTCGATATTCTGCTTAACGATTTCGGCGTTGATCAGTTTGTGTCCACCGAATCGCTCATCAATGAAGAGTTTGGCGCGATCGACATGATAGGGAGTCATCGCCGCATCCGACGATCCGGGCTGCACTGCCACCATTGCACCATCGCGTCCAGTTGCATACAAATTGTGTCTATCCTGCCGACAAACTCCCCGAACGTAGCCAATATCGTGGCAAACTAGCGAAATAATGAAGTGGAGCCAGTCTTCACACGACACGCCACCATCGCGAATATGCCGACCTCGCAAAATCTCTTGACCCACCAGAGTCACCAAGATCGAGTGTTCAACATTGTGATAAAGCGCATCGCTATTTGCGATATTTTCCATTGCCATCGACCCAACCCAGCCGATGATATCTTCATAATCAGACTTCCAGCCGCCATACGTGCGATGGTAGCCTTCCTTCAGCTTCTGAACAAAATCATCAATTAAGAGTTCTGTGGCGTTAAACATTTGGGGCGGTATGGCTAATTAACGCTTTTAGTTTTCCCGCCCCGCTTCACAAATTAAATATCGTGCTGAATCTCGTTTTTACTTTTTCATTACCTCAGCGACGCAGGCTTGAACGATCGAGTTTAATTCTTCTGGTGCAGCCTTGCCTTGTCCAATGCTGTTGCCGATTTGGGTGAATTGCTCAAACGAATAGGTTTTCTGAAGTTCTTCGATGCTACAGGTACAAATCTGACGCATCGCCTCGGAAGAAATGGTTTTGCTGTCCCCTTGCTCAACGCAAGTTTTCGTAAACACTTCAACTGCTTCGGCTGGATAGGGTGTCGTGTTTTGGGCGATCGCCTTTTGGGGCAGCACGGTTAGACCGCTGGCCGCAACCAAACCCAGTAAAGTCGAGAGCAGGTTGGATGAAAGGTTCATAAATACTGAATCTCAATGAATGGCTGATCGATATTATGGTTTTGCTCCGTTGAGGATCTATCTGCTCGGACAAAACTTTCAATAAACTTTAAGATTAATCGTTGGGGTAGAAGAATCTCTATTGAAATCAATCGGGCACTGGACAGTCTGCTCGCTTCGGATGTGACAAGATGGGGATGGTGTTTACCAGATGTTGCCGGATGTCTTTGACTGAGTTTGATTCAACGCTGCAACGATTGGGACAGGTGCGGTTTGCCCTGTTGCGTCTGCATAAAGCGCTGCTCGATGGAGAGCGGGTAAGGTATGAGCAGGAGTATGGACGGATTCGATCGAATACGGAGTTTTTTCAGTTGGTGCTGGAAAATGAATGGTTTGCCTGGTTGCGACCGATTTCGCAGTTTATTGTGCAGATTGATGAGGCTTTGAGCGCGAAGGAGCCGATTACACTGGCTCAAGCGGATGAGCTACTCGTTCAAACTCGTCAACTGATGCAACCGTCGCAAACCGGATCGACGTTAGAGCAGAATTATTATCACGCAATTCAGCGCGATCCAGATATTGCGTTTATTCATGCAGAGTTGGCAAATATGTTGACGGTGAAATAGTTCGACGGTGCGATTTCTTGCGTGGGTCTGTCTACGTTAAGTGGGTACTATCGCGAGAATTTACCAAATGAAGAAATTGAATGATCCACGGGTGCAGGGGTTGTATTTTGGTCTGAGCTTCGTGGATCATTGGTTTTTTGGCGGTGTGTAGGATGATGCCACTCTTACACGATCGCTTAAAGCAAATTTGGGGCTATTCAGAGTTTCGGTTTCCTCAATTTGAGATCGTTCAAGCGATTCTAGCTCGGCAGGATGCGTTGATTGTTTTACCCACAGGTGGCGGTAAATCATTGTGCTTTCAGCTTCCTGCCATCATGCAGCAAGGATTAACGATCGTTGTTTCTCCCTTGGTTGCACTGATGGAAAACCAAGTCCAAGAGCTACAGCAAAAACGTATTCCAGCAGCACTGCTACACAGTGAACTTTCAAGCTGGCAACGCAAACAAGTTCTAAATGCTATTGCAACTCATCGCTTACTGTATCTTTCCCCCGAAACACTGCTAAGTCCACCCGTTTGGCAGCGATTGATCAATCCCCAACTTAAGATTAATTCACTAATCATTGATGAGGCGCATTGTTTAGCTCAGTGGGGTGAGACATTTCGACCTGTTTACTATCGATTAGGCGCTGCTCGATCGACCTTATCGAACCATCGAAACCGCGTTGCGATCGCAGCTTTTACGGCAACTGCAAACCCAGCAACTCAAGCAACCATCCAACGCCTTTTACAACTTGAAGCACCGCAATGTTTTCGAGTGAGTCCGTATCGAGCGAATCTAACCTTGAAGGTTCAACCTGTTTCAACGCCGAAACAGCGCAGACAGAAGTTATTAGAGGTGATTCGCGCTCAAACTGGCTCAGGTTTAGTGTATGTACGATCGCGTCGAGATGCTGAAGAACTCGTAGAATGGTTAACTCAACAAGGACATCGAACCGCAGCTTATCATGCAGGCTTAAAATCAACCGATCGACGACAGATTGAACAGGCTTGGCTGAACGATCAGTTACGGTTTGTGGTTGCAACTTGCGCTTTTGGTCTAGGAGTTAACAAAGCTGCAACTCGATGGGTTGTACATTATCATGCTCCGTTGCTGATGAGTGAGTATGTCCAAGAGATTGGGCGGGCAGGACGAGATGGAAAAGCTGCGATCGCGGTTCTACTCAAAAGTAGTTGGCTTGATCCAGAAGATCGTCAGCGCTGGCAGTTCTTTGAGACTCAGGAACGCAATCAAGCTATCAAAGCACAGCAATTAATTCCGAAGCTACCCCAGCAAGGCAATATTGATGTGGTAGCGCGAGAGTTTAAGGGAGCAGCGATCGCGCTTTCTCTTCTGCACAATGCAAATCAACTGGCTTGGACTGATCCTTTTCACTATGAAATTCAGTCTAAACAAAAGCGATTGAAGACTTCGCACAATTCGACCCAATCCATGAAAGACTATCTCAGCACTAAAGGCTGTCGGTGGAGGTTTGTGTTGCGATCGTTTGGCTTTGAGCAGGATGCTGAGAACTTTGCTTGTGGTCACTGTGATCACTGTCGTTAACAGCAGAAGCTCAACAAGCCAGTAATTATGACTGTCGTGGAGACCCAACTTCTACAAGTTACACATTGCTGTGATGAACCTTTTAGAGATCATCAATCTCCACAAGCATTCTATCAACCGTATCCTTCAAACTAGGTAAGTTGTTCTGCACGATCGCCCAAACTAAGTTCAGCGACACCCGGAAATACTCATGCACCACAATGTTCCTGAACGCAATAATTTGCGCCCACGGCACTTCGGAGTATTGATTCATCAATTCGACTGATAATGAATTGGTTGCCTCTCCAATAACCTGAAGATGATGAACAATCCAAACTTGAATCAGTTCTTGTTCATCAAACGCCTGCTTTCCTTGATTCGCGTACCGTTCATTCGCTGCGATCGCACCAAAATATCCCGCAACCGTTCATCATCTCGCCTCATAACCGCACTGCCTCTGAAAGAACAGACTCTCGAATCCGTTCTTTCAACATATCCACCGTTGCAACATCAACCTTGCGCTGCAAAAGCCTTTCTAAATCAAGCTTTAGCCCTCCAGGAAACCAAGGCGAAATCCTTTCCAAATCGTAGTTAACCAGAAAATCGATGTCGCTGGTTGCTGTCGCTTCTCCCCGCGCAACTGAACCAAATACTCGGATGTCCAATGCTCCATGCCGTGCCGCGACTTCTAGGATCTGCGATCGTTTCTCCGATAAAAGCTCTTCAATTCCTAATCCCGTTTGCATTGTTTATACTCTAGCAATCAAGATTTTCAGATAGTTGCTTCTAGTTTAAGAGCTTCCTTTCAAAACCCTAAAGCCATCGGTAAATTCTGCAAACTTTATGACGATCGCAGTTGTGCCTGAATAAACTGATATCCGTGATCAAATCGGGAAAGCATTCGGCAATTCAATTGATTGAGTTCACCAATAATATTGGGATCATCAAAGTCTCTTGCATTGCGATTGAGAAAGCACGATCGCTGGGGTTGATTCTGCTGCAAATGATCCACCACAGAAGCATAGACGATCGCATCTTGAGGTCTTAGCTGATAAGTTAGCTCACAGGATGCGGCTTCAAGCAAGATGTCGGAAGTCAGTGGAATAATTTCAGCAAGGCTGATTAAGCGCGATCGAATTTGATTGAATCGTTGTCGCTCTTCTTGATTGCTTAGAGTAATGAGATCAGAGACATCTTGAATATTCCTAATCCGATCGCCATAAGAGACTGTCCGTGAAAGTTGAGCTAATTCAGCATTCAGTTGTTGCTGCAAATTCGTGCGACGAATGGCTTGACGGCTCAACTTTTCATGGGGTTCAGCCAAACTATAAGCCGGAATGATCAGCCCTGCCTGACCAGTTTGGCACAGACTTAAAACTGATTCACAACTTGTACACTGTTCCTGCTCAAAAGCCAATTCCAGAATAAAGTTCGTTTCGACGTAAATATTCACGCCAATTCCTCATACTGGAGTTGTCCTCCAGAGATGGCTGAATAGAGACCAGAATCAATCAGCCAGGATTGTGATTGATAGGATGTCTCAGCAAGATTTTTTGAAAGCGTCAGTTCGCTTAACCACGCACCAACCATCAGCGTAAAACTGTCGCTATAGATTTGCTCAGGCTGGATTCCTGTTCGTTCAAAATAAGGTTGAAAAATTGGAACAGCATCAATGATGTAGTCTGGTTCTCGATCGAATTGACCATCAGATTCAACCCACAGGAAGAGACGATCGGGAAAAGCCATCAGGAAATATGGAGCCTTTGGAGCTTCTTCATGAGCGAGAAGATTACTTCTAAATTTCGCAGCCCAATCTGGTGCAGCATTCAGTTTGGTTTTTACTTCAACCGCTACGACAAGTTGACCAGAGCGATTTCTAACTTCTATATCCCATTGAAAACCTAGATAAATCGACATCATTCGCCCTCTTCAAAGACGATTTACTCTATCATTCTGTCGCAAAACTTGAATCACCCACGATCGCCCGTCAAAATCAGTCAAAATCCTAAAGCCTTCTGCATCTGCTCTAAATCCAACCGATAATAAACAACCGAGAATTTTCCGAGGGTTGCCTTATGAGCTATCGCATGAATCGCCGCGCCTATGCCGAAACTTTTGGCCCGACTGTCGGCGATCGCGTCCGGCTTGCGGATACTGAACTGATCATCGAAGTCGAACAAGACCTGACCACTTACGGGGATGAAGTGAAATTCGGCGGCGGGAAAGTGATTCGCGATGGCATGGGACAATCGCCGATTACCAATGAAGAGGGTGCGGTTGATGCGGTGATTACCAATGCGCTGATCCTTGACTGGTGGGGCATTGTGAAAGCAGATGTGGGAATTAAGGATGGGAAGATTCATGCGATCGGTAAAGCTGGAAATCCCTATATTCAAGACAATGTAACGATCATTATTGGTCCTGGTACTGAAGCGATCGCCGGAGAAGGCATGATCCTCACCGCAGGCGGAATTGATACTCACATTCACTTTATCTGTCCGCAACAGATCGAAGTTGCGATCGCATCGGGTGTTACAACGATGATCGGTGGCGGAACAGGACCTGCTGCGGGAACGAATGCCACGACTTGCACTCCCGGACCTTGGTACATTCATCTAATGCTGCAAGCGGCAGAAGCCTTCCCGATGAACTTAGGATTCTTAGGCAAGGGAAATTCGAGCCAACCGGATGCACTCGAAGAACAGATCAAAGCGGGCGCAATGGGACTGAAGCTGCACGAAGACTGGGGAACCACGCCTGCGGCGATCGATACCTGTTTAAGTGTGGCTGATGACTATGATGTGCAAGTTGCCATTCACACCGATACCCTAAACGAAGCAGGTTTTGTTGAAGATACGATCGCAGCCTTCAAAAATCGCGTCATTCACACCTATCACACCGAAGGCGCAGGCGGCGGACACGCTCCAGATATTATCAAAGTTTGCGGTGAAGCGAATGTGCTTCCCTCTTCGACGAATCCCACTCGCCCTTACACCCAGAACACTTTAGATGAGCACTTGGATATGTTGATGGTGTGTCACCATCTTGATCCGAGCATTCCCGAAGATGTTGCCTTTGCAGAATCGCGGATTCGCCGAGAAACGATCGCGGCCGAAGACATTCTGCATGATATTGGTGCATTTAGTATGTTGTCTTCCGACTCGCAAGCAATGGGGCGCATCGGAGAAGTGATCATTCGCACTTGGCAAACCGGACACAAGATGAAAGTACAACGGGGAGCATTATCAGAGGATAGCGATCGGAATGATAATTTCCGAGCCAAACGCTATGTTGCCAAGTACACGATCAATCCTGCAATCACACATGGCATTGCGGATCACGTTGGATCGGTTGAAGTTGGTAAGTTAGCCGATTTGTGCTTGTGGCGACCTGCAATGTTTGGAGTCAAGCCAGAAATGGTAATCAAAGGAGGAATGATCGCTTGGTCACAGATGGGCGATGCGAATGCGAGTATTCCGACTCCGCAACCTGTACATATGCGTCCGATGTTTGGCAGTTTTGGTCAAGCGATCGCGCCCATCTCCCTTACGTTTGTTTCTCAGGCTTCGTTGAAGAAAGGTAGTTTAGATTCGCTGCATTTGAAACGTCGATTAGTTCCCGTTTCTGGAATTCGCAGTCTGACCAAACGCGATATGAAACTGAATGATGCACTCCCTCACATGGAAGTAGATGCAGAGACGTATCAAGTTCGGGCAGATGGCGAACTATTAACTTGCGAACCTGCAACGGTTTTACCCATGTCGCAACGTTATTTTTTGTTCTGAGTCATTGTTAAGATCAAGATATTGCAACCAGTGAGGTAGAGCATGAATCAACCCATTACTGATCGGATGCGGTGGACGATCGCAGATCTAGAGCTACCTCCGGAGGATGACCGACGATATGAAATTATTGATCGCGAACTCAAACTTCGCCTTTATTCAGCGCGAGGAGTGCGAGAGTATTGGATCATTGATTGGCAAGCTCAACAGATGGAGGTTTACCGCCGAGAATCCGCTACCCTCGTGCTAGCCGCAACATTGTTTCCGGGTGATGAGATCACAAGTGCAATGTTGCCTGGATTTAGAATGCCGATCGTAGTTCTATTTACCTAGACTGATCCTGAATGCAAGTTTCTATCTTGTCGATTGGTTTAATTGCCATCGATACAGGTTCTTCCGCGCCCAGAACAATGGTTTCGCCCTGATGCTCGATCGTTAATTTCGTTCCTTCTCGCAGCAAGTAAGTTGCTTTGTCGTGCGTAATCTCAACTTCTAACCGCTGCCCTTGTAAAATCAGCGCAAACTTCATCCGCTTTAAGGTCTTTGGTAGCCGAGGATGGAACGAAAACCCTCCATCAGAATCGCGTAAGCCTGCAAATCCATACACTAACACCATCCAGGTTCCGCCCATTGATGCAATGTGGCATCCATTTTCTACATTGCCTGCCACATCGCCTAAATCCATCAAGGTGGCATAGCGGGCATAGTCGATCGCTTGATCCATTTTGCCGATTTCTGCTGCAACAATGCTTTGAATACACACAGATAGCGAAGAATCACCTGTCGTTAGCGGATCATAATACTCAAAGTTCTGGCGCTTTTGCTCTCGCGAAAACTCATGCCCCAATAAAAACATTGCTAACACAATGTCAGCTTGCTTGATCACTTGATGTCGATAGATTACCAAAGGATGGAAGTGAAGCAGCAGAGGATACTTCTCAGCAGGTGTGTTCTCAAAATCCCAAACCTCTTGCTCTAAAAATCCATCGTGCTGTAAGTGAATGCCTAGCTTCTCGTCAAAAGCAAGATACATTGAGTCGGCTGCTCTTTGCCAGTCATCCGCTTCTGAAAGTTCAACTTGAATTTTTGCAGCTAGCGCAGCAAAGCGATCGGGATACTCATTGTGCAGTTGTCGCACCACTTTGGCAGCATACCAAAGGTTCTCTCTTGCCATCAAATTGGTGTAAGTGTTGTTATCAACCACAGTGTTGTATTCATCCGGCCCTGTCACTGCATGAATGCAGAATTGGTTGTTCGATCGCGGTGAGAAAAATCCTAAGCTAAACCACATTCGCGCTGTTTCCACGAGCATCTCTGCTCCAACCTGACAAAGAAACTCATCGTCCTGCGTGACTTTTACATACTTTTTTAGGGCATACATAATGTCAGCATCAATGTGATACTGAGCCGTTCCTGCTGCATAATAAGCCGAAGCTTCTTCTCCGTTGATGGTTCTCCAGGGGAACAATGCCCCTGCTTGACTTACTTCCTTTGCCCGCTGTCTTGCTTGATCCAACATTTGATAGCGGAACATTAATAGATTCTTTGCGATCGAGGGTGCTGTATAAGTTAGAAATGGCATCACATAGATTTCTGCATCCCAGAAGTAATGTCCGTCATAGGCTTGGCTGGTCAATCCTTTTGATGGAATTCCCGCTCCCTCTGATCGCGCCGAAGCTTGCAAAATGTGGAACAGATTAAATCTCAGAACTTGCTGTAGCCGCTCTGGTGTTTCATCGGGGTGATCGGGTGCGCCATCAATCTCAATATCACTGCGATACCAAAAATCATCGAGATAGTCACATTGGCTTTTCAGGAGTGCATCAAAGCCTTGTTTCGTCGTTCGATCGAGCGTCCGTTCTGCGCGATCGTGCAATTCCTGACTCGAACAGCGCCCCGAATGATGGTAAGTAATAAACTTGATCAATCGAATCGTTGCATTGGGCTTTCCATCAATGCTAAAGACCACTTTGCCATCATCTTCAGAACAATCGCTGGTGTACTCATAAGCACAGTCTGTCTCAAACTGATGATCGACACCACAGGCAACTGTCATGTGACTATTTCGAGTTTGGTGACTGAGAATCAATCGGAGATCGCGCTTGGACTGTTGTTGCGGAAGGAGAACCCGCTCTTTAAACTTCTTCGCCAATCTTGGATCGTTGCTGGTGCTACCGCCTTCTGGCTCGTAGCGGACTTCCGAAGAAATGACGATCGGCGCTTCTGCATTGAGCAAAGTGACTTCATAGGAAATCGCCGCCACATGACGCTGCACAAGCGATATCAATCGCTGCGATCGGATCAAAACCTGCTTTCCCGACGGCGTTTCCCAGAGAATTTCTCGATCGAGCGTCCCCGTCTGCATATTCAGAGCGCGTTCAAACTGCAACTTTGTTGCAGTCGGCAAATAAAATAGTTCATCATCAACATAAAGCTTAATCGGCTTACTGTCAGTCACGCTGACGATCGTCTGTCCGGTTTTCGCATAGCCATATGCCGCTTCCGCATACTCAATCTCATACGACTCATAGAAGCCATTAATGAATGTCCCGTTTTGCGCCACCGGATTGCCTTCCTCACACCCCCCACGCATTCCAACATAGCCATTAGCAGTAGAAAATAAAGTTTCCATCTGGGCAAGGCGTTGCGGGTAGAACTCAGTTTCAACCCACCGCCAAGGATCATGTGGATAAATGTGCTTTGGCGGATGGATCAGTTTACGATGTAGCATTGGGTCTAAGCGTATGAGAACAATGAACGCGAGTAATCGAATTTGCTCTCATCCTGTAATTTCGGGGGAATCGCTGCATCTGACTTTCTACATAATTTTGGCGATCGTGCTGATTTGCGTATTTCTTGTTTGAATAGGTATTTATGACTGCATCTGACTCGTTTTCAACTTGTATTCAAACCTTAGGACTCGATCGCATCGATCGGCATATCTTCATTTGCGCTGATCAAACAAAGCCCTTATGTTGCAGCAAAGAAGCGGGGATCGAAGCTTGGAACTATTTGAAAAAACGCTTACGAGAACTAGAGTTAGACAAGCCCACTGCTGAGCGTCCAAGCTGTGTGTTTCGCACCAAAGCAAACTGCTTAAGGGTTTGCGATCGCGGCTCGATTCTAGTCGTCTATCCCGATGGCGTTTGGTACCACTCCGTTACGCCAGAAGTGATTGAACGGATTATCCAAGAACACCTGATTGGCAATCGGATTGTTGAAGAGTTTGTTCTTTTGAGACATCCGCTTCCGCAACCAGAAAACCCTTCTAAAAAGAACGAAGATCCGGTAGCTTCTGACTAAGAAAAAACTAAACCTTTAAGAGGGTGAAAATTAATAAATGTTGAGAGAGTTCGTGCTTTACGATCGTCAAAATCAATCACTCTCACTTCATTTCCGAGATTGTTTAAACACTACTAGATTGATTTTGTAGCAAATAGTCCATGCGCTTGGATCGCGATCGTTGCCCCTGCCCCGGCTGCATCCGAAAAAAGTTTAACTTCTTGACGAGTCGGATATAATGGCGCATGACATATAGATTAGATAAAAATCTGGATGGTTTCAGTTCTTGAATCAACTTCGAGTCCGATCAGCCAGAATAATCCGTACTGTTGAGCCGAAATACACGACTCTGAACGCTCAGAATCGGTAAGATAGCTCAGTCATGAAGTCGATTTGTGTAAATGTTGATTTAGATTCAGGCAGAGCGAGTAGCACAGCATGAAGGAAACCAGTTCAGGGAATCACAGACGCTTGCTGTTGATTGATGATGACCCTAACCTAATTCTGTTGGTTAAAGATTATCTGGAGTTCCGGGGATACGAAGTCGTCACCGCAGAAAACGGGCGGGAAGCGCTGGAAGTCCTAGAGCAAGATATCCCAGATATGATTATTTGCGATGTGATGATGCCAGAAATGGACGGCTATCAACTCGTAAGCAACATCCGCCAAGACCCCAAAACAAGCTGGATTCCAGTGTTGTTTCTCTCTGCTAAAGGTCAGAGCCAAGACCGAGTAAAAGGTCTGAATATCGGCGCGGATGTGTATATGGTGAAGCCGTTTGAGCCAGAAGAACTGGTGGCACAGGTGGAATCCTCGCTCAAGCAGGCTTCGCGTCTGATTCAGCATAAGGATGCCAAAGGCGGCGAAACGGCTCCTAAGATTCAGGTGCCGTTTGATGTGGAATTAACGCCGACTGAATTAAGGGTGGTTCAGTTTGTGGCGCGAGGTATGGCGAATCGTGAGATTGCCGAAGAATTAAACGTGAGTCAACGCACGATCGAAAGCCACGTCAGCAATATGCTCGGTAAAACCGGATTGCACAACCGCACCGAGTTGGCGCGGTGGGCGATCGAAAATAGCATGGCGTAGGTTAAATCTCATAAGTTAAATCTCATCAAGAGTTTAGGGGCGGCGCGATCGTGCCGCCCTTTTTGTTAACGTGCCGCCTGAATCTTCTGGAGTTGTTCGGTAAAGTAATCCACTCTGTAGTTGATTTGTTGAGCCACTTCTAACCCTTGACGAAAGGCATTCGCCGCCTCTGTTCGTGCATTGCGCTGAAGCTGAATTTGTCCAATTTGGTCGTAGGCATCCATCACGCCGAACGTATCGTAAGCCTGCTGCTGGACACCTGCGAGATATTGATAAACTTGCAGCGCCGCATCAAGGCGATTGTTCGATCGATATAGCGCTCCCAATTTTCGGAGCGCATCGCTCGCGCAGGCAAACTGTAACAGCGGTGCTGCAAGTTCAAACGTTTCTTGGTAAACCTTTTCTGCTGCCTCTAATTGATTTGTTGCCGCATAATTATCCGCCTGTCGCAGTTTGAGTGCGGGAATTAATTTGGCTTGCTGAGGATCACGCTGATAGATGTCAATTAACTGCTGTCGGTAGGCGATCGCCTGAGCGGGCTGTTTGGCTTGCTCAGAAATATAGGCAAGCTGAGCTAAATTCGCCGTCACGTTCTGAGCATCGTTACGCGCCTTTGCAATATTTAAGAGTTCTGTATAAGTTGCGATCGCATCCGGATAATCAAACCAACTGAGGTGTACCTGTCCGATCGTGTTGAGTAAATTGAGTTCGGCGGCAGCATCTTGACGCGCTCTCGCTTCCGTTAACATCTGCTGATAAACCTTCAGCGCCAGTCCGGGCGATCGTACTTGCTGAAATGCAAGTCCTAAACCGGGGAGGATCTGTGCGCGATCAGGCGGTACGGCCTGATTGTTCTGCGGTTGCTGAATCTGGGTTTGAATAGCCGAAAGTCGATTTGTGATAACCCTCACCTGATTCGGCTGGTTCTGCACCCAAGCGATATTTCCGACTCGTCCTAACGCCTGCACTTCTTCGAGCAATCCCAGCGCTCGCCTTAACCGTAATTCACGATTCCAAATATCAAACGCACCCAAAGAATCGCCCGATCGCAGTTTTGCGCCGGCTTCCGTGTCGAGTCGATCAAGTGCCGTTCTTAGGGCTTGCTTCTCAGCTTCGGGCAGCGGGCGGTTTAAGCCACCGGGCAGCAAGGGGTCAGGCGTGCTTAGCTCTAAAGGATTGTAGAATCGGTCTGGAAGTTGCGGTTTTGCCGGGGGATCAGCCGCATTGATGCTGAGTGTCATGCTCAAGCTACAGACGATCGTGCCTGCGATTCCGCTCCAGTAGCGCAGTAGGGTCATGATGATGTCTTAGGTCTTTCTTTACCAGAATCTCAGGTTATCGAAAAGTTTCAGCACAATACAGCAAACCTTCTACAACTTCATCGAATTAGAAGTTAAAACCTAAAAATTATCATTTCTGTGTATCGAAGATTTTACACTTAGGCTTAAGATTTGTACTGGACTGGGTGTGATTAAATCGATCGCGCTGTTCGTTAGATTCATTCAAAAAGAGCCTGAGCGAGGAAACTGTGAGAATTTTGGTCGTTGGCAATGGTGGGCGCGAACACGCTCTAACTTGGAAGTTCTTGCAGTCTCCGCAGGTACAGCAAGTGGTGTGTATTCCGGGCAATGGCGGCACGGCTTCTCTGAAAAATTGCCGTAATTTGCCGCTATCGATCGACGACTTTGCGGGCATGGCGCGATATGCGCTGGTGAACAATATTGGCATGGTGGTCGTGGGGCCTGAGTTGCCGCTCTCGCTTGGAATTACAGACTTTCTAAGACAGCAAGGCTTAACAGTGTTTGGGCCGACTCAAGCGGGAGCACAAATCGAGTCGAGTAAGGCTTGGGCAAAAGCGTTGATGCAAGAAGCAGGAATTCCAACCGCAAAGGCTGAGGTGTTCACCGATGCAGAGTCGGCAAAGAATTATGTCCGCGCTCAGGGTGCGCCGATCGTGATTAAAGCCGATGGACTTGCTGCCGGAAAAGGGGTGACTGTAGCCGAATCTGTGGAGCAGGCAGAGGGCGCGATCGCTGCCTGTTTCTCCGGTCAGTTTGGTGCAGCCGGAAGCCAAGTTGTGATCGAAGAATGCCTGATGGGTCAAGAAGTTTCAATTTTGGCTGTCACCGATGGCTTAACGATTCGCCCACTATTGCCTGCTCAAGACCATAAGCGGATTGGCGAAGGCGATACCGGAGAGAACACAGGCGGCATGGGGGCTTACGCTCCGGCTCCGAGCGCAACTCCAGAGTTGATGAATCGAATTCAGCAAGAAATTCTCGAACCTGCAATTCGGGTACTGCGCGATCGCAATATCGATTATCGCGGCGTTTTGTATGCGGGATTGATGATTACGCCTGAAGGCGATCCAAAAGTGATCGAATTTAACTGTCGATTCGGTGATCCAGAAACGCAAGCGATTTTGCCGCTGCTTGAAACGCCGTTAGAAAAGCTTTTGTACGCTTGCGCCCAGCAGAAACTCACAGATTTTCCTGAAATTGAGTGGAAATCGGGTGCAGCAACCTGCGTCGTGATTGCAGCCGGTGGCTATCCGGGGAGCCATCCAAAGGGACTACCCGTGGGCGGCATCCAAGCGGCAGAAGAAACCGGAGCGGCTGTGTTTCATGCGGGAACGCAATTAAAGCAAGCGCAATTAATCACAGACGGTGGACGAGTGTTTGGAGTCACGGCGATCGGTGAAACGTTCGATCAGTCGATCGAGGCGGCTTATCGAGCGGTCGATCGCATTCAGTTTGAGGGAATGTACTACCGCCGTGACATTGGTAGCCGCGTAAAGACGAAGTAAGATGAAGAAAAACGCGAAGACAGAAACAAGTTGTTATGATGCTTCGCAGTTTGTTCTTTATTCATAATCTTCACCGTGTCATCCCTCGTTGCCCAAATTCCGGATGTTCTACGTCGCTGGTGGTCTGGTTTTAGCCTCCAGACAAAACTCATGGCGGCGGCTACTTTGGTCGTGTCGATCGTGATGAGTGGCTTAACCTTCTGGGCGGTCAATACAATCCAGATGGATGCGCGGTTGAACGATACGCGCTTCGGCAGCGATTTGGGTTTACTGATGGCGGCGAACGTTGCGCCCCTGATAAACGAAGAGAATCGAACGGAACTGGCTCGCTTTTCGCATCGCTTTTATAGCAGCACTGCCAGCATTCGCTATATGCTCTACGCCGATGCGGACGGCAACATCTTTTTTGGGATTCCTTTTTCCGATGCTCAGGTGCAGAACTCGCTAACGATTCAGCGCAAAATTCAACTGCCCGAAGATTTTACAGAACGCACGGATCATCCGCTGGTACGCCAGCATCTCACTCCGGATGGTGAGGTGACGGATGTATTTGTGCCGCTGGTGTCCGAGGGCAAATATCTCGGCGTTTTGGCGATCGGCACGAATCCGAATCCAACCGTGGTCACTTCTTCGCACTTGACGCGAGATGTGACGATCGCGGTATTCGTCTCAATCTGGGTGATGGTGATCTTGGGGGCGGTGTTTAATGCGCTACAAATTACCAAGCCGATTCGTGAATTAGTCATCGGGGTTCGCAATATTGCCAAAGGCAACTTTAAACAGCGCGTGGATCTGCCCGTTGGCGCAGGCGTTGAACTGAGCGGACTCATTGACAGCTTTAACGACATGGCAGAGCGGCTAGAGCGCTACGAAGAACAAAACATCGAAGAACTGACCGCAGAAAAAGCCAAATTAGAAACCCTAATTTCGACGATCGCAGATGGAGCGGTGCTGCTCGATGCCAATATGCAAATCGTGTTAGCCAATCCGACAGCGCGCAGGATTTTCGGTTGGGAAAACAAAGCGATCGAAGGCGAAAACGCGCTTTATGCCTTTCCGGTCGCGGTTCAAGTTGAACTGACAAGACCGCTGTTTCAAATGGCGCGGGGTGAACTGCGCGAAGAAGCAGAATTTCGGATTACGGCGATCGAACCGAATAATCGTACTTTGCGCGTTCTGTTAAATGCTGTGGTTGATCCGGTGCGTGAGAACGTGAAAGGCATTGCGGTCACAGTGCAAGATATTACTCGCGAAGTCGAACTCAACGAAGCAAAAAGCCAATTTATCAGCAACGTTTCTCACGAACTCAGAACGCCATTATTTAATATCAAATCGTTTATCGAAACGCTTTACGAATACGGTGAAGAACTCACCGAAACTCAGAAACTTGAATTTCTTGAAACTGCCAATCGAGAAACCGATCGTCTTACCCGCTTAGTCAACGATGTTCTGGATCTCTCGCGTTTGGAATCGTGCAAGATCTATCACTTTGAAGCGATCGATCTGGTGCAGCCGATCGAACAAATTCTCAGAACTTACCAGCTCAATGCCAAAGATAAAGGCATCGAACTGATTCAAGAAATCGAGCCAAACTTACCGCCTGTGTTTGGACACTACGATTTGCTGCTTCAAGTCTTTGCGAATTTGGTGGGTAATGCTTTGAAATTCACCGAAGCGGGTGGAAAAGTGGCAATCCGCGCTTACTCGCTACCAGCGCATGAATCTCAATCCCAGCGATTTGTGCGCGTTGAAATCGGTGATACCGGAATTGGAATCGATGGAGTCGATCAAGAAGCCATTTTCGATCGCTTCTTCCGCGTGGAAAACCGAGTTCATACGCTCGAAGGAACGGGATTGGGACTGTCGATCGTCAAAAACATTATCGAGCGCCATCGCAGTCATGTTCGACTGGTGAGCGAAGTTGGCTGTGGGACAACGTTCTGGTTTGATTTAGTTGTGTTTCAAGAGAACTCACACTTGATCGAAACCACAGCCGAGCCTGTAAGACTTGCTGAAGCGGTGAATGCACCCTGAACTTACGGTTTCTCAAAGCTATAGATCGTTTGGGTTGAGAGCGATTCACAGACCTTTGAGGGCAAATGATCGATCGGAAACGTTTGGCGATCGAGTTGGATTTGCAATCCGATCAGCGGATCGGTTCCGGGTGAAACTAGAAACTCTAATTTCTCCATTTCAAAGCTGGTTGAAACCTGATCCAGAATTTGGGCAATTGCGCTCGTCAGGGGGTGCTGTGGAGCCTTGTACCAGTCTGCATCATGGATGATTTCCTGCTCAAACCCCAAATTCACGATCAACGAAGCACGATCGAACAACGCTAACGCCACAGGTCGCGCTTCTTCTTGCAGCATCAGATCTTGAGATTTAGCAAGATGCCGCAGTTTTTCTAACAGCGCATATCGTTCTGTCACCGAATTAAAGTCATCACTTAGATGCAGCGCGATCGTCACCAAATAAGTCCGCAGAAACAAGTGTCCAAGCTTTTCCGCTTTCGTCGTCAAGTAGCTGGAATTGTAGGTCGTCGCTTCGGTGAGTAACGGAACGCGATCGACCATTTCGATGCCGTAGCCTTTTAAGCCTGCGATTTTGCGCGGATTATTAGTAATCAAGCGAATCTGCTTCACGCCCAGATCATTCAGAATCTGAGCGCCGACTCCGTAATCGCGCAAATCCGGCGGAAAGCCTAATCGCTCATTTGCTTCGACTGTATCCAGCCCGATATCTTGCAGCGAATACGCCTTCAGTTTATTGACCAGCCCAATGCCGCGCCCTTCTTGCCGCAGATACACCACCACGCCAGAGCCGTTATGCTCAATCATCTTCAGCGCCGCTTCAAGCTGCACCCGACAATCACACCGCAATGAGCCGAGCGAATCCCCGGTCAAGCACTCTGAATGTACCCGCACCATCACAGGCTGATCGTTAAATTCCGCCGGATCCCCTTTAACGATCGCCACATGCTCGGTATGGTCTAATAAGTTCCGGTAGCCGTAAATTTTGAAGTGCCCGAATTGTGAGGGCAGATCTGCGATCGTTTCACGATGCACAAAGCGCTCATGGCGCAATCGATAGCTAATCAGATCCGCAATGCTAATAATCTTGAGATTGTGCGCTTTGGAATATTCGATTAACTCCGGTAGCCGCGCCATCGAACCGTCCGGATTCTGAATTTCGCAAATTACGCCCGCCGGATACAGTCCTGCAAGCCGCGCTAAATCGACTGCGGCTTCGGTATGTCCAGCGCGTTTAAGCACTCCCCCTTCTCTGGCTCGAATCGGAAAGATATGACCCGGACGACGCAAATCCGCAGGGCGCGTAGTCGGATCGAGCACCACTTGAATCGTTCTCGCCCGATCGTCTGCCGAAATCCCCGTTGTCACTCCCACTCGTGGAGACGCATCAATGCTGACGGTAAATGCAGTTTGATTACTATCGGTATTCTCCCGCACCATTAGTGGAATATCGAGTTCATCTAATCGCTCTCCGGTCATAGCAAGACAGATCAGACCCCGCGCATATACTGCCATGAAATTGATCATGTCAGCCGTGGCAGACTGCGCCGCGCAGATCACATCTCCCTCGTTTTCCCGATTTTCATCATCGACCACCACGATTGCCCGACCCGCTTTCAGGTCAGTTAACGCATCCTCGATCGTATCGAAGGTAGACGGCTGAGTATAAGTTGATTGAGACGAATTAACAGAGAAGTTCAAGGCGACTACACCGTAAAGATTCTTGAAGCGGACTGTTCTTTGATTGTAATTCTTCGGACTACAGAACTGGGTGTTCAAGCGTAGTTTCGTACAATTGTAGTTCTTTTTGGGGGAATGCCTAGATAGCTATAGTATCGGAGTGAGCAGTTCTGAAACAGGTCAACCTCTAGATTGAGAGGCAACAACTCAATTTCTTGAGAATCTGCTTTGAGAATGGCGCGATCGGCATTACAATGCAGCAAACATAAAGGTCATTCACGGGAAAGTCGAGGCAATATGGGTGATTCAGAACGAGTCTCCGTGGGAATAGTCGGAGCTTCAGGCTATGGAGGAGTTCAACTGGTTCGCCTGTTGCTCGAACATCCGCGTCTAGAATTGGCGTATTTAGGCGGGGATAGTACCGTCGGGCAGGATTTCGCAACTCAGTATCCACATCTGTTTCACGCTGTCCATCAGCAAATTGAAGCGATCGACCTTGATGAGATTGCTGCTCGGTGCGACGTGGTATTTTTATCGCTGCCGAATGGTTTAGCGTTAAAAATGGCTCCGGTGCTGATCGAGAAGGGCTGTAAGGTGTTGGATCTTTCAGCAGATTATCGCTTCTCAGATTTGGCGGTGTATAAGCAGTGGTACGGTGGCGATCGTAGCGATCAAGCGATCGCTGAAACGGCAGTGTATGGATTGCCCGAACTGTATCGCGATCGAATTGCTCAAGCGCAACTGGTCGGCTGTCCAGGGTGTTACCCGACTGCGAGTTTATTAGCATTGTCTCCGTTGTTAAAACAAGGGCTAATTGTTCCAGAAACCGCAATTATTGATGCAAAATCCGGCACTTCTGGCGGGGGTCGGGTTGCAAAAACGAATTTCCTTTTAGCTGAGGCAGATAATTCTCTCGGTGCTTACGGCGTAGCGAGACACCGACACACACCAGAAATCGAGCAAGTGTGTAGCGACTTAGCCGGACATGAAGTGCTGATTCAGTTCACGCCGCACTTAATTCCGATGGTGCGAGGAATTTTAGCCACAGTTTACGCGACGTTACGCGATCCGGGATTGGTACGCGATGATTTGCTGACGATTTATAGCGCGTTCTATCGATCGTCCCCCTGGGTGAAGCTGTTGCCGAGTGGCACATATCCGCAGACAAAATGGGCGTGTGGTACAAACCTTTGCTACATCGGCATCGAAGTCGATGCGCGAACAGGTCGAGTGATTGTGATGTCGGCGATCGATAACCTGCTCAAAGGTCAAGCGGGGCAAGCGATCCAATGCCTTAACATTATGATGGGCTGGGATGAAACGCTCGGATTGCCGAAATTCAGCTTCTATCCTTGACGAAATAAACGATCGTGGTTTGGGTTGTAAAGCTGCGATCGTTTACCCGTCACTTGATCGGTTCCTGCAAATTCATAAGGTACGGTTGCAGCACTAAGCGCCGGACTAATCACATAGAGCGTCGTTCTCACTAAGTTCTCTTGCTGCGTCACTTCTGCCATTTGGCTCAGTGGAACGAGCCGGATTTTTTCATCTGACCAACCGAGCCGAAAACAGATTGCAACTGGAGTTTCTGTGGGGTAATGCTGCATTAATTTTTGCTGTGCAGACTCAATATGTCTTGCACTGAGATAAAGGCAGAGGGTCGATCGATGTGCCGCTAACGAGGAGAGTTCTTCTGATTCCGGCACTTGAGTCCGTCCACTGATGCGCGTCAGAATAATCGATTGCACCAATCCAGGAACGGTAAATTCAACCCGCAATCGCGCAGAAGCCAACTGAAACGCGCTGATTCCAGGAACAATCTCAAATGGAATCTCAGCTTCAAACAGTGCCTGCATTTGCTCTTGAATGGCGCTATACAAGCATGGATCGCCTGAGTGAAGCCGCACAACGGATTTCTGCGATCGTACTCGCTCAATCAAAATCGGCAAAATCTCCTCTAGCGTCTTATCTGCGGTCGGAATCACTTCCGCATCCGATCGAGCGCCTTCGAGGATTTCCGGCGGCACAAGCGAATCGGCAAAGACGATCGTATCTGCCTGCGCGATCAGTTTTTGCGCTTTAACGGTGAGTAAATCTGGGTCTCCCGGCCCTGCACCCACAATGTAGACGGCAGGCGGAAGCGCATGATGCAACATATTTTTCTAAGAAGGTTGGGAATCCGGGGTGTTTGGGTCAGGCACAACATCAGGCAGCGATCGCCGCAGCACGTACAGCCACACTAAACCGAGAGTTCCGATCGCAATTCCGGTTAAACTCACCACCTGAGCCATCCTCAAAAAGCCCAGCATCAAGCTATCGGTTCGCAATCCCTCAATCCAAACGCGACCTGCACTGTATCCAACTAAATAGGTGAGAAATAGTGTGCCAACTTTCAGCCGAGGACGTTTGAAGAGTAGGAACATCAACAGCGCAAATACGCCTAAATTCCACAACGATTCATACAAAAATGTCGGATGATAATACGCAACATTTTCTAAACCCAGCGGACGACGATCGAGCGGAATGAATAACTTCCAGGATAAATCGGTCGGACTCCCGAATGCTTCTGAATTGAAGAAATTTCCCCAACGCCCGATCGCCTGTCCCAAAATCAGCGAGGGTGCGACCAAATCTGCCAACTGCCAGAACGATACCCGCTTCAACCGAGCAAAAATCAGTGCTGCAATTACACCGCCTAAAATCGCCCCGTGAATCGCAATCCCACCCTGCCAAATTGCAAAAATCGAGGCGGGATTGGCAGCATAATCGCGCCACTGAAAAATCACGTAATACAGCCTTGCACTCGGAATCGCAGCCAGCACCAACCAAATTGCCAGATCGCTAATCAAATCTGGATTTACCTGCCGTCGGGATGCCAGATACTGAGACAAATTCACCCCAATCAGCACCGCCGACGCAATCAAAACGCCATACCACCGGATCGACAACGGGCCTAACTCAATGCCGCGTCCGGGAGAGGTAAACTGAAACGCCAAAACAACATCAGACAGCATAAATCCAAACCGAGAAATGGCACTGATCACCATAACATCTCTCACCGGTGGATTTACCTGCGATTTGGCTCGATCGCGATCGTTCCCACCGTTGCCGGATGCTGCAAATCCATCGGCAACAGAATCGTGAACTGACTGCCTTCACCCTCTCTCGAATGCATCACGACGGTACCTGAATGCAGTTCCGCCAATTTCTTCGTCAGCGCCAGTCCTAGTCCTGTCCCCTCATGCTTGCGCGACAATGAACCATCGACCTGCTGGAAGGGATGAAACAGAAGGTGCTGCTTGTCTTCGGGAATGCCAATGCCGTGATCCCAAACGGTGAGATCGAGCATTTCACCACACATTTTCACCGTGAGACCAATTTCGCCACCTTCGGTTGAAAACTTGATCGCATTCGACAGCAAGTTCAGCAACATTTGCCGCACCCGCAATTCATCCGCCATTAACGGCTCTAAACCAGGCTCGATCGATGAATGCAACGTCAACTCCTTTAATCGTGCTTGCTCAGTGACAAACGATAAAGTCTTCTCGCACAATTCATCTACAACGATCGGTGCAAGCTCCAGCCGCAACTGCCCTGCTTCCACTTTCGACAAGTCCAGCACATCGTTGATCAGACCTAACAGATGCTGTCCACTCTGATAAATCTGATGAATGTAAATCTGCTGTTTTGGGTTGAGAACGCCGAAAATCTGCTTTTGCAGAATCGACGAGAATCCCAAAATCGAAGTCAGCGGAGTTCGCAACTCATGCGACATATTCGCCAAGAAATCGGACTTCATCCGGCTAGCGCGCTCCAGCTCATCATTTTTTGCTGCGAGTTCTGCCTCAGTTTGCTTTTGCTGAGTAATATCGCGAGTAATGATCGAAACAGCAGTTGGCTGATTGTTTTCATCAAAAACTGGGCTGACTGACACCAAAGCCGGGAATAAATCACCATTGCGCCGCAAGCAAGTGACTTCTCCACTCCAACCCCCTGCGATCGCTTGAGCAATCAGTAATTCTGTCTGCTTGCGCTCTGGATAAAACACAGCAGCATGTGTCCCTACCAGCATTTCTGTCTGCCAATCAAAAATCCTGCTGCAAGCCGGATTGGCGTAGAGAATCTTGCCGTCTAAGTCAGTAATCACCGTACTGTCATACGCAGATTCTACAGCGCGAGAAAAAATTTGCAGCTTCTTTTCGATTCGCTTCCGTTCTGTGACATCTCGCCCAATTCCCATCCCGCCAATTAATTCACTGTGACGAAATAGAAGCTTTCCGTTCACTTCAAGATGAATTTCTGTGCCGCGTGAAGTCATTAGCACAAATTCAAAATCCCGGAGTTCGCCTGTTTCTACCAAATTGGCGAAGGCTTGCGTTGTTCTATCCCGGTGCGGTGGAGAGACAAATTCTAAATACGATCGCCCGATAATTTCTTCTTGCGAACATCCCAGCAGTTTTTGACCATATGAATTCACATAGGTCAAGCGTCCTTCTAAGTCCACGGTGTAAACCATGTCGTTAGCGGTTTCAACATATGCTCGGAACAGTTCTTCCGATTGGCTCAGGCTAATCTCCACAGAACCAATACGGAGAAGTTTGTCGGGAAGTGTGTGATTTGTCATTTCCACAAAATTACCAGGCTGAGGTGAGGAGCAAGAATCAGAACTGATTTGAATCGCGAACGAAAAGTAAGAAAATTAACAATAACTTGCAAAGGAATCAAAGGATGCTAGACAAAGGTCATTCATCTTATCGCCTGTGCAGGCAAACGACGAAACAATATTGAATCCACTTAAACCGAGGCTGACCTTCTAGATCGAGTATTCTAAACGGCTTTGAAAGACAATTCAATTTCTGAAATCCTCATAGAAGTTTGTACCATGACCGCAAAACATAAAGCAGAGTTTATACGGATCATTCTTTGGGTAGATTTCTAATTTGTTAAAAACAAGTAAGTAGTTTTACAAGAGATCACGAAAAATACGCAAATCGGCTGGAGCAATTCCCAGAGTGCGAATGATGCAGTCTAGAATAGAAGCCTGACGGAACGAATGCCCGGAGTTGCCTGATAATGCAGTGCTGCTCAGTGAGTAAAATTTGCCTGCATTTTGTTGATGTTACCGCCAGATTTTCGACAGTTTTTTATTCAGTTTCTATGAAAGCCTTAGTAGGGGCATCCCTTCCAGAATTAACCGAGTGGGTCAGAGAGCAGCAGCAGCCCGCCTATCGAGGACAGCAACTCCATCAATGGATTTATCAACGAGGAGCACGATCGCTGTCTGAGATTTCTGTATTCCCGAAACAATGGCGCTCCGATATGGCAGATTGGGCGATCGGGCGATCGGAAATTTATCACCAGGCGAAGTCGATCGATGGCACCGTAAAATTCCTGCTCCACTTGAGTGACGGTCAGATTGTCGAAACGGTTGGCATTCCTAGCGATAAGCGCCTGACCGTGTGTGTCTCGTCTCAAGTAGGCTGCCCGATGGCGTGTGATTTTTGCGCGACCGGGAAAGGCGGCTTTAAGCGCAACTTGGAACGCCATGAAATTGTGGATCAGGTTCTCACGGTGCAGGAAGTGTTCCAACAGCGCGTCAGCAACATTGTCTTCATGGGCATGGGTGAGCCACTGTTGAATGTCGAGAATGTACTGAGCGCGGTGCGATCGATGAATGAAGATATTGGCATTGGTCGGCGCTTTATCACGATTTCCACAGTAGGCATTCCCGGTAGGATTCGTAAACTTGCGGATCACCACCTTCAAGCAACACTAGCAGTGAGCTTGCACGCCTCGAATCAAGCGGTCAGAGAACGCCTGATTCCGAGTGCGCGTCAGTATCCCCTAGAAGCGCTCTTAGATGAGTGCCGCGAGTACGTGAAGCTGACCGGGCGGCGGGTGACGTTTGAATATATCTTGCTGGCGGGTGTGAACGATTGTCGTGATCATGCGATCGAGCTTGCAGATCATCTGCGTGGATTCCAGAGTCACGTCAATCTGATTCCGTACAATCCGATCAGTGAAGCCGATTATCAAAGACCGGATCAGCGCCGGATTACTCAGTTTGTGAATGCGTTGAAAGACCGGAATATTGCGGTGAGCGTTCGTAAAACACGCGGTTTAGAAGCGGATGCAGCCTGTGGCCAACTCCGAGCTTCTTTTGCAGGAGTTTAAGGTTAAAAGTCCTCAATTGAAAGTCCTCAATTGAAAGTCCTCACATTTTGAGGACTTTCAAAAGAATTTATCGACGCGCGTAGATGCCCGGTGCGTAAGCTTCGATTACTCTGCCTGTTCTAGAGCAAGTAATCATCAAATAATCGCACTGGGCACACTGCGTCCGCGTCAATTGATCAGGTTCAATTTGAATTCGCTCGGCATGATCACCACAGTTCGGGCACCGAACAGCTTGAATGACTTGCATTTTAAATTCCTCGATACGATCGCTAAATCAAAACATTAATAATTTGAGCTTTGAGCGGCTGATGTTCGCTTAACAGTTGTAGTGATTGCTACTAAATTTGCGACGACTTCGCAGACTGTTGTGACGAATTACTTCATATTATTAGCGGTAAAAAGCTCAGCCGGTTCAAATCTCATACTTATTTTAGAGTCGGTAAATCGAGGGATCACCTATCTACAGGGTGATCCCCGGCTTGATGAGCGTTTCAATTTAGCTAAAAAGGGCTGCCTAAATATCTTACTTTCTTTAAAGAAAGTAGCGTAATAACTCTATAATCTTGAGCAATTTCCATTAACAAGAATCAGTATTTTTGCTGTAGAATTTCTCAATTCTGTATTCTTTTTATGGTGCTGAACATTCCTGTGTTGCGACAGACTGTGGTTCAACAATCACTTGTTTAATCCCAGAAATCCGAATGATCTGGCTTACGGCTAATTTTGCTCGATCGTTAGCTTTGTCTAAAATTCCATCAGCACAAGCCGCGAGCTGAATCTTTTTAAGCGCTTCTTCTTGAGCTAATTTCTGTAAGCTGGGGGCAACATCTGGCCCTAATCCGAGAAGCCCACGATTGTAGTCGTACACGCTCGATCGAGTCACATCGATCTTTTTGTCTAGAATCTTGGGTGCAGGTAGCTGCAATCGAACCGTATCACCCGTAATTTTCACATCTTGAGCGGTTAGCCCACTTAGATCAACGCCTGCTCGAACCTCCCCTCGCGCGATGTACAACAGCTTTGTCGTCCCAATCACCATGCCTGCGATCGTTGCATCCTGCTGCGTCGGCACCACTGCCTCCATTGTGAATACAGCCGTTGTCAGTTCGCTCACTTGCCGAACCTGCTGAATCACCACCGATCGAGTTTCGACTTTGGGTTCTGGTGGCTTAGCGTTCATTAACGATTTAAGCTGAGCGAAAAACTGATCGCCCGATCGCAAGAATCCAGTAACGAGAACAGCACTCAACATGAGTCCGCTTCCCGCTAACATCCAGCTAATATTTTTGAACACGCTGCCCGCTCCTGACTTGTGGCGATCTCTTTTTCGCATCGTCTAATTCAAATATCTCTAGCTTAGAACAAGCTTACTATTTCAAAATTGAGCGACTTAGTGAAGACTGAATTAGAATTTGGTAATAAATTTAGTGAATTAAGCCCTTACTGAGAGTTATGACGAGCGTTTTTGTCAATTCAGCTTCAATGACGGCGGGGGGCACGACTCTTGAGAAAACCAGTCAAACGACTCGCCAAACCTATCCGAACTACAAGGTAATCGTTCTGGACGACGATTTCAACACATTTGAGCACGTCGCCAAATGCCTGATGCAGTATATTCCAAAAATGACCAGCGATCGCGCCTGGAAGCTGACCAATCAAGTGCATTTTGAAGGACAAGCGATCGTCTGGACAGGCCCACTAGAACAAGCGGAACTCTATCATATGCAGTTAACTGTCGAGGGCTTAACGATGGCTCCCTTGGAGCAAGCATGAAAAATAAACCGGGGCGGCTGGTGCTGACGCATTCGACCTACATTCCGGGGTTGATTGCAATGCTTGAGAAGCTAATCCAGGTGGAGGGAATCCAGACCGTTACGCCAGCGGTAATCGGGTCGGTGCGCTCTCATTCTCCCCAGTTTAAGCTCAAAATTTCTGTGCCCATCAGGGGCGGGTTCAAGGCGATTGCGCGTCAAGGTAAATCAGTTCAAGAGGTTTTCATTCTCACGACGCTGAACCAAGATCAGCTTGAAAGCGCGATCGCCTTGCTGAACGGGAAGTAACCGCTCGCTCAAGTAACTATTCCGCTTGCTGTTGAGTCGAGGCGATTCGATGTAGCGGTAGGCTCAGCGCGCAGGAGAAGGTGAGGAGGTAGGAAATTACGCCTGTCCACTTGAGGCTCAGCATACAAACCTCCCAATCTGGGCAAATCCATTTCTGTGCCCCAATCGCGACGCAATGTACAATCCAATAGGCAAACGCCATCGAAAATAGAACCTGATCGGCAATATCAGCGTCTTCTGTCTCTGCTTGCTTTTTATTGCACAAAACATAGAGTCCGAGGACGCTGGCAAAGAACGAAGCAAGGTTCAAATAGTCGTGCCAATTTGAATGAGCCATAGTGCGAGTATAAGACGGGTTTAAGTCATGAATCAGTCTAAAGGATGAAACGTCTACTACTCTAGAAAGTCTTACAAATAGCAATAATGAACGCAATTTTTTAACAAAACTACAGACAGAAATCGATCATTTTTTTGCATGAATTTGCCCCTAATTTACCATCCCAATTACGTTGCACCGTTGCCACGGGATCATCGCTTTCCAATGGAGAAATTTAAGAAACTTTACGAGATGCTTCTAAATGATCGAGTCGCTGATCCCGCACAATTTCACCGTCCTGAATGCCCACCACAAACTTGGCTCGAACTCGTTCATGCGTCCGAATATGTCAGCGCTTACTGCTCTGGAACCCTTGATGCGAAGGCACAGCGGCGCATCGGTTTACCCTGGAGTTCTGAATTGGTGAATCGGACTTGTACCGCAGTCGGAGGAACAATTCTCACTGCCAAACTTGCTCTGCAATATGGTTTAGCTTGTAATACTGCGGGTGGAACTCATCATGCTTTTCCCGATTATGGGTCGGGATTTTGTATTTTTAACGATTTAGCGATCGCCTCTCGTGTCTTACAGAAATTAGGGCTAGTTAGAAGAATTTTAATTGTCGATTTAGATGTGCATCAGGGTGATGGTACGGCATTTATCTTTCAATCTGATCCAAGTGTTTTTACATTCTCTATGCACTGCGAAATTAACTTTCCTGGAACAAAACAGCAAAGTGATTTAGATGTTCCGTTAGCAGAAGGCATGGAAGATGATGAATACTTACAAACCTTGGCAGAATATTTACCCGATTTACTATCTGAAATCAAGCCAGATTTAGTGCTGTATGACGCAGGCGTTGATCCGCATTGGGGCGATCGTTTAGGCAAACTCGCACTTACAGATTCAGGCTTATATCGTCGAGAGATGCAAGTTTTAACCACCTGCGTTTCGCAAGGCTATCCGGTTGCTTGTGTGATTGGAGGCGGATATGCCGAAGACATGGATGCGCTCGTTTATCGGCATTCGATCGTGCATCGGGCGGCGAGCGATGTCTTTCGACAATACCGTTTGTAGGGTGTTGAGGAATGGGTCGATCGCAGATTGAAGCATTCCTCAACACCCTATACGCCAATGATGATGCCTTCAAATTACAGAGCGCTTCTTCCAGTTGTTGTGCTTACCATTGCTACAATCGCGGCTCCGCCAACGATCTCATTTTCCGCGCCTGTTCCCACCTCCCCAAGGCAAGAACTTTCCTACTCTCGAATGGGTATTGGCGGAATCAAACTGGGAATGAAAGCCTCTGAAGTGCAGCGTAGGCTGGGTAAGCCATTGAAAATGAAAGCAGAGAAGTCTCCTTGTTGTGGGGTACTGCTGCGCTGGCAGTATGCAGAGTTCGAAGTCCGGTTGGAAGTACCAGAAGGAGCCAATCAAGCGCGCAACGCATCGGTCTATTCCATCTCAACCCGGAGCGCCAAAGTTGCCACACTAGAAGATGTTCGAGTGGGCGATCGTCGCAGTAAAGTCACGCGAGTGTATGGAACACCCAGCACGACGATTCAGGACAGAATCTTTTACAGCAATGATGCGAACGCTTCGCTATTGATGCTTCGATTGAAGAACGATCGTGTTGTAGAGATCATTGCAAACACTCAGCTAAATTAATGCAAGTAGGTAGACAGAATGGGTTACCGCGTTTCGGCTACGCTCAACGCTCAAAAGCCAGATCACTGTAGGCTGAGCGCAGCCGAAGCCCAAACCCAATGCGGAACTTAATTTTGTTCATCTACCTATTAAATCTGTAAACAATAAAACCGGGGTTTGCAAAAGCTTTCCCCGGTTTTATATTGGGTTGAGTTTTTTGCCCTAGCTAACTGCCGCAGGCGACTCAAACTTGTAACCGACACCCCGAACCGTTTGAATCAAAGCAGGCTGGCTCGTATCAATCTCGATCTTTTTGCGTATCTGTCCGATATGGACATCCACTACTCGCTGATCGCCGACGTACTCGTAATCCCAAACTTCCTGAATCAATTCCGCCCGTCGCCAAACTCGTCCGGGATGCGCCGCTAAAAAGTGCAGCAAATCGAACTCTAGCGCGGTTAGGGGCACAATTTCATCATTCAGCTTCACTTCGCGCCGTACCGGATCAATGACCAATCCCCCAAAAGCGAGACATTGCTGCTCGGCAGTGGTCACAATCCGTTGACGTTTGAGAATTGCGCCAACTCGACCACCTAGCTCCACCAAGCTAAACGGTTTCGTGATGTAATCATCTGCTCCCTGAGCGAACCCACGTACCTTATCTGCCTCATCTGTCCGGCTGGTCAGCATCAAGACAAAAACGTTGGTGCGGCTTTGCATCTCCTGGCAGAGCGAGTAGCCGTTCGCATCCGGTAGATTTACGTCTAGGATGACGAGATCCGGATTGAACTGCTCAAAAATTTGCATCGCGGATTTGCCATCTTCGGCAGATTCCATTTGATAACTTTGCTTGGTAAGGAAGCGATGAACGAGATTCCGAATTGCCGGATCATCATCCACGACGAGTATCTTGGCTGGAGCCATGACCATAACTTTGCGTTAAAAGTAAATTGAGAAGGGAGCGATCGGGCGTTTAAGAAAAAATTCCTATTTCTGTTTTACACAGAAGAAATTTGTCATCAGCATTAGTATGCCTTAGCTTTTGATTAGAATATCCTGGTTTGATAAAGTTTCCGCAATTTTACGGTCGAATCTAAACTAGAAGTAGGGAATACGCACATTGATTACAGCGCGGCGACCGCGCTTTACAGAGAAAGCGGTGATCCAGTTGGATCAGAAAACTTATCTCCAAGTCGGGAACACATCGTCTACACTCTAGTTGTAATCCCCAATGCAGCTAGGTTACTTTGGTAGAGAAGGTGGAGTAACAAGCCCATGAGTGCCCAAAGCCCGTATGAAAAGTTAGGCGTTTCTGAAGGTGCGACGTTTGAAGAGATTCAGACGGCTCGTGCCCGTTTGGTTGAAGAATTAGCAGGTGATCAGCGAAAAATCGCAGAAGTGGAAGCAGCATATGATTCTGTGCTGATGGAGCGACTTCGATTGCGCCAAGAAGGCAAGATCAAAGTGCCCGATCGCATTCGATTTCCAGAGAAATTAGTGCAAGCGACTCCGACTGAAACTCCCGCTCCAGCCTCAAAATCGAATCAGTGGTTGATGAGCTTGATCGATCAGCCGAGCACTCAGGATATCGCGTTTCCTGGGGTGGCAATGGTGGGACTAGGCACGCTTGTATATCTTTATCCCACTGATCAGGTGCTGCAAGTTTCGATGGCGCTGGCGACGGGAACAGCGTTGTATTTTCTCTTCCGCAAAGAGCGGAAGTTAGGGCGAGCGGTGCTGCTAGGGGTAGCGGGCTTGTTGGTGGGGTTTGCAATCGGTGGAGTTGCCTATACGCTGTTGCAGCCCTCTGTACCGATGCTGCCCCCGAACGAAATTTTTATCAGTCTGGTAACTTTTCTGGTTTTATGGGTGGTCAGTAGCTTTACCAAGTAATTTCTGATGGCGGCTGAGCAATTCCAGAGAAGCGATTTTAATTGGCAAATCCAGCAGTTTTTTCGGCGGGTGGGCGAGTGGCTTGAATTACGATTTCCACAGGCTCAGCCTCCGAATTTGCCCGATGCGCCAAATTGGTGGTTCCCGTCTTGGTGGCTAGAGGCAGGTTTTTGGGTGCTTGTCAGTTCGGCTGTCGCTTGGTTGGGATTTCAAATCTATCTCTGGGTTCGCGCTTATCTAAATCGAAATCAAGCTGAGATTGCGAAGTTTTTCGATCGCACCGCTTCCCAGCCTGAAAAAGAGCGGACGATCGCACGCTGGGTAAAGTCTGCTCAGGAATTTCAACAGCAGGGAAATTACCGAGAAGCATCTAGGGCGCTTTATATGGCGATGCTGCAGCGGTTGAATGAGACGAAGCTGATTACGATCGACAAAAGCCGTACCGATCGCGAATATTCCCGGCTGGTGCAACTACTGCCTCAAGCTGAGTCGTATCAAATGTTACTTGAAACTCACGAGTTGCTTTGTTTTAGCGATACGCCAATTTCAGCGGAAATGTTCGATCGAGTCCAACGCGCCTATGGCAACATTGAACGCGCAACGGTTGATATGGCAAAAATGGCGTGATGAAAAAACTCGATCGACGTTTGGTTTTCGGGCTGATTGCGCTTGCTGTGATCATCAGCTTAACCCTGTTTATCGCACCCAGAAGCAACCGAATTACCAGCGGCTCTACGTTCAGCCGTTCCCCGGATGGCTACGGGGCTTGGTATGCCTATATGCAGCGTCAGGGAACTCCGGTTGAGCGGTGGCGGAAAACAATCCGTGAGATTGAGCAAATTTCGGGCACGGGAAACACAATGATCCAGGTTGATCCCTCTGGGCTTGGAATGGCGAATCCCGATTTGAACTGGATCGATCGCGGCAATACTTGGATTGTTCTAGGCGGACGCGATCTAGCAGCAACTGAGGCGGGATTTTCCACGCAGCACGAGAGCGATCGAGGCTTGGTAAAAATTGAGACTTCTAGACGACTGACAAGCGATAAAGGAATTAAACGATTGTTGGGCGATCGCTTTGGATCGATCGTTTGGGAAGAACCCAAGGGAAAAGGTCGAATTATTTATGCCGTAACGTCTTTTTTAGCGGCTAATGCGTATCAAGATGAGCCAGGGAATTTTCCGTTTCTGGCGCAATTAGTAACTGGAAAAAAGATTTGGATTGATGAATACCTGCACGGCTACCGCGACGAAACTGCCAAAACTGAAAGTCGGCAAAGTTGGTTAGGATACTTGCTCGGAACGCCTCTATCGGTCGTACTTTTGCAGGCGATCGTTCTTTCGATCGTGCTGATTTGGGCAAAGAATCGCAGATTTGGACAGGCACAACCGATTGAAACTTCTCGTGTGAATGATAGCGAGGCGTATACGCAAGCTCTAGCAGGTGTGTTGTACAAAGCGGGACGGAGTGAGTTTGTTGTGGATGTTGTTGGGCGTGAAGAGCAATTGCAGATCCAGCGATCGTTAGGACTTGGAGGGGTGTTGGTTGATCGAGAAGTGTTGATCAAGGCGTGGGTGGAGCAAACCGGAAGACCTGCCGCAGAACTGGCGCAACTTTTTCCAGAGAAACAGCGATTGAGTGAGCAAGAGTTAATCAAATGGCTGGCTCACCTAAAAGAGATCAGGCAGAGCTTCCCGTGGAGTTGAGAAGTTTTAACAAAACCTTGCAGAACTCCTGCAGAACTGTTACGAAATACGAAGTCTGAGAAGTCAACAGAAAGATCAAGATAAGCTTGCGACAGCTTTTGATTCGTTCTTGAAAGAATTGCCACAGCTTCAATATGCGTGTTTTACTGCTGTATCCAGTGTTTCCTCAAAGTTTCTGGTCATTTGAAAAAGCGTTAGAGCTTGTGGGCAGGAAAGCGATGCTGCCGCCGCTTGGACTGATTACAGTAGCAGCAATTCTGCCGCAAGACTGGGAATTTAGGCTGGTCGATCGCAATGTTCGCGAGGTGACTGAGGCAGACTGGGACTGGGCAGAGTTGGTGGTTCTGTCGGCAATGATTGTGCAGAAAGGGGATCTGTTAGCGCAGCTCCGAGAAGCGAAGCGGCGTGGAAAGCGTGTGGCAGTTGGAGGCCCTTATGCAACGGCACTGCCTCAAGAAGTCGCAGAAGCGGATTATTTAATTTTGGATGAAGGCGAAATTACCTTGCCGAAGTTTATCGCAGCGATTCAGCGCGGAGAAACACAAGGGACTTATCGATCTGAGGGCGATCGACCGGATGTGACCATTACTCCGATTCCTCGATTCGATCTGCTGGATTTTGAGGCTTACGATAATATGTCGGTGCAGTTCTCGCGGGGCTGTCCGTTTCAGTGTGAATTCTGCGACATCATTGTTCTCTATGGGCGTAAGCCTCGCACAAAAAGCCCAGAGCAGCTTCTAGCCGAACTCGATCGTTTATATGAATTGGGCTGGCGACGATCGATTTTCATGGTGGACGATAACTTCATCGGCAATAAGCGCAACGTCAAACTCTTGTTGAGAGCGCTGAAAGACTGGATGGCAGAGCATGAGTATCCGTTCCATCTCAGCACCGAGGCTTCGGTCGATTTAGCACAAGATCCTGAACTGATGGATCTGATGGTCGAGTGTAATTTTAATGGCGTGTTTTTGGGAATTGAAACGCCAGATGAATCGAGCTTGACGCTGACCAGTAAGCATCAAAATACACGCAATTCCCTGTCTGATGCAGTCGATGCCATCACCCGAACAGGACTGCGAGTGATGGCAGGCTTCATCATCGGGTTTGATAACGAAACATCGGGAGCGGGCGATCGCATTGTGCGATTTGTTGAGCAAACAACAATCCCGATCGCGATTTTCTCGATGCTGCAAGCCCTTCCCGATACCGCACTCTGGCATCGCTTAAAACGAGAAGGTCGCTTAGTCGAAGACAACGCCAACCTGAATCAAACCACGCTGATGAACTTTGTGCCGACTCGTCCGCTAGAGGAAGTGACACGAGAATATATCGATGGATTTTGGCGGCTGTATGATCCGGTGAACTATCTCGATCGCACCTATCGCCATTTTCTGAAACTGGGAGCGCCAAGACATTCTGCAAAATTAAGAAAAGTGACCTGGAAGGTTATCCGAGCATTTCTCACTGTTTGTTGGCGACAAGGGGTCGTGAGAGAAACGCGCTGGAAATTCTGGCACCACTTATTCAGCATTCTGAAACACAATCCAACCGTTGTAGAACATTACTTCTCGGTTTGTGCGCTGAATGAGCATTTCCTGGAATATCGTCAAGCAGTCCGTACTAAAATTGAGGCGCAATTAGCGGATTATTTGGCGCGTCAGGAGTTGAACAATGCTCTGGAATCAGCGCCTTCTGAAGCGCAAGCCGTTTAGTCGATCGCACCAGTGCTTTTCCTCCAGTCTAGAATTGAAGGAACGCCGTTTTGTTTGTCGATCGACTGACCTATGCTAGTTCCTTTAAGCCGTAAGAAATTTGAAGATCTGATTCCGTTCGTGGGGACTGGCGCTCAGTATAAGTATTGCTGGGGTAAGTTTCCTGATTTCCTGCGTCGAGTGCTGATCTCGATCTCGGCACTGGCAACTGTGCTGCTAATTCGAGCGTTTTTTGCGTCAGGCGAATTGCAGGACGTGCTTCAGGGTGTAACGTTCTTCATGTCGCTGTTTGCGCTGGTGTATTGGCTGTGGAGTCCCGCAGTTCTGGCAGCAGCGCGAAATGCCTCGTGTCGGCGCTATAAGTACGCGGGATTTTTGCGCGGCGAGGTGTTTGATGTCTTCGTTAGTGATGAAGTCGTTAGCACTCAAGAAAGTGTGAATAACCGGGGCGATTTGGTTGTCACAGAGAATCGAGAGCGGCGGATTAATGTAGAAGTCGGGGATGAGTCAGGATTTGCCACGCGGATTCAAGTGCCGCTTAAGCGCGAACATCAAGCGATTCGGATTGGAGATACGGCGGAAATGCTAGTGATGTCCGATCGACCGGATTTGAGTCGGATTGCTAAAGTAAGCGATGTGTTTGTCAGTCGCGTTGGCGTTTGGGTGAGCGATTATCCTTACTTGCGTCGCGATGAGTTTGAAGCGGTGAGTCGGCGGTTGAACACGATCGATATTGAACCCGAGGAGTACGACGATCGTCGGGATGAACCCGAGGAGTACGACGATCGCTACGAGCAGTTTGAAGCACCGCAACCGAGAAAACGGATTCCACGATCGAGACGGCGACGTTAACTTGCTTGATTGCCGCCGTAGGCTTGCCACGCGAGATCCACGAGGGCATTGACGATCGCAGCCGCGACGACTGCGCTTCCTTTTCTGCCTTCGGTGCGAATATGCGGAACTAGAGAATCACTCAATCGCGCTTTGGCAGCATCGACATCGAGAAACCCGGACGGCGTGGCAACAACTAAAGCAGGTTTAATTTCTTCCGCTTGAATGAGGGCGGCAAGCGTCATCAGTGCAGTTTGAGATTGTCCGACGACAAAGATTCCTTCTGGATAGCGTTTAGCTAATGTCTCAATCCCCCAAGCTGCACGGGTTTTCTCTTTCTGGGGACGAGTGATCGTCTCCATGCTGCAATAGATTGGATTGGCAAAGGTGTTTTGAATGTTGGTATTAATTCCAACCTGCACCATTGGCACATCGACAATAATGGTTGTCCGAGCCGCAAGCGCTGCTGCACCGGATTGCAGCGCCAAATCCGAGAAATAAATCAGGGTTTTATAGTCAAAATCCGCAGTTGCATAAATCGCTCGTCGGACGATTTCATATTCGGCCGGAGATAGAGTGTGATCACCCACTTCTCGATCGATGATGGCTAAGCTTTGTGCGTCGGTCGGGTGCCACTCCATAATGGTTGTTACTTTTTTTACATTGGTTTCCAAGCTTTCTTAGTTTACTCGGATTTATTCGAGTTGCATGGCAAAATCAGAGGAATGCAATGGCTCAGACTTTATGATTTTTGATGCAAATCACTATTGGATTAGAAATGCTCATGTTCCTGCTGCTTTGTTCGTGAGCGGGGAGCCTTGGACAACGCAGAATGCTTCGGCAGATGATTTGCTGAACGTCGATTTAGAAATTGTCGAGGATGTGATTTCTGCGATCGTTCCAGCGAGAACTCAGAGCAGTAATGCAGTTGCATCGATCGATCTACAGGGCGGCATGGTTTGGGCGTGTTTTGTAGATTTGCATACGCATTTAGACAAGGGACATATTTGGAATCGGGCAGCAAATCCAGATGGAACCTTTGAGAGCGCACTCGCGACAGTCCGCGCAGATTCAGAGAAGAATTGGGATGCGGAAGATGTGTATCGTCGCATGGAGTTTGGTCTGAAGTGTAGCTATGCTCATGGGACGAAAGCGATTCGGACACATTTAGATTCAGCAGATAAACAAGGCGCGATCAGTTTTGGGGTGTTTCGAGATTTGCGGAAGAAATGGGCAGATCGGATTGTTTTGCAAGGCGTTTGCCTGGTTTCGTTGGATTATTTTCTAACACCTGAAGGAGAAAAACTTGCAGATTTAGTCGCAGAATCTGATGGAATTTTAGGCGGAGTGACGTTGATCAATCCTGAGATTGATCAACAGATCGATCGCGTCTTTTCACTCGCGAAAGAACGGAACTTGAATTTAGATTTTCACGCGGATGAGAACGATGATCCAAACTCAGATACCTTACGTCGAGTCGCAGAAGCCGCAATTCGACATGAATATCAGGGCAAAGTTGTTTGCGGTCATTGTTGTAGTTTGGCAGTTCAAGAAGATACCGAGGCAGACAGAACGATCGCGCTTGTAAAAGAAGCTGGAATCGGCATTGTTAGCCTGCCCATGTGCAATCTTTACCTGCAAGGAAGACGATCCGGAAAAACTCCAAGATGGCGCGGAGTCACGTTATTACATGAGCTAAAACAAGCAGGAGTTCCGGTGGCGATCGCTTCAGATAATTGCCGCGATCCGTTTCATGCCTACGGCGACCACGATGGGTTAGAAGTGTTTAGCCAATCGGTGAAAATTGCTCAGTTAGATCATCCATTTGGGAATTGGGCGAAGGCGGTTACTTCGACTCCTGCGGGTTTAATGGGTTTGCCAAATGCGGGGCGAATTGGGATTGGTTTGCCTGCGGATTTAGTGTTATTTAAGGGGCGGAATTATCGGGAATTGTTGTCGCGATCGCAGCACGATCGGATTGTGTTGAGAAACGGAAAAGCGATCGACACGACCTTACCCAGCTATACCGAGTTAGATGATTTACTTGAAAAATGAAAAAGGCCTGTTCCATTCGCTACTATATGGACAGATTTCCGTATACCTCGCCGCACTAGGGTGTTATACAGATTCTCGCCTGCCTAATCACCCAGATCTGAGGTGTTATGTAGATGTGCATCTAGATAACGTTCCAAATCAGTGTGTTATACAGAATTTCGTCCACATAGTTGCCCGTTTTGGAGTGATATACAGACAAAATTCTATATATCATCCTGATTCAGAGTTTTATCCAGACGAAAAGCCATATAAGACTCTTAATCAGAGGAGTTAGACAGAATAAGGCGGATCAAATCCGTCTAAAAAAGAGTTATGCGGCTTCATCTTATCGGTGGGACGGTTCTTGCAAATAATTGATGAGTATTGCAGTTGATCGGAAAGTCATCTGTGAAGCTGAAACTAGAGCAGGAGTTCCGTACTTTATTGTTCGGCCATCCACACTTTAATCGTTTGGGGCATGGAGAAAAAATTTGGCTATGCCAATGTGATGTTCAATCGTCTCCTTGAGGAGATTCAAGAATTTGAATCTGGACTAAGACCCGATGAAGAAATAGGCGCTTACCTTGCTTCATTTGCGGGTGGTATATGTTTGCATATCGAATCAATCAATTATCGAGATCCTTATTACGTTGTTTTATCAGGAACTACTGAGCAAGGTCAGAAAGCTCGGCTTGTGCAGCACGTAACACAGATCAGTATTCTATTTGTGCCAGTCAAAGTCACGCCAGAGGAAAACAGGGAACCAAGACGTTTTGGATTTAACATTTCAGGCAATGAAGGTTAGCTAGACCCTATACACAAAGGAGAAATCATGTCTGCTCAGTTCTCGTGGACACCTGAGGGAAAACAGTTCTTAAATCGTCTTGAGGAGTTAAGTAGGCCTCAGCAAGTTTCATTCGCTGAGTTATTCACTCCCGGTTTTATCCAAAGCTACACACAATTTCAAAGCTTTGAATTAATGCTAGAAGCAAGTGGTTTTTCTGTTGAGTCTGCCGAAGATTTTCTTTCTATTCCTGAGGCTGAATGGAATCAATTTATCAGCCAAAAAACTCGGTTTTCTAATTGGCAGGAAATGCAGAAAACCGCAGCAGCAGAACTCATGAAGAAGAAACTTGAACTGTAATGAGTATCTGCTGTCCTATGGAGAAGGTGGTTTGGATTTAGAGTCTTGAATAGTAAACGACCAACAAGCCATATATCAGCATGAAAAGTTCAAGTTCATGGGAAGGATTTAATAGACCTAGTAGAGCTGAATCTAAATTAGAGACGATCTCGCTATTGTACAGCTATGATCTGCTCGATCCTGATTTCCCAGATGAGGTAAAACATTTCCTGCTGTCTCTGGAAGAAAAACTTGGTGGTACTCGTTGCCCGATTGTCCGAGGTAGCGGCAGTAACTTTCTTTCACCAGTCACTCCCGCTATAGGATTAGTGGTTTCATTTGTTATTGCGCCGTTTATTAGAAAATATCTGGATGGACTTCTAAATGGTGATGCTCTCAAAGAAATAGGAGAAAGTCACCGTGAAGAGATTGCATCATGGTTCTTTAAGTTGGAAAAAGAGCTGACGACAATAGTTGCAGTTACCAACGGCTTATTAAAAGATTATCCTCATGCCGTTGTGTGTCGCCACCAGAAAACAGATCTGATATTGAAAGTTGATTTAGGTAATAATCAATTAAGCATAGCCTTAAATAAGTATCACTCCGATGAAGCAAGAGCTATGATTCCTAGCAGTATTGTTAAGGCAGTCAAGTATATAGTTGAAAACCAATTGAAAGGAAGTTTGGGAGATTTCAGCTTGCAGTACAATTTTCAATCTAAAGAGTGGTGTATGCATGTAACTACGTTGATTAAGTTGTCCGAAAAAAGCTGAGATCTTATGCATTTACCAGCCGCATAACAACTCGGTTGGAGCGGACTTCCGCAAGATCTCGGTGTGGATGCAAAGTTTACTTGCAGCCGCTCAACCGAACCGTTAGGCTACTCTATCTCTCGGTGAGGACGTTCTTCAATGCTATCTGGTATTTTTTGATGCTGAGTTACAGTTGAGTTGTTCCAAAGATAAAGGTTTGAGTGGGTAGCGTTCTAGACGTGTGGAGATAAGGGAGAATTGAGACAGGTTCTAAAACTATACGTAGATTTAGAACCTGTACTTTGCCCAGATTGTGGCAGTGATCATGGGGTCAAACACGGTTGCTCTGGGGCAGGTAAACAGCGATATCAATATCGACTCCACACATCTAGAACACTACCCTAGCTTTTGTTCAGCTTTGCGTTGAACTTGAGCTTTGCCGTGGTTAGCCGGGTCTGCAATGTATTCAAAGTTCTCATCAGAATTCCAGGCACCACGCTCATCTTTCTCCCCATCCGATGACAAGTTGAAGTAAAGATCAACGGTCTCGTCAGGTTGAATATTGCCGAAAAATGGCTCGTCCAATTTGCCCAACGATTCCAAGGCTTTCATGAACATCTTTGTGTGAGAAATTTCCCGCGTTAACAGATGAACTAACGTTTGTTTGGTTCCTTCATCTGTAGCTAACTTGATCAGTTCTTCGTAAGTTTGGCGTGCCCCGGCTTCTGCGGCAATGTTTGCTCTGAGATCGCGCACAATATCACCTCCCTCATTCAGATAGCTTGCAGTCCACGCACTGCCCTGGCTATCTAGAAAATGAGGACCGACTCCCCGCACAGCAAATAGTGTGCTCTTATATGCTTCTGTTTGATCGACATTCTTGGTATGCCCTTCGATCAGTTTGCCCACCATTTCGAGATGGCTAAATTCTTCGATCGCAATGTCTTGCAGCATATCACGCATCCCTGCATCCTCTACATGAAATGACTGCACCCAATATTGCAATGCCGCAGTAAGCTCTCCGGTAGCACCACCAAACTGCTCTAGCAGCAGTTGAGCATATCGAGGATTTGCTTCCTTAATCTCAACGTTGTGGATGAGTTCTTTTTTGTGAAAAAACATAGTCTATTCTTCCTACTTATTATTATCGCTAATCCATTCTCAAAGTGTTGCAAAATGGGAGCTATTGGCCTCCTCACCATAGAGGGAAGGGTGGGGGAAAACGTGGGTCTACAGGTTGAGATAGGCTTATCTAAAGTAGGAGATAAGCAATATCTTCGGCTCCTTTTCTGGTGCTATGTAATTGGTGTAGGAGGAGTTCAATCCCTTTCCTGATATCTTAGATTCTGTAGTAACGGGATTAAAGAAGGATCGGCAATTGCCAGGAGAAGAAACACCACCTAGTAAAGAGTAGGTATGAGCCAGTGTTTAATGATAAATATTACTTTATGCGGCAAGCTAACACGCCATGGCAGCGGACGGATGAAAGCCGCTGGTACTTAATTTAAGTTTATCTACCGCCGCTGCGTTTTACCGTTAGCTGGCTTCGGAGATTGAGTTTGGATTGAGATAAACGTTCAATCTCGTGATTTGGCAAGTATGGCGATCGTCTTTACGATGTTGTTCGTAACAATGACGTTTTCATTTTGCAAGTAATGCATGGACGAGAACCTAGCCCTTACTAGCGGAATTTGTCAGGGGTCGTCACCATAATGCTTAACTTTGTCGGTAGACTGAGTAAGCGAATTTGATTTTGTGTGACATGGGTATTCAAGCGACTCGCGGAACGCGGGATATTTTGCCGGAAGAAATCGGCAACTGGCAACGAATTGAAGCGATCGCTCGTGAAACGCTGGCGCGTGCGGCTTATCAAGAAATTCGCACTCCGATGTTTGAGCAGACCGATTTGTTTGAGCGCGGCATCGGAGAGGCAACTGATGTAGTCGGCAAAGAGATGTATACGTTCAAAGATCGGGGCGATCGCTCGATTACGCTGCGACCAGAAGGAACGGCGGGAGTGGTGCGATCGTATATCGAACACGGAATGCAGGCTCAAGGCGGCGTGCAGCGCTTGTGGTACACCGGGGCGATGTTCCGCTATGAGCGTCCGCAAGCAGGACGGCAACGGCAATTTCATCAATTGGGTGTTGAGGTTTTAGGAAGCGGGGATGTGAGAGCCGATGCAGAGGTGATTGCGATCGCCACCGATATTCTGCAATCGATCGGATTAAAGAATCTGACGCTGCAATTGAATTCGATCGGAAATGCAGACGATCGGCAAAATTATCGAACTGCATTAATTGAATTTCTTACGCCATTTAAGGACAAACTCGATCCTGATTCTCAAACGCGATTAACTAAAAATCCGCTCAGAATTCTTGACTCGAAAGATGCACAAACGCAAGCGATTTTAGAAAATGCACCGAGCATCTTAGATTACTTGAGTGCAGAGTCAAAACAGAGATTCGATCATGTTCAAGCCTTGCTTCAAGATCTCGGAATTCCTTGCAATATCAATGCCCGATTAGTTCGCGGCTTGGACTATTACACACACACCGTTTTTGAGATTCAGTCGGATGATTTGGGAGCACAAGCAACGGTTTGTGCAGGCGGACGATATGACGGATTAGTGGCGCAATTGGGCGGCGCGGATACGCCTGCTGTCGGTTGGGCAATGGGATTAGAACGGCTTGTGATTCTATTGCAGAAAATGCAGCAAACTCAGACAAGCTCGATCGATTTCTATGTTGTGTCGCGGGGTGGAAAAGCAGAAGCACAGGCATTAAAACTGGCTCAATCGTTTCGCCGCGTTGGATTTGCGATCGAGCTGGATATGAGCGGCAGCGCGTTCGGAAAGCAATTCAAACGCGCCGATCGTTCTGGGGCTGCGGCTTGTTTGATTCTCGGTGATGCTGAAGCAGAGCAGGGAACTGTACAGCTTAAATGGTTGAAAACTGGGGAGCAAAGTGCGATCTCACAGTCTGATCTACTAAACAATGCAGATCAACTGCGGCAGCAACTTGCGGAGCAATCGGGAGCTTAATTTTGCATTTTTTCTGAGCGGGTGTGCATAAAGGTTTCTTCTCCGCCCTACTTGTGAAGTGTAGAACGCAACAACGTTTTACACTTCACAACTCAAACCTTAGGAGATATCAAATGAACGCTCGCAACACCTTGATCGCACTGTTTACCGCAACCACTTTAACGACTGGAATCGCCCTACAACCGACACAAGCGCAAACAGTACAGCAAGGACAGTTCCCAGTTCAGCCTCTCAACAGCTTTACAATGCCTGCATCTGCGATCGGAGTTTGGCAAGGCGGAATCCACAGCAAAGGTGATGATGCGGTCACATCTTTGCTGTTGCAAATCAAAAGCAGTGCATTGGGCTATCAAGGCACATGGCAAGTTTTGGGCGAAAATGGAGTGCTGCAACAAGGCAAGCTGATCGGTACGCAAACAGGCGGCAAAGTGACTCTGAAGCTTGAGAAATTCAGCGGCAATACTTCGCTGATGTTGAGCGGCACAATCAAGGGAGCCTCAATGTCAGGACAAGTCGCCAACAGCAATTTTGTCTTCTCGCTGAACAAAAACTAGCGTGATCACACCTCTCGAAGTGAATCGGCTCGATTTTTGAGAATGCGATTCACTTCAGAGCAGGATATTGCAGGGTTGCTGAGTCCGAAAAAGCTTTGCGGAACTTACGATCCGATCGCTGAATCTATGTAATGGAGGTTGATGCAGAACTCAATTCACATCAAAGCAGTTGAGAGTTCTACGCATGGCGTTGATGAATGTACAGCCAGTTGCACTGAGAAATTCACACACTAACGCTATTTCCTCTTCCTGAAGTCATCACTATAGATTCACAAAAATGATTAATCTTAAGCTTTTCGCTGGAGTCGGGGCTGCTTTAGTGTTAGGCAGTTGTGGGCTTTTAAGTACTGAATCGCGCTCTGTTGCGATCGCTCAATCTCCAACGCCGCGTCAAGACAATCTGATTGGGCTATTCATTGTTAAGCGCAACAATCTAAATCAACAGTATCGTGGCGAAATCTATCCGATCGTTCAGTACAAGAATGGTCGCTACAGTGATGCTAGTCTCGATGTCACACTTCAAATGCGGCAGGATGCCAAAGAAGCCGATATTGTCAAACGCAATGCTGCAAAGAGTGTCCTCAACAGCAATCCAACCTTTACGGCTGTGAATGCTCAGGGCAATTCACTAGGTAAATTTAGTATCGATCGCTTAGGCGTGAGTCAGTTTGCTTGTTCGTCGCTGTTAATCGGACGAGGAAAACTGCTTGGGCAATCTAATGTACAAACAATGTTCAATCAGCTTCCTCGCGATCGTGAAAGACAGTTAAGCGGCTTCTTCAACGGTCAGGAGTTTGACGAGACTTGGCGCTCTACCCTTGCCGCACAATCTGTCCCATCTACCGTCACTCCGGTTCGTTCAACGCCTGTTCAGAGACAACAATACCGTAAAGACCTGATTCAGATCGGCACTCGCGAAATCGCTAAAAATCCGCAGGCAAAATCGGTGCAAGGTTCAGTTGCGCTGATGGATATGCAAGTGTTTGATCTCGATCGTGATGGCAAACCCGAAGTCTACGGCAAACTGCGAAAAGCACCCGCTAGACCTGTAACGCCTTCAAATCGTGCTACTGTACAATCGATTTATGCCAATGTTTGGTTAGGCTACACTGCACCACAACCAAAAATATTAGCAAGTCAAGTTGTTCCTTACTTTGTTCCTACGAGTGAAGTGTCTCGTGCTTATGAAGTGTTGGGCGCGATCGATGCAAATGGCGACGGCAAACAGGAAGTGTTGATTCAGAACAATGGCTATGAATCAATTAACTTCAGCGTGTATGAATTGCAGGGCAATCAGCTTAAACCTGTGTTTACGGGTGCAGGCTACGGGTGTTAAAGCCTTGATGTAACTTTGCAAAGATTGTTCTAGGGCGTATCTGCAAAGTCTAAATGTAAGGTAATGCCCTATTTGAGCCAAATTAGAATTGCAGCAATTGTCAGCATCGCCAGATAGTTCTCTGCCCGTTTTTCATACCGTG
>NZ_JAMPLL010000012.1:0-157049 GCF_039962495.1 Leptolyngbya sp. AS-A5 | reverse complement strand
CACGGTATGAAAAACGGGCAGAGAACTATCTGGCGATGCTGACAATTGCTGCAATTCTAATTTGGCTCAAATAGGGCATTACCTTACATTTAGACTTTGCAGATACGCCCTAGGGTGAGAAAAGTCGGCTCAAGCGTGAAGGCTTAATTTAGCGGTTACTTTGCCAAGAAGCCCTTCACTTGCTGTAATGCGTAAGGAAGAATTCGAGAAACAGCCCAACCCCCTGCCAGAATGATCGGAAATAACACGATTAGGACGCGAAAATCAAAATCCATACCCGCTCTCTCGCTTAATCAGACGTTTCAATAATTTAAATTTGTACCGTATTTCGTGTAGCTTTCAAAGCAGTTTTCTCAGAGGGTTCACATTTGTACACGAAAACCGAGATCCGTTCCTTTGTTCGCGTGAACGAGTGCTAATTTCTCGTAATGTTGAGCGTGTTCGATCAGGTGTTCGACTTCTGAATCTAAAAGTTCACGAATCGGCTTGCCCGGAACGCCAACGACTAACGATCGTGGCGGTACATCCTTAGTCACAACTGATCCCGCTCCAATGATGCTGCCTGCTCCCACTCGTACCCCATCAAGGACGATCGCCCCGATACCAATCAAACAGCCCCGCTCGATATGAGCGCTATGAATCACGGCTCGATGCCCCACCGTGACAAATTTTTCGAGGATCGTCGGATGACCCGGATCACCGTGAAGAATTGCCCCATCTTGAATATTCGTGCTGGCCCCAAGGCAGATTCTTTCTACATCGGCGCGGACGACTGCGTTATACCAAATGCTGACTCCAGCAGCGATTTCGACATTGCCAATTACCGTAGCATTAGGCGCAACGAAGGCAGCGATCGTCAAATCGGGAGGATTCCAATAAGACGGAGAAAAAAGAATTGGGACTTCAGAAGGATTCACGGTGATAATGAGACTAGAAACGCGCAAAGAGAAGACCGTTATAATAATTTCACGATCGCGCTTCACTTTAATGAAATATTCGATTTCCCGCACTTCATGATTAATCCCAGTTTGCAGTACCCGATATTTGGACCCGAAATTCAGTGCCCACACTGTCGGCAAACGATCCCAGCGTTGACTCTGACAGATACCTATTTGTGTCCACGCCACGGCGCGTTTGAGGCGAATCCGAAGACAGGCGAACTCATTCATCTCCAATCAGCGCGACACTGGCGGCTGTGGAATGATGAATGGTATCGCCAACACACCCATCCGGATGGCATTCGATTTGAGATTCATGAGGCGCTCGATCGACTTTATACGCAGGGCTACCGAGCGACTCGCGTGATTATTGCTCAGCGCTATAAGGAACTCATCAGCACGTATTTAGAGCGGAGTACCCCTTGGAGGGGACAATCCGATTCTCCGAAACCGAGACTTTATGGGCTTCCGGTCGAGTTTAGTCCTGATCCAAAAGATGATCCCTGCTGGGATGTAATTAATTTTGATTTAGAGAAGGAACCAGGAGCGCCTGTTCGCTATCCGTATTTTCGATTGTTTGAATAGAGCCAATGCACCACGTTTCGATCCGAACGGCTGATATTTTCAGGGCGATCGCATTCTACGAGCAGCTTGGATTTCAAGTGTGTGAGCGATTCCAAACGGGTTATACCTTAGCATGCTGGATGGAAGGCTTGGGCGGACGGATCGAACTGCTGCAAATTCCTGAACCGAAACCCGTACTCGATGCCTTTCACGATGAGCATTACACCGGATACTATCATCTGTCGTTTGATGTGACGGAATTGACCGATGAATTGCCGCAGTGGATCGAATCGTTGAAAACGAAATTGGGTGAGCAAGATCAAGCGTTAACGGTGTTACTGGAGCCGACACAGCAAATGATCGGCGATCGCGTGTATGAAGTGGCATTCATTGCCGATGCGGACGGATTACCGATCGAATTTCTCAATCGGCTGAAGTAATGAAACTCAGGAAGGCGAATTCAGACTATCTCTAAGAAATTCGATTTGTCTTTCATGCCGAAATTCGGGCAGTAGAGTACCATGCTCTCACCCGGATCGATTTGGTGTGGTATGCGCTCGGAACCCTTTCTCGATAACTGGACATATCTCAAAGTTGAATTTAACTGGCTGGAGCGGTTGTTGTTGACTGCCGTGGCGAAACAGCGCAAGGACGTAAAGACGATCGAGCGGGTATCGCAAACTAAAGCAGATCGCGTTACCAGTCATTGGTGGAAAGGATTGATTAGTTTAGACGAGGCGATCGCGTCGGATTCTCCGGTTGAGCGGCGCAAATCTGCGCCTACTCCAACCTATCAGCAGCAATTAGACGCACGGATTCAGGCAAGTGGGCAGCATGGAATTGGATTGGCGCTGCCGATGTTGTGCGATCGCTTGAATCTGACAACGTTTGAGAAAAATGTAGTTCTAATTGCCCTCGCGCCGGAAGTTCACCGTCGATATGCGCAACTGTATGGCTACTTACAAAGCGGTCATGATGTTGCTGAGCGACCGACGATCGATCTCGTACTCCGCTTGCTTTGTCGAACCGATGCAGAATGGCGGACGGTGAGATCGAGCTTGAGTGATTCCAGCCGATTGATGAGATCGGGCTTGATTGAGGTAGAGGAGAATGATCGATCGTCGTTTTTATCACGATCGATCAAGCTTTCCGATGAAGGCGTTAATTTTTTGCTGAGTGAGCCAGCAGAATTAGCTGAACTAGAAGAGTTAATTGCCGCTCAGATGCCCGCGCTGATCGCAATGACGCGATCAAGAAGATCCGTCAATCTGGTGTTGCCGGAAGCCGTTCAAGCGCAACTGGCGCAAGTGTGCGATCGCATTCGATTTGCACCCCAGCTACAAGCTTGGGGATTTACCGCATCGACAGGCGTGACTGCTTTATTGATCGGTGCTAGTGGAACGGGGAAGACGATCGCGGCTCAATCGATCGCCCAAAAATTAGCCCTGTCACTGACTGAAATTGATCTCGCGATCGTGGATGATTCGATCGAACTGATCGAAGAGTTGATTGATCAGGCACCAGAATTCGTATTGATTAAATCGGCTGAACGGTGGTTAAAGCGATCGGCTCCGATTGCACAGGTGATTCAACTGATTGAGGCTCGTAGCGGTTTAACTTGCTTTAGTGTGCGACATCGACTTGCAATCCCAACCGCACTACGATCGCGCATTCACTTTACGATCGAATTTTCTAAACCCGATGCTGCGGCTCGTGTGCAGCTTTGGAAGCAGGCATTTCCCGAAGTAACGCCGATCTCTGAAATAGACTGGCAAACGTTGGCTAAGAAGCATTCCCTTACTGGGGGAGAAATTCAGAAAATTGCAGAGATTTCGGCGATCGAAGCTCTTTCACAAGATGCCTCAGAAATCGAGCTACATCACGTGCTTAAAGCAATCTCCCGACTTTCCCAATGAGCGGCAGGACGATCGATTTTCGCTGCCACAACCGCACCATCAGAACCAAATTCAGCACAAAGTAACCCGAAGTGAGAAAGCTTGCCGTCAACAATAGCGGCAACTGCGCGGAGTCAGACGTAAAGGCGCTCGCGCCCATCAATCCGTAGAGCAACAGCCAGCCCATCGCAAGCTTCACCACGAATCGACTCAATGCGCGTTCTTGGCGGCTGCTCGATTGTCGATACAGCGTCCAAAGGGCTGGAAAAAATCCAAAAACGGGTAAAAGATAGAAAAATAGCCGCAAATGCCGGACTGCATCGGGTTCTAGGCGATCGAGATCATTCATAAGTCAAAGGGATCACGGCGGAAGGAGGATGAACCGAAACCAAAGCGCGATAATAATAACTAGAGACTGCCCAAAACGATCTCGTGAATTACTGTCGTTAGTTGTTGCATCATGCCTCATCGCAATAAAGTGTGGATTTGGTGGGATTCTTTATCTCCAGTATTAAAAGCGGTTGTGATCGCCTTTTTTGTGCCGCTTGTGGTGTTGAATGCGTGGGCGATCTCGTCTATTTTTGATTATTTTCATTCTTTATTAGTCATTGTCGCTGGCGCATCGTTGCTGACCTTTTTGCTGAATTATCCAGTTAGCTATATGCAGCAGCACGGAGCGACACGAGGACGGTCGGCAATTGTCGTGTTTCTGTTTACGATTTCGGTTTTACTTGCGATCGGGGTGACCCTGGTTCCGTTGGCACTCCAGCAAGCTCAACAGTTGGTGGTTCGATTACCAGATTGGATCGACTCAGGACAAAGACAATTAATCCTGCTCAACGATCAAATCGAAAAAGCTGGATTCCCAGTGAGTCTCGATGTATTGGCAGATCAAATCACGGCTCCATTGAAGAATCAATTGCAGCGATTAGCTGGGGATATTCTTGGGTTAGCGGTAATTACTGTCACCAGTTTGCTCGATGTCGTGTTGACGTTAGTATTGACATTTTATTTGCTGCAACACAGTGATCGTCTGTGGCAAAGTTTAGTTGAATGGTTGCCGCCTCGGATTCGAGATCCATTTAGCGAAACATTGCGCCTGAGCTTCCAGAACTTCTTCTTCAGTCAGTTGATCTCGTCTACCTCGATGGGGTTTGTGCTGACGGTAATCTTTCTGACGTTGCGCGTTCCGTTTGGATTGCTGTTTGGGTTAACGATCGGCACAATGGCGCTGATTCCATTTGGCGGATCGGTCGGAATTGCGTTGGTCTCGCTGCTGGTAGCGTTGCGAGATATTGGGTTGGGCGTTGAGGTGTTGATTGCCTCGTTGATTGTGCAGCAGATCATTGAAAATCTGATCATGCCGCGTGTGCTGGGTAGCTTTACGGGACTGAATCCGGTGTGGGTATTTGTTTCGATTCTGATGGGGGCGCGAGTCGGCGGATTGCTGGGTGTGGTGGTAGCAGTGCCGATCGCGGTTGTGATTAAGAGCATTTTGGTGTCGTTGCGATCGCCTCATCCAACGATTTTAGTGACCACAGATCCGCATCCGCTGACGATCGGACGATCGGACTCGGCGGAACTGACAAAAGCGACCGACAGTTAACGGTGTAATGTGCAATTGCTTGATAGTTCTTTTCGGTGTTCGCCCATACTGAATCTGTCCTGTTTAGGGTGAACTCAGATGCCTAGAACGCCGACCGAATTTTCTGTCCATATCATGATGGAAGGTGGACATCGCGAAGAAGTGCGATTTCCGACAATTCAAGATTTTCAAAAGTGGTACAGTGGCGAACTGATGCCGAAAGCCGCTTCAGAAGATTTTATTAGTGTTCCGATTAAAAACATCCAGGGCGAATACATGGTGGTGCGTCCAGCGCGAGTAGTAAGTTTGCGAGTTGAGCCAGTGTTTGCGGGGAGTGTTGATCGCTATTAAACCTCTAATTTTCAGATCGCGCAGAGTGGCTTAGTCGCTCTGCGCAATTTCGTGATTGCATCCCGATTTTGCAAACCATTCGGTACGATCGAATGACGCAATCAACGATACGAAAATGCAGGACGACACAATTCAAGACGACACAATTAAATTAGATCAATTTCTCAAGTTTCAAGGACTGGCGCAGACGGGTGGACAGGCGAAACTGTTAATTCAGTCGGGAGAAGTGCGGGTAAATGGCAAGATTGAGACCCGACGCGGACGCAAATTAGTCAAAGGAGATCGCGTGACCACGCTGGGAGAAACCATTGAAGTCTAATCTCCCTTAGAATCAAATGGAGTAGCGTTCCGGTCAGCGACAATGTATCTTACTTGGCTTGATAGTAATTCCTGGCTGCTTGAATTAGCCGATCGACGCCTTCTGCTTGATCCGTGGTTGGTCGGCGAATTGACCTTTGGCAATGTTGGATGGTTGTTCAAAGGAACCCGATCGCACGATCGTCCCATTCCCGAAAATCTCGATCTGATTTTGCTGTCTCAAGGCATTGAGGATCACGCCCATCCTGAAACGTTGAAGCGGTTAGATCGATCGATTCCGGTTGTTGCTTCTACAAGTGCGGCAAAAGTTGCACAAGCGATCGGCTTTAAGTCGATTACGACGTTAAAGCCTGGAGAATCGTTTACGCTCAATTCATCGGTGCAAATTCAAGCCACTGTAGGATCGGCATTAGGTCCAGCTACGCAGGAAAACGGCTATTTGCTGACAGAATTACCAACCGGGGTAACAATGTACTATGAGCCGCACGGAAATCATCCTTCAGCATTACCCACTCCGATCGATGTCGTGATCACACCGATGATCGATTTAGCCTTGCCCCTAGTAGGTTCGATTATCAAAGGGACTGAGAGCGCGATCGATCTTGCGAAGCAGGTTAAACCTCAAGTGATGCTCCCGACCGCAGCAGGTGGAGAGATTCAATTTGAAGGCGTTTTGATCTCGCTGCTCAAGGAAATCGGCAATGTTGAGGATTTTCGTGCCAAACTGGCTCAAGCGAATCTCAATACACAGGTGATTGAACCCAAACCGGGCGATCGCATTGAGATTGCTGTCGAGTCGGCGACGATCGCAAATTCGCTCTAAGTATAACGAAATTAACTGCTTCGTTGTGCAATCTGGGAAGCCCCCTAAATCCCTCACGGCTGAGAGACTTCAAACCGAGAAAGGTGCAAGATTCTCAAAGTCTCCCGTTTATGGGGGACTTAGGGGGCAAGAAGCCGCTTAAACTGAAGCGAAAACCCCAAACTTCATAAAGGTGTGACTATGCCCCCACTTTCCAGACAACAACTCGAAACCGAACTCAAACAGCTTGAGGGTTGGACAATTCAAAACGGCAAACTGCATCGCGAATTCAAATTTCCCTCGTTTGTCGAAGCTTTCGGATTCATGTCAAGCTTGGCACTCGTTTCCGAAGCGCTTGGACATCATCCAGAATGGTTCAACGTTTACAATCGCGTCACGATCGACCTCACCACCCACGACGCTGGCGGGATTACCTCGAAAGATATAGAGTGGGCGCGTCGAGCCAATCAATTGGAATAGATTCAGCCGAATGTCCAGATTTTTTACGTTAGTCCGGAAGAGCGAAATAATCGTGCGTAAAGGGTTCCTACGTAACCTAGAGAACATCGTCTGAACCTTGTACAGAGACGATCGCAATTCTTGATTTTGGCGAGGACTGGAAATGTTAGCGCAAGATTTAAAAATCACCAGCATCGTAGGAACAGGTGAGGAGTCCTCCGAAGGATTCCGCGCTTTGCTTTCTCAAATTGAATCCGAACTTTGCCGCAGCGAAGTCTTTCGTCGCGCGGTAGCAAGTTTGGAAGAAAGCCTTCCTGAAGGCGCATCCGCACAATTTTGTCTCAAAGCCGTTGGACGAGAAGCGATTCGATTAGCGCTGCGGGAAATGATGCCCCAAGCCGCCCCAAAACCTGCTGAACCTGTTCACTGCAAGAAGCCCCTATCCGAGTCGGAGCAGCATCGCCAGGCAGGTTTAGCTCGATTAGGCGCACAAATTCGCACTGCCCGCCAAGTCCGAGCAATGTCGATCGCGGAGTTGCACAGCAAAACGCTGGTTCCGGTACATCAACTGCAGGCGATCGAAGCGGGTCACGGAGCGCACTTGCCCGAAGATATCTACCTGCGGGGATTCATACACCGCATTGCCAAAGCGCTCGATCTCAATAGTGATCAGCTTCTCGAATTGCTGCCTGAGATCGATCCTGTCAAAGCTGTCCTGCCGACTTGGTATCATCCCCCGCAAAAGAGCGCGATCGAGATTGGTGGAATGGCGCTAAAACCTGTGCATCTCTATCTCGGTTATGCCGCAATGTTGAGCGGCGGGTTTGTTTGGCTCTCGCACCAATCGACTCCTAGCCCATCAATGAAGAGCTTGAATTCGCCTCAAGTTGAACCTGCTTCCAAAGCTGAAGCTCAACCGACTGCAAAAATAAGTGCAAAGATGCAAGTTGCTGCACCCGAACGGCTCTAGAAAATTCTGAAGGCATTGATTAACCAGTGCCTTCACGCTTCAAATTCAAAATTGGCTGAATTGCATAATAGTAAATCGTAAATAACATTCCAGAAAAAACCTGCCCGCCGATCGACCCATGCCAGAACTCAAACGCAGCTTTGCCCCAGTAAACGGCTGCTAATACCATCACTGCAATTCGCACAATATTAAGTAATAACGCCAGCGTGATTCCGATGACGATCAACCGCACCATCAAGATCGCTCTCACTCGAAACGCTAATCCGATGATCACGGCGGCGATCATAATGACAAACGCCATTTCAAATCCATCACATCCGGGCGCAACTTCCACGCTTCCGGCTGGCAAAATCACGAACTCATTCTGCAAATCAACAGGTTGCCCGATCGCCCGCAATACCCAACTGCCTCCCCACGCCATAAACTCCGCCAAAGCTTTCGGTGGCGCAAAGATACTCCAGAGGTGACGGGCGATGCGCTGCCAATTTGGATGTAGGCTGATCGTGAGCAGCGCGATCGCCAACCATTGATGGCGCAAAAAGCTTAAGCCAAGATAGCTTAGAGTGCCGCCAATCAGCATAATCATGCAGCCAAACGCTTGCGGAGCCGTAGCTGGGTAATAAAAATAAAAAATAGCTAGACCGCCCAGCACAAGGCTACTTCCAAGCCATTGATCTTCAATTAGAGGTTGGCTGAGTGAAGCGTGATGCTGATCGCGTCTTAACTGTCGAACGGCAAGCCCGATAAGCAGCACATTCAGAATCAAATGGGGCATCCCGCTCACCTGAGTCGTTGCAGCAAGCGATAACCAAGTCGGAAAATACACGCCCAGTCCAAGTGCTGCACCGAGCAAAAGAATCCAGTTATGGATTGATCTCAGGCTTGATTTGAAGTCGGCAAAATCTCTAGGCATCCATGTTTAAAGTCAATGTCTAAAATCAATGTCTAAATAAGTACAATCCGTAGCGCCCTAGAACCAAAAGCGAAATTCCAATCACAGCAAAATTGCCAACGGACAGAAAACCAGTTTTGAAAATGCTGTTATTTGCCGTTTGCTTTGCGGTTTCTGTGCGGGTAGTGAGTTGCTGCGTGGCTTGCTCTATCTGCTGCGGTGAGATTTTCCCTGCCGCATTGGGATCAGATTGAATCGCCTCGATGCGTGAGCTAATCTGCGAGGACTGAGCGCTGATGCGATCGAGTGCTTGACGCTGCAACGATAAGCTATCCTGTGCCACTACTGCACAAAACAATAGAAACGAAATGCCGATCGCAAAACAAAATAGCGAGATCGATCGCAGCAGTTTTCGCCGTTCGGCTCCGTAAATTAACAGAGATAGCCCAAACAAGATGACAATACTGCGGTTGCTAATTTGTTGCAGCGTTCCCAAGCGCCAACCTGCTTCTGCAACATTGACGGGAAACACAATGACTAGAAAATCGAGCGCAAAAGCAACCAGACAAGTGCACCCTACGATGCGACAAAGCTTTTTTGCGCGTGACGACTCAATTAGCGGGGAACTCACGATCGGTTTAGAAGTAAAAGTCATACACAAGCGACGCTAAAGTAACCTCTACAAAATTCGGTAGATTGCGTCGGAATTCCGCGAAAGGAATGCCTCAATTGTATCAACGCGATTTTAGTGAACTAGGGAAAATACTTAAACTTCATTAATCCTAGATAGTCGATTCATCCAGAGTTTACTGAGTCTGGGCAGGGGATTCCTCAACAGGTCGAATAATCACAGGGGCAGGAGTCACTTCCGGGCGGAAGATAGCTTTTAGCGACTCTTCCAAAGTTGGAGTCATGACAATGCGATTTTCGTAAGCAACGACGACTCTGACTAAAGTGGGTAAACTGTTTTGCTCGGCTTCCAGATAGATGGGTTCGACGTAGAGCAGCGATTGTTCGATCGGAACGACGAGTAGATTTCCTTGAATTGCTCTCGACCCCTGACGATTCCAGAGTGAAATTTGTTGCGAAATCACGGGGTCTTGATTGATTCGCGCTTCGATTTGTTCAGGGCCATAGACTAAACGCTCTTTGGGAAAGGTATAGAGCAGCAATCGCCCGTAGTTTTCACCGTCCGATCGCGCTGCTAACCAAGCAACCAAGTTTGTGCGAGCCTGCGGAGTGTAAGGCAACAATAGAATAAATTCTTCAAACGGAACGGTCGGAAGGCTGGTAATTAGATAGTAAGGCTCGACCAGTCGTGATTGATTGCCGTAGACTTCATTTGCGATCGTCCATTGATCCTCCCGGTTGTAAAACACTTGGGGATCAGTCATGTGATAAGTTCTGAGACGATCGGATTGAATTTTGAAAAAGTCTACGGGATAGCGAATGTGCTGACGCAGCGTTTCGGGCATGGCGCTGAGTGGCTTAAATAAACTTGGAAATATTTTTGTCCAAGTAGTAATGATGGGATCACTTGGATCAGCAACATAGAAATCGACTGAGCCATTGTAAGCATCAATCACAACTTTAACGGAATTGCGAATGTAATTAATTTGATTTTGTGTTGGCTCAGAGTAAGGATAACGCTCGCTCGCTGCATACGCATCGATCATCCAATAAAGATAATTTTGATTGGGTTCTGAGGCATTTGAATTGCCATTTGCAGCGACAAGGTAAGGATTGCTGTCATATCTGAGAAATGGCGCGATCGCTTGAATCCGCTGCTTTATGGTGCGCCGAAACAGCACTTTCGTTTCTGGCAAAAACTCCCGCGTGACTAGCAGCCGCCAATCTTTCAAATACATTGCAAACAAACTACGTCGCCACCAAGATCCGATCGAGAGACCACCTTTACCGTCGTAGCTGTTGTAGGCATTATCGCTGCCGCTCGGATAGTCTAACTCTTGCTGCCGAGTTCCTGTCATAACGTGCGTATCGGTAAGCTCACCGTAATAGATTCGGGGTCTACCGATCGGGATACTATCGCGAATCGCTTGACTCGATGTTACAAGTGCGCCCCCGTTTGTGTTACCGATATCTTTGACAAAATATTCTGGTAATCCACCTGCCCCCACGACATTCACTGGACTGACCGTAAATCCATACCCGTGTGTATAAACCAAGTGTTGATTTACCCAGGTTTGAGCTTGTTCTGGAACAGCGCGGTAATCTAATTCTCTTGCAGCAATTAGGACTTGTCGGCGTTCAGTCTGACTCGGTGCGGGTTGAGGCGATGATGCTGGAGCGCTGGGTCTTTGGGTCGGGGCTTCGGTGCGTAGCGTGTAGCGATCGAAATCCGCATCGGGAAACCGATAATAGAGCCGAATCTGCTGCAATTCGCGATTGGTGTCTAGCAAAGGGCGCTGATCCCACAGTCGAATATTGCGAACGGTGAGATCGTTGTTTCTCAAATCTGCTTCGCTGAGCTGTCCTTGAGGATTAAAAGTTTGAGTGTCGATCGCATTCAAGCCAAACGCTTGACGAGTGAGGGCGATCGATTTTTCAATATAAGGTTGCTCTCGTACCAATTCATTTGGCTGCACGATGAGGTACTGCACCACTTCGGGCAGAACAATCGCAACGATGGCAACAACACCGTAGACAATTAATCCAAAGCCGACCCAGCGACGACGCTTCGATCTCGGTCGCCAGAAGATCCAGCGCCAGAAGAGATAGAACGCGATCGCAAGTGCCGTGATTCCGAGCGCAACATAGGCGGGTAACTGGACATGGATATCGGTATAGCCTGCGCCATAAACGGCTCCTCGCGTTGAGTAAAGCAGTTCATAACGGCTGAGCCAATAGCTAAATGCCAGCGAGAACATGAACAGACTGCCTACTCCAAATAAGTGGCGCTGTTGTGTAGAGGAGAATCCAAGAAAACGCCCTTCACTCAGGCTATTCCCAGATAACAGATAGCTCAAACTAACAGAGAGCAATCCAAACAGCGACAATCCTACTAACCATAGTGAAAGCAATTCAGCGATGGGAAGTGCAAAAATATAAAAGCTAATCTCGCGATTAAATAGAGGATCTGCTGCATTAAATGCAGTGGGATACAGATACTGCAATAGAGCGATCCAATGCTGAGATAATATGAAGCTCAATAATAGAGTTAATACAATTGCGATCGCAGTTAATAAAAATTGAGGAAAAATCAGAATCGAAATTGCAGCAGCGAACGCGATCGCCGGATACCAGATTTCAGTGCTAAAGTGCTGAACAATTTGCCAAATTGCACTGAGATTAAACAATGAAACTGTTGTGACGAAATTTGATTGCCAATAACGCCAAGCTAACTGTCCATAGTGAGCGAGCATAAACCCGATCGTGAGGCTGAGTACGATCGCCAGTGGTAACAGTGTTCTCAACCGTAGAGATAGGAGTGTATCAAATCGCGCCTCTTTTTCATCGATTAGTGGGTCATGTTTTAATCGATCGACCGTTCTGAGATTGAGCAGAAAATATGCGATCGTCACGCCTGCAACAATCAGTCCTAGCAGTCCCTGAGTAATAGTTTTTATCAGAAAAACGGGCAGATACCCGACCTCCTGAAACCAAAAAATCTCTGCTCCAAAATGAGCAAAGACACTAAGCAAAATCCATCCACCTAAACAGAAGGTGAAAAACTTTAGGAAAGTGTTTTGAAGCACAGCGTTGAAGCGAATCTTTTCATCAAACTCACGTTAGTTTAACGCGAATTAGAAGGCGCATTCTCTAACGTTTTGCAGCGCAAATTGCACAAACTGACCAGCGTTGAAGCTCTCCCGGCGGCGTTGGACTGCCGCACTCCGGACAAAGCGGCAAATGTTGAGCGCGACTCTGTACGATCGATGACCAGCGATCAAATGCAGTTTTGGCATTGCTAAATAGCGCAAGCTGCGTTTCAATCTCTGAAGTTTGCCTTGGTAAAAGACTCGGATGACTTTGCCAAGGATCAGACTCAACTGGAGTTTCAGTCTGAGGCGATCGCCATTGAGCGGTCGAAAATCGAATGTCGCTGAGATCGATCGATAACCGCTCTCGAATCTTTCTCAAAATCATGGAACGTTCAAACACAAGCGTCTGTGTCCAAACTGGACTCGCAGTCGTTACTTCCAGAACGTTGCGCTGAATAGCGATCGGTTGAGCATAATTCGCAATCTTCTCGCTAACCAGTTCTGCCCAGATCTCTAGAATGCGCTGTAGCTGTTGACGCTCTAGAGACTGATAATGCGGCTCGATCGCCCCCAAAATCGACTGTAATTCTTGAAACGACATAATTTATTGAAGAAATACGAGTGCGATCGCTAACCAAATCAAGAAGCACGATCGCGTTAAGTTCGTCGCTTGGTGAATGGTGTCGATCGTAATCGGTCGTAGCGGTTCACCGAGTAATGGTTTCTGTTTCTTAACGCCGCGATAATAATTCACTCCACCAACTTGAACGCCTAAAACCGCCGCATACACACACTCACTCCAACCCGAATTTGGACTCGAATCCTTTGGCGCATCTCGTTGGCAAAGGCTCCAAACCTCAAGCGGCTTGCCTGAAATCAGACCTAAAGTAAACACCGTCAACCGACAAGGGAGCCAAGTCAGAACATCATCGGTTTTAGCGCTAAACCACCCAAAATCCGTAAATGGCGCTTCTCGATAGCCAATCATTGAATCGAGCGTACTCGCTGCCTTATACGCGATCGCCAACGGAACACTCCCCACAGGCGTAAATGCTCCAATCAACGCATAAAACAATGGAGCCATCACACCATCAACAGCATTCTCGGTCACAGTTTCTAGAATAGCTCTAAGAATCTCTGGTTCCGGCAAATTCTCTGTGTCCCGACCGACATACAAGCGTAATCGCGATCGCGCCTCCTCCAAATTCGGCAGCAAGCCTAAAACATCTTCCGCAGCCATTCTCAAACTTCGTCCTGCAAAACAACTCGCAAGCAAAACGATCGCAATTGCAGTCCCAAACGCTGGATGAATTGATTTTGCAACTTCAATTGCGCCCCAAGCGATCGTAGCGCTTCCTAGAATGAGCGCGATCGTCAAGACAATTCCTGCACCCTTGAGGAGAATCGGATTTTTGGTGAATCGAAACGCGATCGTTTTGAATTGCTCGATCGTCCATCCCATCACCTGCACCGGATGAATCCAATTCCACGGATCGCCGATGCAAAGATCCAGCAATGCTGCCCCGATTAAAACCCCGCTCATCTCAAACCACAAAGCTCGCCCCTTCTCCCTGAGATGCCCGCCAACTCCGCGCATCGTAGTATAAATCTTCCAGTGAAATGCTGTACAGCGCGTTTTGCAGCTTTTTGTACAGTCGATTCCACACGCTAAACGCCACCCAGTCTTCTGCCTGAGCATCATCCGGCGTATGGTGCGCCAAAGGTTCCACACTTTCCCCAACTGCCGCAAGAATCTGTCCTAGTGAAATTTCTGCGGGATGTCGCGCCAGTTGATACCCGCCCTGCGCCCCTCGAATCGAGTGAACCAATTTTGCTCGGCGCATTTCGATTAGCAACTTTTCCAGATAAGGAGCCGGAAGATCTTGCCGAAGCGAGATCGCCTTGACCGAAGCTGGTCCATATTCTGGCTGAAAGCACAAATCTAGCAACGCCTTCACGCTGTAATGCCCGCGTGTCGTTAGCTTCATCATCAGAGAAATTGTCTCATCCTACTCTGAATAGCCTAACAGGGAAGGCGGATTCTATTGAGGTCATGCACTCAACCCAGTTCTACCGCTCTTTTAGAGATTTCACCCAGTAGTCTTTAGAAGTGCTCGTTGGAATTCCTGTACTTGCAAGCTCTTGCTGAATCTTGAGTCTTTCCGAGACTGAGGGATTGGACAGAAACTTGGAACGGGTTACTAACTGTAAGCTTGAAGGCTGAACCGGACGAGACGCGATCGCAGGAGGAGTAGGCCGAAGCGCCAGTCCAACTAAACTTACGATCGATGCAGTCCAGCCCGTAAGCGCAGCAATGGTTAACCACTTTTCAACTGTCTGATTCATCCTCGACTCCACCATACTCAGGAACTTGCTTGCAGACCGGCTCTAACCGGACTAACAGAGATATCTTGCTCTCAATGATTATAACTTGATTAACAAAAGCAGGAATAGATCTCGCTCTGTTGTCAACCGTAAAGATTGGCAAATTTTGCGATATATAGGCAAAACTTCGGAGGAATTTCCACTAGAATCCGATGTCCCTTGCTCAAAAGACAGTGTTTTGAATGGTTATGAATCTCAAGCGCCTGCTTCAAGTGGCGCTGCTTGTTTCAGTCGCAATCGTAATTTTGATGGTGAGTGTCGTACCGCAGGGATCAAGCGCTACGGCTGGAAAAACGCAATTGCAATGGTACGGACAGTCCGCATTTAAGCTCACCACTCCATCGGGTAAAGTCCTGTTAATCGATCCCTGGCTGACTAATCCTGTAAATCCAAACGGCAAAACCGATCTCGCCAATCTCAACCGAGCAGATTTGATTCTGATTACACATGGTCACTTTGATCATGTCGGCGATGCCGTGACGATCGCCAAAAAAACAAACGCCCCCTTAGTCAGCACCGCCGACTTAGGACAGGCATTAGTAGGCATCGGCTATCCCAAAAACCTAGCTACCACGCAAACTCTAGGGAATTTCGGGGGTGAACTGACGCTGTTAAACAATGAAGTGAAAGTTGCTTTCATTCCAGCTGTTCACAGTTCGGCTGTTGCATCAGATGGGAATCCAGCCCAGTATGCAGGCAATCCGGGAGGATTTTTAATCACAGTGCAGAATGGGCCTGTCATCTATCACACAGGCGATACTGACGTTTTCTTGGATATGCGGTTGATCCCAGAATTTCGTAAAGTTTCGGTGATGCTGGCTTGCATCGGCGATCGCTTCACCATGGGGCCTAAGCGGGCAGCCACTGCGGTGAGTTATGTCAAGCCAAATGTTGTGATCCCGATGCACTTTGGCACTTTCCCTTTATTAACCGGAACACCTCAAGCGTTTCAAGCCGAACTCGATCGCCAAAGAGTCGCAACAAAGCTTCAAGTCATGAAAGTGGGTCAAACGATTCAGCTTTAAGTTGCTTGTAATGCCTCTGGTTAAGAACCAGGGCAATTCTAAATCTGAAAAGAGTAGGGTCACAATATCTCTCTGGTTGCTTTACTTAACTTAACCACAGCACGTATCGTACAATACGCAAAGTATTCATGTATGAGAGGTGGTGTGATGTCGGAGGCGGCAACGAAGCCCCTGACGATTCCGAGGGAGTTGCTGGGAGCGCCCGGTGATTTTAATCCAACGTTATTAATATTTCTGATCTCAAACGCGATCGCCATTATCACCACACTCGGCTACTGGTGTTGGGGATGGGTGGATTGGGTTTGTTTTTGTCTAAATACGATCGGGCTGCATCTGCTGGGAACGGTGATCCACGATGCTTGTCATGGCGTGGCGCACCGCAATAAGGTGATGAATGCACTCCTTGGACATGGAAGCGCTTTTTTCCTGTGCTTTTCTTATCCAGTCTTTACGCGGGTACACATCCAACATCACGGCAACGTCAATGATCCTGAAAACGACCCAGATCACGTCGTTTCGACGTTCGGGCCACTCTGGATCATTAATGCGCGATTTATGTATCACGAGTTCTTTTTCTTTCAGAGAAAGCTGTGGCGCAAAAATGAGCTGTTTGAGTGGTTTTTAGCGCGCCTGTCATTAGCGATGATCGTCTTTGTCGCAGTAAAGTACCACTTTTTGGGCTATGTGTTTAACTTCTGGTTTATTCCTTTGGCGATCGTGGGCTTGGTGTTAGGGCTGTTCTTTGACTACCTGCCGCATCGTCCATTTAAGGAACGTGATCGCTGGAAAAATGCCAGAGTCTATCCAAGTCGAATTCTGAACGGCTTGATTTTGGGACAGAACTATCACTTGGTGCATCATCTTTGGCCCGCTGTACCCTGGTACAAATATCAAGCTGCATACTATGCAGCAAAGCCGATTTTGGATGAAAAAGGAGCGCCGCAATCAATCGGACTGCTTAAAGAAGACTTTTTTGGCTTCCTCTACGACGTTTTCTTAGGCATTCGGATTCATCCCAAGCCGATTAAAGAAATCCCAGAAGCGCCGATCGCTGAATAGCCGGAAAGCCCCAACTCTGAAGTGAGAGCTGGGGCTTTTTAAGATCTGCCTGGATGGAGAGGATGCTTTTACGATCGCTGCGCCAGAATTAGCTATAGAAAAATTGTTATTAATGCGGAGAAAACAAACATGGGATATTTCCTAACCATCCTGGTAACAGCACTTAGCTTGCTTGTCGTGGATATTGTATTACCCGGTGTCAATATTGAAAGCTTTGCGGTCGCGCTGATTGCAGGTGTGGCGATCGGTTTGGTGAATACTTTTATCAAACCAATTTTGTCGCTGTTGACGCTACCGATTAACCTGCTGACGTTGGGATTGTTCTCGATCGTCATTAACGGAATTTGCTTTACCTTGGCGGCTGCTTTGGTTCCAGGATTCCAAGCTCACGGTTTAGTGTCCTTCTTGGTCGCACCGTTTATTCTGTCGCTGGCAAGCACATTCTTGAACAAGTATTTTGCTGAGCGCAATGTTGATCTCAAGCCGAATGCGTAACTAAACATAAGTTTGACAAAGGTTTTCGCTGCGGTTTGAGCGGTTGGCTGCCCCCTAGATCCCTCACAAGTTGGGGGACTTTAATAATTGTTTGATAACTGATCGATGCCCATAGAATTCTGAAATAAAAAAGGGCGGTCGAGATACCGCCCTTTTTTTCGCTAATTTTGAGGACTTGCGATCGAACTCAATGCCCAATCCGGTCGTAAATTCTTCGCCTGCCGCAAATAAGGATGATGAATTTTCACATCTGGATCAGGCGTATTGAAATGAATCAGAAACCGAATACAGCGCTCTAAGCTACCCTGGACGTGCATTTGCTGAACATCAATCAGGGGCACATTCGCCCAGTGGGAGCGCTCACGAGCGATTGCCGCTGGAAAAATCGCATCAAGATCCTTAGTGACTGTAAACGTAGCGCTGACGATTTCCTCCGGGTCGAGTTGGTTATAAGTTTCTAACTCATCCAATAACTCTATTACCGCTTCCCGAATTGCCTCGATCGTATTCTCTGAAGCGGTGGTCGCTCCCCGGATTGCTCGTACTCGCCAATGCACGTTCCCGTCCTCCTAAGTCTTGCTCGTTCGTACCTAGATTATCAACGAAAGGGCAAGGGTGAAATCCGGATAAATGCTTTGATCTAAGGACGATACAACCACAGCGGCAATCCGCAAGTCTCAAGTTCAAATTCCAACCAGTCCATACCTACCACAAGCGGCGGTAAAGCTCCGATTAAACCGTCTAGACGATCGTTCGAGGCAAAGCGACCGACTAAGGATTTCTTTTCTTCAAAGTTATAAGTCTTCGTCTTCTCTGGATCGAGATTCACCAGTTCACATGCCCAGCGTCGCGCATCTTCTTCGGTTCCTAAACGATCGACCACACCCAATTCAACCGCCTGCTGTCCGGTAAAAATTCGTCCGTCTGCAAACGATCGCACCGTTTCTTCTGAAAGATGTCGCGACTCTGCAACCGTTTGCACAAATTGAGAATAGCTGATATCGATCAGGTCTTGCAGAATTTTTTGTTCTGGCTCTGTGAGTTCGCGATCGAACGACAAAATATCTTTGTAGGGCCCTGATTTAATCACCTTGAACGATACGCCAACTTTCTCTAGCAATCGCTCAATATTGTTACCGCGCAGGATTACACCAATGCTACCTGTAATCGTTCCAGGATTCGCCACGATGTGCTGTGCGCCCATGCCGATATATACCCCGCCCGATGCGGAAATATTGCCGTAGCTCGCAACAATCTTAGTTTTTTGCCCCAACCGCTTCAGCGCTTCATAAATCTCCTGCGAATCGCCTACCGTTCCGCCAGGACTGTCAATTCTCAGCAATAACGCCGGAAACTCCCACTCCTCCACCGTTTTCAAATTTTCTAACACTCGTTTTCGAGTTGCGCCCGCGATCGCACCTTTAACTTCAATTCGAGCAATCTGCTTCCGCAACCCACGCTTAAACAACCGCACCATAATGCCTTAACCATCACAAGTTAAGACAATTTTAACGTTTCCGCTTGAGATCCATTCGATCGACATCGCTATCCAGACTACTTAACACTTCTACATAATTTATTAAGATGAGAAGAACACCATTTCCAAATCGCACTCATGCAGACTAAATCTCGCTCTTTGATCCTCCTGATTGCACCGTTTTTCCTGTGGGGAACCGCAATGGTAGCGATGAAAGGCGTAATTCCAAATACGACTCCGTTTTTCTTAGCGGGGGTGCGCTTACTACCTGCGGGACTTTTGGTGCTGCTAACGGCGGCATTTATGGGTCGATCGCAGCCTAAAGGGTGGGCAGCATGGCTCTGGATTAGTTTGTTTGCGATCGTAGATGGGGCGATGTTTCAGGGCTTTCTCGCTCAGGGATTAGTTAGAACCGGAGCGGGATTGGGATCGGTAATGATCGATTCGCAGCCGCTAGCGGTGGCACTCATGGCGCTGTGGTTGTTCGGTGAAAAGATTGGGGTTTGGGGCTGGTTGGGACTTGCGATCGGCGTTTGCGGCATTAGCTTACTGGGATTACCGGAAGAATGGATTCTTTCTGCTGGATCGCGGTTAGGCGATGCCCTATTAGATATTCATTCGTTTACCGATTTATTAGCAGGATTGTTCGATAACGGACAGTGGCTGATGCTGTTAGCGGCATTATCAATGGCGGTCGGAACAATTATTTCGCGCTATGTCTGCCGGTATACTGATCCAATTGTGGCGACGGGATGGCACATGATTTTAGGCGGATTGCCGCTGTTTGGATTATCAAACCAGCTAGAAAGTGGACAATGGACGAATTTAACGGCAGCGAACTGGGTGTCGCTCTCGTATTCGACGATTTTTGGTAGCGCGATCGCCTACGGCTTGTTTTTCTACTTTGCTGCCAGTGGAAGTCTTACGAGTTTAAGTTCGCTGACCTTTTTGACCCCTGTATTTGCGCTGTTGTTTGGAAATCTTTTCCTCGCAGAAGTCTTGAGCCCGGTTCAGTGGGTGGGCGTGGGCTTCACGCTAATTAGCATTTACTTAATTAATCAGCGGGATGTGTTGGGCGAGAAACTCAGTGGTTCGATTTCTGAGTCGATCGAGGAAGTTCAGGGTAACATAGCCGAGAAAAGGCAATTGCTACCGCAAGCCGAATCAACTCTCAGTGAAATTACGACTCTGTCCGATTCCGACTCTTAGCTTTTAGCAATCCGAGTCGGATGGCGATATGACCTTCCGTTTTGGATTCCGCTATGACTCGTTCTCTCCTCCTGATTGTCACTTGCGCGGCTTGTCTCAGTTTGTCTACGCGCTCAGTTCAAGCTGTTCCCTCTCAATTAGCTACACCGCTTTTAGCCAAAACTGGAGAGCCAGCAAAAACGCCGTTTTGGGCATCACCTTTGTTTCTGGGTGGGCTTGGGGCAACGAGCATTGCTGGAGCGGTTACGGTTTGGGTACTCAAGCGCAAATTGATCGCTGAGAATTTAAGTGAGCAGAGCCGCGCGATCGAGAATCTGGAGCGATCGCAGTCAGTGGTATCTAGCAGCAATGGAACTCCTGATATAAGACCGGAGCTTCTGCCGCTCACCGGGAATTCTCAATCAGAAACCGCCACCCAGGCAGGATCTGGTGGAATACTGCAGGTCGTTGAATTACCCAAAGCAGTTTCTTCACTTGCGATCGAAGAAACCACTCGTCTTGCAAAAATCAACATTGTTGATGAACTGATTCAAGACTTACGATCGCTTGACCCTGCAAAGCGCCGCAAAGTCATTTGGGAGCTAGGACAGCGCGGAGATACTCGTGCTGTGCAACCGTTGGTTGATCTGCTCGTCGAGTCGGATTCTAAGCAGCGAAGTTTAGTTCTATCTGCACTTTCAGAAATTGGCACTCGAACCCTGAAACCCATGACAAGAGTGTTAGCTGTTTCGCTCCAAGATGAGAATGCAGAGGTGCGAAAAAATGCCATTCGGGATTTGACCCGCGTGTTTGACATGGTTTCGCAGATGAGTCATTTGCTGCATCAAGCGACCGAAGATTCAGATCAAGAGGTGCAAGACACAGCAAAATGGGCATTGGGACAATTGAATCGAATTCGATCGGCTCCCTCAGAAGCGCCCACGCTGAAAAATCCAGAGAGTTTGCCGTAGAGTAGGAAAACACTCCACGTTAGAATCCTGTGTCTCGCTCGAATCCGCTTAAATTACTGCTGCTGTCTACTCCGGTTGGCGCGATCGGCTCCGGTTTAGGCGGCGGCGTTGAACTGACGCTCACAAATATTGCCCGATCGCTGATCCTTCTCAATCATTCAGTGACAGTGGTCGCGCCTGAAGGCTCTGTTCTGGATGGCATTCCGCTAGTGCCGATCGCGGGAAATCTCCAAATTACGGCGCAATCTCAGGGGCGCGATGCCCTGATTACGCTACCTGCGAATTCAGTGTTGGGGAATGCTTGGAACTATGCGCGGCAAGTTCAGCATGAGTATGATGTGCTGATTAATTTTGCCTATGATTGGCTGCCGTTCTATCTCACTCCATTTTTTGAGCGCCCGATCGCTCATTTGGTCAGCATGGGATCGCTGACCGATGCAATGGATCAAATCATTGCTCAAGTTGCTGAACAGTTTCCCGCGACGATCGCGGTTCACAGTTTGGCGCAAGCAGAGACATTTTCGTTTCGCGATCGCTGTTTTAATCTCAAAAATGGCTTTGATTTATCGCAGTACCAATTCAATCCAACCCCAAAAAATCACCTCGCTTGGGTCGGTCGAATTGCCCCCGAAAAAGGGTTAGAAGATGCGGTTGCTGCCGTTGACCAAATTGGAATTCCGCTGAAAATCTGGGGCGTGATTCAAGATGAAGCGTACTGGAATCACATTCAAGCAAGCTATCCAAATGCGCCGATCAACTATTGTGGCTTTCTCTCTACTCAGGATTTACAAAAAGCGCTGGGAGAATCGAGGGCGTTGTTGATGACTCCGCATTGGGTCGAAGCGTTTGGCAATGTAGCGATCGAAGCACTAGCCTGCGGTGTTCCGGTGATCGCGTATCGTCGCGGTGGGCCGGCTGAGATTGTGCAGGCGGGTAAAACGGGGTGGCTGGTTGAACCGGATAGCGTCGCTGGATTAGTTGAGGCGATTTCTAAACTAGAGCAAATCGATCGCGCCGAATGTCGTCAGCAGGCAGAGCGCGAGTATTCTTTAGAAGCGATCGGAGAGCGGTTAGAAATTTGGCTCGATCGCATTGTACAATTCCAAGATTTATAGATCGCGAAATTTGTAGATTTTATGAAACGCTGTCAGCCTCCTGCACCGCTTAAACCTGGCGATCGTCTCTGTGTGATTGCGCCAAGTGGCACCTTACGCGAACTAACTGCCTTCAAACAAGGCATTGAGGTGTGGAGGCAGCGCGGCTATCAGGTCGAGCTAATGGCTGGATTTGACGACCAGCATGGTTATCTGGCGGGAACCGATGAACAGCGTCGCGCTCAATTTGCAGCCGCACTGAATGATCCGGCTTGTCGCGGAATTTTGTGTGCCCGTGGAGGATGGGGCGGTGCAAGGGTGCTGGAAAAATGGCGCTTTCCCGCCGTTGAACCGAAATGGCTGATCGGGTTTTCGGATATTACCAGTTTGTTATGGGCTTATGCAGAACAAGGTGTTTCTGGGGTTCACGCGCCGTTGCTGACGACGATCGCCGCTGAGCCAGAGTGGTCAAAAAAGCGTTTGTTTGATTGGATTGAAGGGCGTTCTCTGCCTGCGCTTCAAGGGTCAGGCTGGGTAAGAGGTCAAGCGTCTGGATTGTTATTGCCTGCAAATCTTACGGTCGCGACGCATCTTCTAGGGACACCGTGGCAACCGGATTTTTCGGGGGTGATTTTGGCGATCGAAGATGTCACTGAAGCCCCGTATCGCATCGATCGAATGCTGACGCAATGGCGCTTGTGTGGAGAGTTTCGCCATATTCGTGGAATTGCGATCGGGCGATTTAGTAAGTGTGATCCGCCTGCGGGAATGCCGAGTTTTAGCATTGAAGAAGTGCTACGCGATCGACTCTCTGATCTAGGAATTCCGATCGTATCTGGCTTACCGTTTGGTCACGATGGCGAGAATGCCGCGCTGCCTGTGGGAATTCCAACCGAAATTGATGGCGATCGAGGCATTCTCAGTTTTCAAGCGAATACTTGATCAACCGCAATCTCGAAGCCGTTGAGAACTTTTTGAGTCGCGATCGTCTGTCCAGGGCTAAAAATTTGCCAGGATTGGTCGATCGTTCTCACCATGATTAGTTTTGCTTCAGGAAAGACAAGCCAAACTTCCTCGCAACCGGATTCTAGGTATTCGATCGCTTTCGCAAACAGTTCCTCGGCGAAATCGGTCGGAGAAGCAACCTCCGCAATTAGAGGATAACTTCGTGGAACCGTAGCACTTTGATTAAACTGAGCAAACAGAGGTGCGGGAAGATAAGCACAATCCGGTCGTCGTCCTTGCTTTTGAGTCCGACAAGGGGCTTCCGGTAACGCTTTGCCCCCTGGCTCATGTGCTGTCGCATGGTTGTTCCACGCGGTCACAATATTGCCTTGAGCGATTGAGTGCTTAACCGTCATTCCTGTTTTTTCAACTAATTCACCATTTACCCATTCCATGTCTTGTGGAGGATTGGCAACGAAATCCTCCAAGGTGAATGGTTTAGAAATTTCTTCTTGTACTGGTGCAAGAATTTCTTGCGAAACAGTTGCAATCATTATTTTTTCTCCGTGTATTTTACTTCTAGCGGGAAAGTGAAGCGATCGAGACTCCTAGCCATTGCTCGAAGTTCTGCTGCTGAAGCTCGGATGGATTTTCGATCGTCTCAATTCCGTAACTGGTTGCACGCGGTTTTGCAAGCGTCAGCGATCGCTGCTTCAATTCATCGCCATGGAATACCGTCAACGTAATCGTATCTCCGGGCTGATAATCCTTCAGTCGCTCCTCAAACTGCCCGGAATTGACGCGGAAGCCATCGATCGCCAGAAGTTCATCACCAGGGTCGATCGCCGCTTTCTGAGCAGGCGAACCCGCTTCGACGAACTTGATCATTTCCCGACCGCCTTCTGTCTTCACGGTCATTCCAGAAAGCGGTGGTAGATTCGACGCGTCGGCGTTCGATCGCAGACGCAATCCAAATGCGGCTAAATATTCGTCAAATGGAAGTTCTTCAGTTCCGTAAAGATAGCGATCGCAGAAATTCGTTAAATCAAAGCCAGCAATGGATTCGATCGTTGTTTTCAATTGTTCGGGAGTGAAGCCGATTTCGTCTTTACCAAATTGCTGCCACATCACGCGCATGACATCATCAAACGATCGTTGATTCTGATGCTTAATCCGAATCGCTAAATCTAATAACAGCGTCATCATCTCGCCTTTGAGATAATAAGAAATCTGAGAATTAGCGCTATTCACATCGGGGCGATAAAGCTTAATCCAAGCATCAAAACTCGATTCGCTTAAGGGTTGCACTAAACGTCCGGGTGTTGTCAAATAGCGAGAGACTTCTTGACCCAAAGCATTAAGGTAAGCCTTTGCATCATAAATTCCTGCACGATACGGAAAGATTAAATCATAGAAGCTGGTTGTTCCTTCACTAAACCAAAGTGACGGCGTGTAATTTTCACCGTCGTAATCAAATACTTCAAGCGCTTTTGGTCGAATTCGTTTCACATTCCAAAGATGAAAGAATTCATGAGCAACGAGCTGCATAAAGCGATCGTACTTCTCTTTCGCCCGAAATCCTAAACGTGAATAAATCAAAGAACAGCAATCTTTATGCTCTAATCCACCGAAGGAATTTGCAGTTAAATGTAAGAGAAAGAAATAGCGATCGTAAGGCAATCCGCCAAACATTTCGGCCTCAACCTGAATGATTTTTTGTGTGTCTTGAACAATGCGATCAACATCTAGTTTTCCTTCTCCCCAAACCACAAATTGATGCGGTTTTCCTAATACTTCAAACGAATAAACTTGGTGCTGTCCAATCTCAAAGGGACTATCGACCAATGTATCGAAATCTTTGGCTTCAAAGGTGTTAGGTGCGATCGCAGGCAGAGCCGTCACAACTTGCCAATCTGAACGAGGGGGAACGATCGTGACGCGAAAGGGTTGCTTCTCATACCCCGGCATATAAAAGAACAGTGCTGCTCCGTTGAAATACCCGTGATTTTCATCGAGATGATTCGTCCGTACCGTCAATTCATTGGCAAAAATCTGGTAGTGAACCTCGATCGCCTCTTTACCCTGAGTTTGAATCTGATAGTGATTTTTAGCTAACTTTTGCCAGGGCAATGCAGATTTGAAACCTTGCAAATGGCGTGAATACTCGCGCACTAAATACGATCCGGGTGTCCAAACGGGCATCTTGAGGTCGATCGTTGGCAATGTCCAACCCTGAATTCGCAGCGTCACCTCGAATAAATGCGACTCCGGCTCAGGCATCGCAACGACATACTCAAACGACAAAGCACTCTGTGGAGAAGAGTTTGAAATTTCCGCTTCTGGACGTAGCGATCGGATAGCTCCAAACTCTTCGTGATTCATAGCGCTCAACTCCAGCAACAAAGGATTTCTCTATCCATCATGCCGCAATTCCACAACCCAACTCACCCCTTTTTAGAGGCTAACGCAGTAAGCTGCTGCAAATTTATCAGATGAATGACCTGCTGCTTCGGATCAATCCGAATCCAGCCCTTGCTATCCAGCTTTTCGAGAATTTTGCTCGTTTCCTCAACGGTGATATCGGTTACATCAGCTAGATCTTTGGCAGGAATATTGAAAATATAAACCCCTGAGCCAGAAGATTGACCGTAGCTTTCAGCCAGTCCGACTAGCGTGTTGACAAGCTTAATAGCTGCGGGTTGATGGCGCAACTGAAATCTAAGATTCGTTTGGCGCAATCGTCGTACCATCAATTGCAGCATTCGATGGTGGAGTTGCGGGTCTTTAAACAGGGTTTGGATAAAGCGCTGTGCCGAAATGCTCATCAGCCGCACATTAGAGAGCGCAATTACATCGGTTGATCGGGGAGATTCATCCAAAATCGCCATTTCACCGAAAAAGTCGCCGCGACCGAGGAGCGCCAGCGTTGAAACCTCTTCGCCTGTACCAGAGTGTCGTCGGACTTTGACCCAGCCAGAAACCACAAAATACACAGCATTTCCCCAGGCATCTTCCATCAAAACGGCTCTGCCGCTGGGGTACTCATGTTCAGTCGCAACGGAGAGCAACCAATCTAGCGTCTCTGGATTTGCCGCCGCGAGTAATGGAAATAGCTCACTGAAAACTTCAGTCTGCATCGGATGATCCACTGGGGAAAGAGGTCGTTTTTATCTTTCCCCAATTCTTCACGTGATATTCATCACACCGAAAGTTGGGGATCAAGAACGGCTCTTAATCGGGGTAAAAGCGCCTCTACCGCCTCTCTTTGCCCAATGACGATCGCTTGCTGATGCGCCAAACTTTCTAAATTTAAGACCTCTGGAGTGAACTCGATCGTGTTGCCGTCTAAGTCACAGCACGCCAAGCCCGCAGTTTGTGCAATCGCGATCGGGGCGACCGTGTCCCAAACTTTCACGCGGCGATTTAGGTATAGATAGACCTCAGCTTTTCCTAACACCACGTTCATTACTTTTAAGCCGAAGCTTCCAGGCGATCGCAAAAATTCAATTTCAGGGATTGATGCAGAGATCTGGCGGGCAGTATTGCGGAAATCTTTATCGCCAATAATGATGCGGTAGGAATCGACTCGCGCTTGCGGAATCTTACAAAGCTCCGGCTCATCGTCTCCGATCGCCTGCCACACGCCTAATGATTTTCCACCGTAATAAAGGGCATCTTGTTCCGGTGCATAAATCCAACCCGCGATCGGCGATTGGTGTTCCAGAAGTCCGACTAACACTGCATAATCCGGATCGCCGTGAATAAAATCCTGGGTGCCATCGAGCGGATCAATACACCAGAGTCGATCGTACTCTTCCTGATACTGTTTGCGAGAGGCAGCGTTTTCTTCAGTAATGATGCCGTCGTTGGGAAAAAGCGTAGTGAAGAATTCAGAAAGCTGTCGATCAAGCGCTTGATCGACTGTGGTGACAAAATCACCGGGTTCCTTCTGAAAGACTTCGTAGTTTTGGGTGGAAAGGGTTTTGGCTTGTTGTCCACACGATCGAACAATGCGCCGGATTTCGGTCAACTGGGCGGGAGTGAAAATCATGGACAGAGGGTGAAGGATGACAGGAGCGATCGTAGAAGACAGATTCTGAAAGCACAACCGGATACACAAAGATTTTATCGTTGAGATTTTATCGTTTGTGCGCTTTCCAGGTTCCACCGTAAATATAGAAGGGATTATTTTGGCTCACTTGCTCCCAACAGCTTCGACAAACAAAAATCCACTCACCAGACTCATCGCATTGAATACGGTAGAGAACAGGAGCGGATTTTTCACAAAGAGAACAGGTTTTTTCTCGATCTCGACTCATGGATTTACGCTAAAGCTGAAGCTTTTGGTTTAGCAAAGATCATGCGACCTGCGGAAGTCTGCAAAGAGCTGGTGACAATCACTTGAAGCTCTCCGCCAACATAACTGCGCCCATCTTCAACCACAACCATCGTACCGTCATCAAGATAGCCAATCCCTTGAGCGGGTTCTTTCCCTTCTCGCAGAATTTTTAGATCAATGCTATCTCCTGGTAAGTAGGACGGGCGGATCGCTTGAGTCAAATCATTGACGTTCAGAACGGGAACTTTCTGAACGGTTGCGACTTTATTCAGGTTGTAATCCGTGGTCAGTAGGGTTCCGTTGATTTCTTGAACGAGACGCACCAGCTTCGCATCTACAGTTGGAATATCGTCGTAGTCTGCGGGATGAATGACCACACGATCGGGATAGGTTTCTCGAATCCGATTGAGAATGTCGAGTCCTCGCCGTCCCCGGACTCGTTTTTGGTCGTTCGAGGCATCTGCAACCTGCTGGAGTTCTTGCAGAATGAACTGCGGCACGAGTAACTGACCTTCGAGAAAGCCTGTATCCAACAGATCAGCAATTCGACCATCGATAATGCAGCTTGTATCGAGGACTTTTGTGGTTGCAGCTTTGATCGTGCCTTCAGAGAGCAGGAGCGTTTCAGCGCTGCTGGGATTGATCAGGCGTAAAAGCGATCGACCATGCACATCCGCAAGCGACATGCCTGAAACTGCAAACATGATGCTACCAAGCACGGCCGTGAGCGGTTTGAGAAACGAGAATTCCGATGGAATCGGCAGCAGGAAAATTGGTGCAAGCAGCAAATTCGCGACCAAAAGCCCAATCACGAGACCGACTGAGCGACTGAGTAGGGTATAAGCTGGAAGTTGCCGGACATCACGTTCGATTCGGCGAAAGGTTGTCTGGGCGACAAGCCCGATCGCTAAACCAAAAATTGCACCAAACCCGCCACAAACCCAGCGGAGTGCTTCTGGATTTGAGACTTGTTGCAGTACACTTCCAGGCAGTGCTTCAATGCCGTGAAAGCCAGTTCCCGCCCCTGCTAGGATAAATGAGATAATGATAATTGCGTCGAGCATAATGGCACTGGAGACGCATTGGAGCGTCTGTACGGGAAAATTGCGAGTCAAGCAAAACGATGAAGCACTGCACCCAGTCACGCGAAGTTACCGGATCGATGGGAATTTGATGCAAATCAAATTCGCTAAATACTGTCAGGCCTACGAACCGCTTGACTTGGCATCATTATATCCTGCTTGTTCGTGGATTCCTGCCCCCAAATGCTTATCTGATGGGGGGTTTACCTCACTCTGCCGTATTTTGTGATACAAAATTTAGCGATTTCTGAGAAGCGGTCGCCTCTTTTGCTCTACATTTCCCGAAATTGAGTTTGAAAAATAAGTTACAAGTCATGGAATTTAACATTCCAAGTTCGGCGTATGTTCATATTCCGTTTTGCCGCAGACGGTGTTTCTACTGCGACTTTCCGATTTCTGTAGTTGGGGATCAACGCAACGGCAGCAATTTTAGAACGATCGTCAATTACGTCGATAAATTGTGTCAGGAAATTGATCAGACCGCAAATTTAGGTGAACCGTTAAGAACTGTGTTTTTTGGTGGGGGAACTCCTTCGCTTTTATCGGTTTCACAATTGCAGCAGATTTTAGAGCGGCTCGATCGTCAGTTTGGAATTCTTCCTGATGCGGAGATTTCGATGGAGATTGATCCGGGTACGTTCGACCTCGAGCAAGTTCAGGGATTCAAATCAGCCGGAGTCAATCGCTTCAGTTTAGGGGTGCAGGCGTTTCAATCTGATATTCTCAAAGCTTGTGGAAGAACTCACACGGTTGAAGATATTTATCATTCGATCGATCTACTTCATCAAGCAGAAATCAAAAATTACAGCTTAGATTTAATCTCAGGTCTTCCCCATCAAACGATCGAGATTTGGCAGGATTCTCTCGATCGCGCAATTGCACTTTCACCCGCACATTTATCGATCTACGATCTAACGATCGAACCGCAAACGCCCTTTGGCAAACAATTAAAGCCGGGTGAAAAACCTTTACCCTCAGATGAATTAACCGCAGATTTCTATCGATTTGCTCAACAGAAATTGACGAATGCTGGTTTTGAGCATTATGAAATCTCAAACTATGCGAAACCCGGCTATCAATGTCAACACAATCGCGTGTATTGGGAGAACCGATCGTTCTACGGTTTTGGGATGGGTGCGACGAGTTTTCTTAACGGCGATCGTGTTTCTCGACCGCGTAAGCTGCTTGAGTATTACGCTTGGTCTGAAGCACCACAATTAGACTCTGAGACAACCCAAGTTGAGCACTTATTAGATAGTTTAATGGTGGGATTGCGATTGCAAGAAGGAATTGATTTGAAGCAGCTAAGGGAGCGATTTGGAGAGGGTGCGATCGCTCAAATTCTAGACTGCTTACAGCCCTACGAAAAAGTGTCCTGGGTCGAAATCACGCCAGGAAGAATTAAGCTCACTGATCCCGAAGGCTTTCTTTTCTCAAATGTGATTTTAACGAAGCTATTTGCACGATTCGACGAAGATTAATTAAGGTTCTGATTTTAATAGCTCTCTTCGATGTTGCCAAACTTCTAAACTTAGAGTGCAGGTCATTAGCCACACAAATCCTGCTCCATAGCCCGCAATAATATCTGTCAGCCAATGCACACCAAAATACATCCGACTAAAACCAATGAGCGCAATCAGAAGTGACATTAACAACACAATTAAACTACGATATTTCCCATAACGTTTTGCTAACAAATATCCGAACAATCCATACATGACGATCGATAACATCGCGTGTCCGCTCGGAAAGCTATAGAAATTTACCTCAACGACTCTTGACCACAATTCCGGTCGTGCTCGTTCAAATAGTCGCTTCAGTAGCAAATTCAGCACCAACGCCCCGACCCCGCCGATCGCGATCGTCATTGCCTGCGATCTCTGATGACGCAGCAAAACAAGACTCATAATTACAGCAACGATAACCAGCACCATTGGATCGCCAATCGCAGTCACAAACAGCATAATTGGAGTCAGCCACGGAGCCTGAAGCCGATGAATTGCAAACAGCACACTAATATCAAATGCCTGCGTCTGGTCGTGCATCACCGTCTCTGCGAGTTCTGCAAATCCCCAAAGCGCGATCGCGGCTGTGACAAGCCCAACCAAACGTACCACAGTCAATAGCGGCGTGATTCGATGCCCGACCCTTCGCCGCCAAAACGTTAAAATTCTTTCGCTTAATCGTCGAATGATTTCGACCAACATCTATTTAAGACAACGCAATCTTGATACTTTGACAAGACTAGAAGGTGAAATTCGTCTAGCCACAGTTTGAGATTTTTGAAGTGTTAAGAAGCGAGAAAATTAAGCCATGGTAACGAATTCTAGTCCTATACTGCACTTATAGGGTGAGGTAAATTGGGATGAGGTAAATCTCACTTCAAATAATCAATAAGCATTCGATTAAGTCTTCAATTAAACTATTGGGAGAATCGGTATGTTTCGGAAGATTTTAGTTGCGCTCGATCATGCTGAAACAGGTCAGGGCGTGTTTGAAAAGGCGATCGAGTTTGCAAAAGTCAATCAATCACAATTAATGCTGCTGCATGTGATTAGCCCGATTGACGAAGGGATACCGACTCCAATGTATCCCATGCCAGATAGCCTTTACCCCATGCAGCATGAAGCGTTGATTCGGTCTTCAGCACAGTTGCTTTCTCAGGCTGAAGCCGCAGGATTAGATATGCTGAGAGCACGAGATGCGGCAGCCACAGCAGCGGGAGTTCGATGCGAATTTACACAGCACGTCGGCGATGCGGGTGACACAATTTGCACGATCGCTCGAACCTGGAATGCAGATTTAGTCATGATGGGGCGCAGGGGGCGATCAGGCATCAGTGAATTTCTCCTCGGCAGCGTCAGCAATTACGTACTACACCATGCACCCTGCTCTGTTTTAGTGGTTCAAGAAGCATTGGTTCCGACTAAAACTTGGGTTAGGACACGTTGATTTCAGTGAAGAATTAAAAAGCGCGATCACATTTGAATCGCGCCTTTTGCATGTCATAAAAATCACAGCGAATTAAGCTTCGCGAGGTGGGCGGACACTTAGAATCGATAGGAATCGATTATCTCGCCGGAGTGCCGCAAAATCCGAATTGGTCTGCGCCATCTCACGATACTCCTCTGGACTTAGCTCGATCGCTCGTTGCAAATGCTCAAACGCGAGATCCGCTTTGCCCTGGATCGCATAACAGCAGGCTTTGTTATACCAAACCGTTGCGGCATCCGGTCGAAGCGCCAGTGCTCGATCGTAGCTCTCGATCGCTGCATTAATGTTGCCCATGTGATAGAGCGCATTGCCGCGATTTGTCCAGGATTCTTCAAAATCTGGTTTGAGTTCGAGTGCGCGATCGTAGCTGGCGACGACTCGTTCTAGCTGTCCGAGTTTTCGCAATGCTAAGCCGCGACTGTACCAAGCCCAGTAGTAATCTGGCTTGAATTCGATGGCGCGATCGTAGCTATTGACCGCATCGTCGTAACGCTCTAGGTTCCGTAGCGAAATGCCCCGGTTGTACCAAGCCCAGTAATAGTCAGCGCGATATTTAATCGCTTGGTCGTAGCTTTTAATTGCTTGTTCGTAGCGTCCCATTTCATCGAGTGCGTTGCCGCGATTGTTCCAGGCTTCGGGGAAACCAGGTTGATACTCGATCGCTTGGTTGTAGCTGTCGATCGCTTGTTCGTAGCGTCCGAGATGGTAAAGCGAGTTACCTCGGTTGTACCAGGCATCGGGATAATCGGGCTTGAGATTCAGCGCAGCTTCGTAGCTAGAAACGGCTGCTTCGTAAGCTTTCGTCTTATTCAGGTACAGCCCCTTCTGGAAAAAAAGCGTTATTTCAACGTCTTGAGCGTGGCTCATTACCGGAGTCCGTCTTACACATCACTGTCCTTGTTAAGGTTCCCAGATGTTGTGCGACAAATCACAGATGAAATGAAAATTTATAAGCGTGAGCAGAAAAAAGTCGGACTAAGTTAGACTAAAGAGTTGGCATTTGAGACGCGTGAATTTCGATTTCTGTCGCTAATTCTTTATTCTGAATTGAGAGCAATTTAACCTGAAACGCAATTCCGGCAAATTCAAGATAGGGCTGACTAATCAAGGCTTGCATCCATTGCATTAAAGCAATCATGAGTGGAATCGATTGACCATCATTCGGGGTGCAATAAAATGATTCCATTTTGATGGGTTCGATTTCAGTCCGCGGACAAACAACAGCGCTAAAACCGATCGTTTGTGTATTTCTCGCGCTCCTAATGATCGCATCTCCGGTAAAGCGCATTCTGTTATTACTTAGTAACCGAATGCTGAACGGAGGCTTCAATTCTAGAAACACAGTTTCGCCTTCAAGATTTAATTCAATCGGTTGAAGAAAGTCTTTAACATAATCTGAATTCATGTTTTGATTCAGATTATCTTCAGAAAGAACGAGTCGAATATGGCTATCGATCGGTTCGCTTAGCCGAATTTTTCCTAGTAGAATGCTGAGCGGATCAATAGAAATCTGGTCAGTTTGAACTTCTACTTCTTGAACCTGAATTTGATCCTTAACAATGTTGCGTCCCGCAAAAGAGACATCTTCTACTTCGCCTCGAAATAATTTAACTAGATTAGTGCTTGCAGAGACAGCGACCTTCCTAAACTCGTCAAGCTGAGTTCCTAAAACAAGTTTGGCAAATTCAGAGAAGATATTTTCTTCAGAACGAGGCGAATCAGACATGGGTTTCAAGCTGAGAATACTCGTAATTTAAGGCAATTCTCGTAAAACCATATCTACTAAATTGAAGTAAGTTTTTATTGATATTCTGCGTCCAAGGGTAGAGGTAAAGCAGATCGGAGTTTTTTAGGGTACGATCGCACTCCTTCACTCAACTATCATGAATCATCCACCCGCACCTTGGATACTTAAAGGTCACGGTTTTCTCACGCTGCATTTGATTGACTTTAACGTTGCCGCAAAAGTCATTCCTAAAAATCTCGAAATTGTTCAAGTCCTGCCCGGAAAAACGATCGGCGGCTTAGTGCTTGGCAAATATGAACCGAGTTCAACGTTAACCTATGGAGAATTAATCGCTGTTGCAGGTTTAGTTCGCTACGGTGGCAAGATTGGAAGCTGGATCTCCCATATTTATGTCGATGATCAAAGCTCGATCTCAGGGGGCCGAAATATTTGGGGCTTACCGAAGGAAGAAGCGCAATTTCTTTGGCAACCTGGCGGGGGTGCGATCGTTAAGCAAGGTGATCGGACGCTCTGCAATTTGACTCAAGCTTGGCAATTCAATCTACCGCGACTGAACGGACAGTTTGACACTTATACCCAGCTTGCAGAAGAATTAATGCGGTTTGAAGCTTCAGCGGTTGGTAATCTTTCGATCGTGAGTTCTCGGCTTGAAGTTCCATACTCTAGCCCCTTTGCCAACCTTATTGATTCGCAACCGTGGATGGCATTCAAAGCCGAATCGCTTGAGATTACGATCGCGGCTCCGGTTTCAGTGGGTGCCAAGGTTCCCATGCCTGTGTAAATTCGAGACGAAAAAGGGCTTGAGATCATCAAGCCCTTTTTGTACTACCTTATTCAGCTTCGGGTGGATCGGCGGGAAGATTCTTTTCCTCGGCATCCGCAAGAGCCGTTTCAACCTGCTCCGGAGTCGGTGGATGCGGTGGAACAGCCTGCGGATGATTCGCTTCAAATGCGATCTCTTCTTCGATAATTTCATCAGCCGTCGAAGCCGATTCTGATGCACCGTCTTTATCAATCGACACAGATTTCGATTCTACCGCTTGCTCAGATTTCACGATGTCTTCTTCAAAGCTGAAGGCTTCATCATCGGTTTCGGTTGCGTCCTCACGGAAGTCTTTACGCACATAAGTTGTCGTATTCTTTTCGGGCTTTCTGAACAGTCCTCCGAACACTCCGGGAAGCGAAGCTACTGCACTGCCCATTGCACCGATCGTTCCCATCACATCCGGTTTAGACGCTTCGGGCGTGGGATTGCCAAAATCTTCCCGCTTTAACGGCTGATACGGTTCGGCTGGAGTTTCCGGCGTTTTGTTCAGCACTGATTGAACACGCTCCCGTACTGTTGTCACCGCTCGCTTGCCTTGCTCTAGGACTTTTGAAGTATTTTCCGAGTTGACGACCTCGTTTAATTTCGATTGTAATTCAGCCGTTGAAGGCGTGTAGCCCAGTCGAGCAGTCAGGGCTTGATAGCCGAACCAACCGATCAACGACACACTCGCGATTTGTCCCAACAGAACCGCACCGGTAATGCGATCGGCGCAAATCCAAAGCACTAACGCATAAAACAATCCCACACCCGCAAGTGTGAGATCACCTTTGCGATAAATATCTGGGTAAAAGAAAGCGGACATATACAGCCCGAAACTACCCAACGCGACGACTAGCGCTAAAAGATATGTCAGCATGTTGCTGCCCTCAACTCGGAAAAACTACTCTCAATGTACTGCGAAGCGTCGATCGGCGAAGGTAGGGTTTACAGAACAGTACCTAAGCCAAGATTTGCTCATCAAGCGAAAAATCGATTTCGGATTTGTCGCGCCCTGTCTTGAGATAGTCGTTCTGATAGGAATCTTTTAGCCCGGAAACGAGGTCAAATTCGGGTTTCCAATCGAGTTCGGTTATCGCCTTGTGAATATCTGCAAAAAAGTGCTGTGTCCGCATCGGAAACGCTTTCTTTTTGCCGAAATCGAATTTTTTCGGGTCGTAATGCACGATTTTGATCGCGCTCGGATCTTTGCCTGCTGCTTCTGCACAAGCGCGTGCTAAACCATCAAAGGTTACAGCTCGATCGCCAGACACATTGTAAATCTGCCCGATCGCGCTCTGATTGCCCAACACTTTCGCCATTGCTGCCGCTAGGTCTTTGACGTGCCCAAACTGAGTAAAGTGCTGTCCGTGGCCGGGAATGGGAACCGGACGATCGCGAACGATGCGATCGAAAAACCACGCTTCTAGATCGTTGTAGTTCTGTGCCCCATAAATGTAAGTCGGGCGAATCGAGGTAAACGGAATTCCCACTTCAGCCAGATAAGATTCTGTGTCATGCTTGCCTTTGTGCCGGCTTTTCGGATCAACCGCATCGCCTTCGACGTGCGGCATTTGGTCTGACTTGAGATAAACCCCTGCCGAACTCATATAAACAAAATGCTGAATCCGACCTTTGAACAGTTCAGCTAGGGGTTGAGTATCGCTGAGTTCACGCCCGTTGTTGTCGAAAATCGCGTCAAAATCGAGATCGGCTAACTGTTTCAAGTCGGTGGCATTGGTACGATCGCCCTTAATTTGTTTCACGCCTTCTGCCGGAGCAGGCTTATTGCCTCGGTTGAACAATGTAACCTCATGCCCTTGAGACACCAAAAGCTGAGTGAGATAGACTCCAATAAACCGAGTCCCGCCCATAATCAGAATTCGCATAACGATCGATTTACACGCAACAATTTTTTATCTTAAGGCGATTACGCTCACAGAATTTCTTAGTTTTTGTGGCTTTAGAGTTGTTCGGGATCGATGCCGAGTTCTCGGAGTTTTGCGGCTAAGCGATCGGCTCTTTGTGCTTCTTGCTCGGCTCTTTGTGCTTCTTGCTCGGCTCTAAGTTCTGCCGCCCGTCGAGCGGATTCCGTTTCTTCGAGACCCAGCAGTTGAATTCCAGAACCCGCTTCAAAGAACTTGAGATCCTGATTTTTTAGACATAAATCGATTTCTAAAACTTCGCTTCGGAGTGAGAAGTCATTGGGTTGATCGAGTGGAACTTGAGGAATTGGAAAGTAGTTTCCTTCAATCAGGCGGAAGCCTTTAAGTTGTGGTTTGAGATAGTCGGCTGTGGGATCGTACTGAAAATATTCCTCGACACCCCAGAAAGCGTAGAGTCCTTTCTTCGAGCCTTGGTCTTCGTTAACGGTGGATTTTGAAGTAATTTCTAGAACGAAATTAGGATATTTCTCACCTTCCTCCCACACTTTGTACGATCGACGTTTGCGCTTTTCCTGATTTTTAACTACGAAGACATCCGGAGAGAGGCAAGCTTTTGAATTGCCTTCTTCGTAGTAAATCAAAATATTGCCAGAGACATAGACATTAGGCTGATTCTGAAAGTAGAGATCCAATACGCTAACCGAGTAAATCAGGTACTCTCGCTGAAAATCGGTTTCTGCCATCGGTTTACCATCAGAATCTGGATATTCAATTTCTGCGAGCAGTTTTGCTAGTTCGTAGGCATCTTGAGTGGCTGCCATTGCTCTACCTCGCGTTCAGCTAAATTAGATTTATTACAATTAAAACATTTGTCCTACTTGCCGATACAAAATCGACTGAAGATGCGATCGAGTACCGACTCCGTGACATCTTCGCCCAGAATTTCACCTAAAGCTTGAATTGCACTTCGCAAATCGATCGTCCAAAAATCTAGCGGCAGTTGATTGGCGATCGTCATTTGCACTTGTTCTAACGCTGTTTTCGCTTTGGTTAATGCAGCCGCTTGACGTTGATTGATCGCTAAATCTAAATTTGCGGCTTGAATTTTTCCGGTTTGAACTGTGTTTAGAATTGCTGTTTCTAGGGCATCAATTCCTTGATTTAGCGATGCCACAGTTTTCACAATTTGTAGTGCTGAAGGAAGATCACCGTTCACTTCAGCAAGATCAATTTTGTTGACAATTAAAATTAAGGGGCGATCACTTACTTGTTCATAAATTTCGCGATCGCTCTTGGTAAATCCAGTTTGAGCGTCAATCGTAAATAACACTAAATCCGCAGATTGAGCGGCTAAGCGCGATCGTTCGACTCCGATTTTTTCGACTTGATCTTCGGTTTCACGAATGCCTGCGGTGTCGAGAACTTGAATCGGAATTCCACCCACGACAAGCTGAGATTCAACCACATCGCGAGTGGTGCCAGGAAGATCCGTCACAATCGCACGATCGCTGCGGCTCCAAGCATTCAGCAAACTGGATTTTCCAACGTTGGGACGACCGACGATCGCGACTTTCAATCCGGCTCTGAGCAATTCACCACGATCGGCAGTCGCTAAAATGCGCGTGACTTCGGCGAGAACATGACGAAATTGCGCTTGAATCTCGGCTTCATCGAGCGGGGGTAAGTCGTCTTCAAAATCGATGCGGGCTTCGACTTCTGCCAAAATATCGAGACAAGTTGCACGAAGCTGGCGGATTGGGTGTGCCAATTTGCCTTGCAATCCGGCGAGAGCAGTTTGGGCGGCTTGGGGCGATCGTGCTCCAACGAGATCCGAAATGCTCTCGGCTTGTGTCAAATCTAATCGCCCATTCAAAAATGCTCTTAAGGTAAATTCTCCGGGTTGCGCCAATCTTGCACCTTGTTCGATGCAAAGTTGTAGCACTTGTTGAACCGCAATAATGCCGCCATGACAGTGAAATTCGACTACATCTTCGCGGGTGTAGGATCGTGGAGCCAGCATCAAAAGCAATAAGGCTTCATCGACCGTTTGCTGAGTTTCAGGATGGCGAATGAAGCCGTATAAAATGCGATGACTTTTCCAAATTTGGCGACCGGGAGAATGAAAGAGTTTTTGAGCGATCGCAACCGATTCAGAGCCGGACAATCTAACAATTCCGACGCTTCCTTGTTCGGGGACAATTGCTGTTGCGATCGCCGCGATCGTATCGCTCATGACGGTCTCCAATTTTCGTTAATTAGACTTGATCGAATGTGATCTTCCCACTTGCCATTAATCAGAAGGTAATCTCTAGCATAGCCTTCGATCACAAATCCTAGCTTCTTCAAAACATTCGCGCTGCGTCGATTGTGCGGCATATAATTTGCGCTAATTCGGTGCAAATTCAGATCAGTAAATACATATTGAATGGCAGCTTGTAGCGCTTCATTCATATAGCCATGTCCTTGTTCTTTTTCTGCAAGGCTATAGCCTAAATTGCAAGAATATAAAACTCCTTGACTCATATTGGTGAAATTTACTGCACCAATCACAGTTCGTGGATCATCTTTCTTAAATAGAAATAAGCGCAGCGATCGATCATAGCCAAACTCGATCAAGCTTTTCTCAATCTGCTGCGACCAAAACTCACGACTGTGAAAATTAGCCGGACGCAATGGCTCGAACGGTTCGAGAAATGCACGATTCTCGGTATAGTATTTCACGATCGCTGCTGTATCGTTTTGCTGAAGCAATCGAACAATTAACCGCGAAGTTAATAGAACAGGAGTTTGCAGCATTGTCTTACTTACGAATTCGAGTTAATAAATCATAGAAGGGTTGCCAATTGTCGTCATCTGCGATCGGATTCCAAACGTCTTCGATTTCTGGGCGAACTAATCCGACTTCGGAGTTATATTCGTTCAACCTTGCAGGAATTTGATCAATCTCAAAGCGGCTTAACGTTTGCAAAGCCTGACAGTAACTTTGCCGCCAGTTCTCAAACAATTGCGCTAATTCCGTGTTTGATGTTTCATGTTGAGAAAAAATGCTACTCGCGTTCTGGCTCCAGCTTGGATCAAATTGTTTAGTAATCTGCCAAAAAAAGTCGTGATAATCGATTTGAGCGGATTGAAGAAATTGAACGGTTCGGTAGACTAAATCTGATGCGATCGAGTCTTCTAATTGATCAAATCCCAATCGATAAAGCATCCTTTGTTGATACGCTTTTTCGTAGTGTGATGCAAATTGAGATAAGCCAGATTTAAGATCATCCTCAGAAATTACGCGCCTTAATGGAATTTGTAACATCTCCAAATTCCAGTAGCAAATTTCCGCTTGATTTGCATAAGCATACCGACCGTAATAATCAAAATAAGCGGCAGTAAAGCTGGGTTGATAGGTGGGAATGAACGCATACGGGCCATAATCGAAACTTTCGCCCGTAATCGACATATTATCGGTATTCAATACGGCATGGCAAAATCCTGCTGCCATCCACTGCGCGACTAATTGAGCAACTTTGGCGACTAATTCTGCATAAAACAACGCATACCGATCGCGCTCACTCATCAAATGTGGATAGTAAGTTTCAATTACATGATCGAGCAAGATCGCAATCAAATCTTTGCGGTTAATGGCATCTAATCGCTCAAATGTACCGAAGCGAATATGCGATCGATTAAACCGAATCATCACCGACGATCGTGTGGGAGACGGTTCATCGCCGCGCCACAGTCCTTCCCCAGTTTCAATCAAACTGAGACAGCGTGAAGTTCTCACCTTCAAGCGGTGCAACATCTCTGCCGCTAACACCTCTCGAACGCCACCTTTGAGCGTCAATCGACCATCGCCACCCCGCGAATAAGGCGTTCTTCCTGATCCTTTTGTGCCGAAGTCATAGAGTTCTCCATCCTTTGCGCGGACTTGCCCGTATAGAAAGCCACGCCCATCCCCTAATGCCGGATTGTAGGTTCCGAATTGATACCCGTGATACCGCATCGCCAAGAACGGCTCTCGTCCCTGGAACTTGCCAAAGGCTTCGATAAAATGCTCATCGGTTACATTCTCTAGACCCAACTGCGCCAGAATGTCATCGTTGCGAAATCGGAGAATATGTTGGGGAAATTGAGCGGCAGAAACACGATCGGAGAACTCGTCTCCTAAGCGCTCAAACGCAGGCTCGTAGTTCAGAGCAAGTAGCGGGTTCGGGGAAAATTCAGTCATTCATCTTAACGGCGGCTTCTTATCAATCCTAGCGATATTCAAGCACAGTGACAGAGAGCGATTAAAATCAAGCAGGAGTCTAGTTCCTCGATTCTTCATGACTGTCAAAGCATTCCGCAGCGCCATTCTAGATTTTATTGCTGATCCGTTCTTTGTGTCGGAGTCTGAAAGTGTGCGATACCTTCCAGACGGTTTACTCGTAGTTGACAACGGAAGAATCAAAGAACTGGGCGCGTATGAGCAATTAAAAGAGAAATATGCGGGAGTGGCGATCGTCACCTATCCTAACCACCTGATTCTCCCTGGATTTATTGATCTGCACGTTCATTTCCCGCAGACGGAGATGATGGCAGCCTATGGTGAGCAGTTATTGGAATGGCTGGAGAAGTTTACCTTTCCGGTTGAGCGCAAGTTCCAAGACAAAGCCTATTGCGATCGAATTGCACCGATTTTTATTGATCACCTGCTGCGAAATGGAACAACTACAGCGCTGGTACTTGCGGCTGTGTTTCCAGAGTCGGTCGAAGCTTTGTTTGAAGAAAGTGAGCGCAGAAATATGCGCCTGATTGCAGGCAAAGTGATGATGGATCGCAATGCTCCAGAGTTTCTGAGAGATACCGCAGAATCGTCTTACGACGAAAGCAAAGCCTTGATTGAGAAATGGCACAAAAAAGGTCGATCGCTTTATGCGGTCACTCCCCGATTTGCACCGACTTCCACACCGGAACAATTAATGTATGCTGGCAAGCTTCTAGAAGAGTTTCCAGACACTTATCTACACACCCATCTCTCTGAGAATGTGAATGAGGTGGCTTGGGTGCAAGAACTATTCCCAGACAGTAAAGGGTATGTAGATGCTTACGATCGATTTGGATTGGTGGGAGAGCGATCGATCTTTGCTCATTGTGTGCAACTGACCGAAGCAGAATTCGATCGACTCGCGGAAGCAAAATCGACGATCGCCTTTTGTCCGACATCTAATACATTCCTTGGTAGCGGATTGTTCGATCTTGAACGTGCCACCTCTGCCCAAATCAAAGTTGGACTCGCAACCGATGTTGGAGGTGGAACCAGCTTTTCAATGTTCCAAACCGCAAGCGAAGCTTACAAAATCACACAACTGCGACGACAGAAGCTCACTCCATTTCAGGCAATGTACTTAGCAACATTGGGAGGAGCAAAAGCGCTTCATCTGGAAGATAAGCTGGGAAACTTTGAGGTAGGCAAAGAAGCAGATTTTATTGTGGTTGATCCGCGATCGACCCCGATCATGGCATTGCGTAACCAAGCCGAAACACCGATTACTTTAGAAGCCCTGAGCGATCGATTATTCACCTTGATCATTATGGGTGATGATCGCTCGATTCAAGCCACCTATCTTTTGGGCGAACTTGCGTATGACAAGCAATAAAGCCTGACTTAAGGGTGAATTCAATCGATCGAGGTTTTGTCTATCGTAAGCCGTAGAGCGATTTCTAAGAGCGATGCGATATGAACACGTATGACTTCATCCTGATTGGTGCAGGACACAATAGCTTGACCTGTGCTGCTTATCTCCTCAAAGCAGGCTATAAAGTCTTAATCCTCGAAAAAAACCCCATTCCGGGTGGAGCCGCAACGACCGAGCCATTCATGCCAGAGGTAGTATCTGGATTCAAGTTCAGCCCTTGCGCGATCGACCATCTTTTCATCCATTTAGGCCCAGTAGTGCGGGATTTAGAACTCGAAAAATATGGCTTAGAGTATCTTTTCTGCGATCACGTGGCGTTCTGTCCGCATCCTGACGGCAAGTATTTCTTTGCTCATCGATCGGTGGAAAAAACCTGTCAAGAAATCGCCCGCTACAGTCCTCGCGATGCTGAGAAATATGCTGAATTTAATGATTTCTGGCAGCGAGTGATCGGATTTTTGACTCCGATGTTTAACGCACCGCCAAAGTCGATCGTAGACATGGCAGGTAACTATGATCTTGAAAAGATTAAAGATCTCTTTTCATTGATAGGCGGAGGGGATCAAACACTCGACTTCATTCGATCGATGTTCACTAGCCCCATGGACATCATTGATGAGTATTTCGATTCAGAATTTCTCAAAGCTCCCCTAGCACGACTGGCAGCCGAACTGAGTACGCCACCTTCACAGAAAAATATGGCAGTCGGTTCGATTATGATGTCGCTGCGCCACAATCCTGGAATGGCACGTCCAAGAGGTGGAACCGGAGCCGTTACCGATGCACTGGTTCGCTGCGTCAACGATTTAGGTGGGGACATTCTCGTCGATCGACCCGTCAAATCCGTTCTGATCGGAAACAATCGCGCAGAAGGTGTGCGGTTAATGAATGGGCAAGAATACCGCGCAAACATTGGCGTTATCTCCAGTCTGGATGCCCAACGATTGTTCTTGAATTTAGTTGATCCAAGAGATGTGGATGCGGCTGATTCGAAGTTACGAGAGCGTGTAGCTCGAAGAATCACAAACCACAACGAGGCAATTCTAAAAATTGATTGCGCCTTGTCGGAAGCACCCAAATTTGTGAATCACAATCACCGTGATGAATATCTGATCGGATCAGTTCTGATTGCAGATTCAGTTGCTCAAGTTGAACTCGCACACACCGATCCGAACATTGGCAGAATTCCCCTTGAAGATCCTTCAATGTATGCCGTTGTTCCCAGTATGCGCGATCCATCTTTAGCGCCAGACGGCCAGCACGTTTTATGGATCGAATACTTTGTGCCCTATCAGATTGCGGGAGCCAACGGAACTGGACTTAAAGGCACAGGGTGGACAGAAGAACTAAAAAATCAAGTTGCCGATCGTGTTCTCGACAAACTGGCAGACTACGCACCAAACGTGAAATCCTCGATTTTGGCACGTCGAATCGAAAGCCCACCCGAACTCGAAGAACGCATCGGAGTGCTGAAAGGCAACTATTACCACTTGGATATGACCTTCGATCAAATGATGTTTTTCCGACCGCTGCCAGAATTAGCAAACTATAAAACACCGATCGACGGATTATTTCTCACCGGAGCTGGAACGCATCCCGGCGGCTCAATTTCAGGATTGCCAGGACGCAACTGTGCGCGAGTGATTCTGCAATCACAGCGATCGCTTTCTCAGACGCTCTCTGAAGTAGGCGACACCGTGAAATCAGCAGCACAATCCCTGTTTCGCGTAAATGAATGAGATCTCAATCTATTTAGCAATATTGCTGTTCTGTGAGCGACGAGTGATGGCTGGTCGCTCTTCTCTGTGTTGAGGGTTGCGATCGTCAATCGCTTGCGGAACTATTCTGAACCGAGAACCGACATCGAAAAGGATTCGCAATTTAATCCGAGTTCGACAGGAACAGTTCGCTTCGATGAATTTGGGTAACCCCCTAAATCACAGCGACACCCTCCTCAACTCAAGGGTTCATTCCCAGAAAACTATGTAAAGAACCTCCACAATGGTATTTAAAGATTTAGTGTCTTCTTAAAACTCAACGCTTTTCATCACAAAGTAACGAATGTTATAACTTCTGCAAATCGAGGCAAATTGATCCTGACCGCTTGGCATGACCGCTGTTCGTTATTAATGAAACCCCTGTTGCAATGGTTAATCAAATGAATGCTCGATCGCTCCTCTCGCTGTTCACCTTTTTCCCGAAATCCTTCGGCTTGGCGCTGTTGATTTGGGCAGCCACGATGATGCCTGTTCGCGCTCAGAAATCCGTCGAGTTGCGCGTTGCGATCGAAAAGGACGTACCCCAAGTCAATGTCGGTAGCTCGGTCAACGCTCAAGTTCTCGATGGCGCTCAGCGCGTGGTCGGTGAAATTCAAGGTATGAACGGCTTTGCCGCCCAAGTCAAAAACGGGGGAGTCGCGCTTGATCGTTGGCAGTCCGGTGCATTGTGGATTGTTCCCAAAGACAAAAACGGGGTTGTGTGGATTGGCAATCGCTGGTATCGCGGTCGAGTCTATCTCGTTCCAACAGGGAAAGGACTGACCGCCGTGAACTACGTAGACCTAGAGCAATATTTATTTAGCGTTCTGGGTGCAGAAATGAACGGCAACTGGCCCCAAGAAGCGTTGAAAGCTCAAGCCGTTGCAGCCCGCAGCTATGCCCTGCACGAACGCCAAAACGCCAGAAACGGCATTTTCGACCTTGGTGATACTCAGGGTTGGCAGGTCTACAACGGACTGCAATCCGAATCTACCGGAACCCAGCAAGCCGTTCTAGCGACAACTGGACAAGTTTTAACCCATAACAATCGGGTCATCAACGCGGTGTTCCATTCGTCAGCAGGAGGCTGCACCGAGAATGTTGAAGATGTCTGGGTGCAAGCGCTACCCTACCTGCGAACGGTGCGAAATAATTTTGATCAAGGCTCACCCGTGAATGAATGGTCGAAAACCTTCACTACGGCTGAGATTGGCACTCGATTCGGCGTAGGGAATTTGCAGCGTATGGAGCCTGTGAAAACGACTCCAGTTTGCGGACGAGTTCAATCGATGCGGATCGTTGGCGATCGCGGCTCAAAAGTTGTGGACGGCGATGCTGTGCGATCGGCGTTGGGCTTGAGAAGTACGCTCTTCACCGTCGCACCGCAGTTTCAACCTGTTGCCAGTAAAGGCGGACAAAAACAAGCCGTCGCTGGGTTTGTCATCAACGGTCGCGGTTTTGGTCACGGATTGGGCATGAGTCAGTGGGGAGCCTATAACATGGCACGCCAAAACTACAATTACCAGCAGATCTTGCAGCAGTATTATCTCAATACTGCACTGGCTCAAATTCAGGTGCAGTAACGGCACAGCGCCGAGTGGCTTACTGCTTGCCTTCTAAGCGGTGCTGCCACTCGGCATCGATTTGTGCTGAACGATCGATATCTTGTTCGATTAGGTCGCGATCGGTTGAGTAAATCAAATCGGATTGTTGAATCACCGTCTCAGCCGCAAATTGTTGAGCATAAGCGAGTTTGTGCTGAACGATCAGATCACTCTGCGCCAATTGCTTCGCCCGCAGTTCTCGGTTTCGGTTGCGGTCTAGAATTCTCTGATTACGTCCTTTAATCGAGAAGTAGCGAACCCCTGGAATCAGAAGATACGCCGCACTATAACCGAGTCCAATAAACGCAAGCACTCTCAAAGCAGCAATTCCAATTCCAGCCGTCATTCCCGTGAGAACGATCGCCAGAATCAACAGTGCAACTCCCAGACCTGCGGCTAAGGTAATTTGTCCAGAACTTGCTTGACTAAATTGGTAAAGTGATTCGCGCAAGAAGGCAGGGAGCCACTGCCGTTCCTGCTGAGACACGGTAGTTTGCAGTGAGGGGAAATGATAAACGAATTGCCCATCGGGGCTTACTTCGGGTCGTCCGTCAAATTTGGTCAAGACGGGGAGCATATACTGTTCAGATTCTTGCTCCGAAACTGTACCAACCGAGTCTAAAAACGGTGCAATTTGTTCTGCGATCACGGCTCCGCGATTGCTGCGGATCACGGCTGCAATCGATTGCCAGCGCCGCTCTTCTAGATCTGCATTAGGATTGCCATCTCCAAATAAAAACGAGTAAATCGACTCCAGAAAGTTCAGGTTGCTATGTTGGCGATCGACCCGACGGCGATCGTAATCGGGCGTAAAAATCCAGAAAAAGTCGGGACTAAACCAAACCGTCGGCATCGAGAAATCGCCACCGTGATCGTCATCGCGATTGGAACTCATGGCGATCGTCAGCGCCAGAATCGCTAGAAACGATGCCACGATTAGCAGCACCAGCACGACCCCAAACGACATCCGAATCAGGTAGAACAAAACGCGCCAAATTTTTTCCCAGGTTTCTTTCAGGCGGAGTCGAAAATCTTTATCGCGCAGAATGTCGCGAAAATTGCGCGGAAACTGATAAACAACTTCGCCAGATTCCGCCACCTGCAATTCTCCGTTTGCTTGGGAAGCGAGAGCAAGGAGTCCTTTTTCAGCAAAATTTACATTTAAGCCAGCTTGAGTAGCGACATCTCCGACCGTAGCGCGGTAGTTCAGAGATTCGATCGCTCTCAAAATGGCGGGATCAGGGGATGCGGTCATAAGAGGGTTCCTGAGCAGAATTTACTCTTTCTTTAGTTTAGCTTTCATGAAATTGTGTCGTCTTATGGATTGCCGAAGAAGCACGATCAATTGAGCGCTACACTAAAAAATGTCTTGCTGTATAACAAACACCTTTGCCTTATGTCTAGATCTCAACGCAACGACAACTTCATCGATAAAAGCTTCACCGTCATGGCGGATATCATTCTGAAAGTCTTTCCCGCCTCCCGTAAGGAAAAAGAAGCGTTTGCCTATTATCGTGATGGGATGTCGGCGCAAGCAGATGGTGAATACGCAGAAGCGCTCGAAAACTACGAAGAAGCGCTCAAACTTGAAGAAGACCCAAACGATCGCAGCTACGTTCTGTACAACATGGGTCTAATCTACGCCAGCAACGGCAATCACGAAAAAGCTTTGAGCTTGTATCATGAGGCGCTAGAAGAAAATCCCCGTCTGCCCCAAGCTTTGAATAACATCGCTGTGATCTATCACTATATGGGAGAAAGAGCGAAAGAAGACGGTAGGGAAGACGAAGGCGAAAAGCTATTTGATCAAGCAGCAGACTACTGGAAACAAGCGATTCTGCAAGCGCCGAACAACTACATTGAAGCGCAAAACTGGCTGAAAACGACGGGTCGATCGGACATCGATGTATACTTCTAAGCGGTTTTATTGGAGCGTCTCATGATCGATCGCGAACAAGTGCAAAAAGTGGCGCATCTTGCCCGACTGCAACTCACGCCTGAAGAAGAAGAAAAGTTCACCACGCAGTTGAACAATATTCTCGACTACTTTGAGCAGTTGAGCGAGTTAGATGTAAGTAATGTCCAACCCACAACACGGGCGATCGATGTCAGCAACGTCGTGCGCGTCGATCGACATCAACCTTATGAAAATCGAGAAGCGATTTTAGAAGGGGCACCCGATCGAGACGGCGAATTCTTCAAAGTGCCAAAGATCGTGACGGGCTAGAGTACAAATTTGTCGTACCCGCAATTCGCACATTTGATGTAGTGCCCCTGCCAGCGAACCAATTCGCCGCAGGTTGGGCAATGGAAGCTCAGATCGCCATTCATCAAGTTGGATTGTTGGGTACGTCGCTGTTTGAGCGATTCTTCTGCAGGTTGGTGCTGCAGTCGTTCCCGATAATTCTGTGCGGCGAGTTGTTGGGCTTGCTCTGCTGTCCAACGTCGATCGGGCTTCAGAGTCGGAACCTGGCGAAATGCAGACATAATTGAATTATCGTGACTTATTAGCGCGATCGTTGATGCAATAGCCTTACAGCAACTTGCAGGAGATTTGATCACTTGCGCTTCACTAAAGCGAATCACAATCCAACCGTGATCGGTGAAAAATTGATTGCGCGAGCGATCTTTCGGGCAGTCGAGAAAATGGATCGGCTGGCGCGTGTCGTATGTGTAAGGCTCGTCAACTTCAATATCAATGGCAAGAGCGCGATCGAGATAAGCAAAATCCGGCACATAAGGCTGCACTAATTCTGGGCGTTTGACTAATAAACCCGTGTGAATCTTGCCGGGAAAGTAGCGCCATAGATCGCGCTCAAATTGGCTTTCCGATCGTCCGCGTGGTGGCTTATGATGAGTTCCGACTGGTGGCAACGGAGCGCGATCGACTTCCGGGAATAGAACTATGGGCAACTTCTCCATGCTTCTATTGTGCCGCTGAAATTCAAGCGTGTGGAATTCACATGGGTAAGCTAACCACTCACGTTCTCGATACGGCTCACGGCTGTCCGGCTGCGAATTTAACGATTGAACTTTGGGCGATCGAGCCGCAAACAGAGCAGAAAACGCATCTCAAAACAGTGACAACAAACACTGACGGACGCACCGATAGCCCGATGTTGAATGAGTCAGAGATTAAAGTCGGAACCTATGAGTTAGTGTTTGTGATTGGAAACTACTTCGCAGCAAAATCCGTTAAAACCCCGGAACCCGCCTTTCTCGATCGTATTCCTATTCGGTTTGGAATTGCAGATGCGGACGCTCACTATCATGTGCCACTGCTGGCATCTCCTTGGTCATATAGCACCTACCGAGGCAGTTAACGCGACTTACTGCCGAATCTCCCACAAATTCAGCAAAACCTGACGAGGGAGAAGTGCCCCTATCCCCCAATGCCATGAATGATTTAGGACTGCGTCACACAACCTGACAATCTCCGAGGCAACCGGGAGTGATCGGGCACCTCAAAGAGAATATTACGTCAGCGATGATGTCGATCCAATTGCGTCGATATGTTAGTCCAATGTCCTTCGCTAGCGATAAAAAGTTTTGACGAGCCGATCGCGTCTACCCTGATGCGCTCCCGCAATGCTTGTAAACTATGGCTGGTGCATTGGGTTTGTCCGTTTTGATGTTGATAGAGTTTCTCATGGCTATTCAGTTTCGCACCTTGTTACAGCATTGGAGAAAAGCGGTTCTCATTCCGTTGTTTTTGGTGTCCTTGCTCGCAGTGATTCTGACTGAAACGCCTGGAATCGCTCAAACACCTGCAGTCTTGCCGATTGGAACACCAACAGTCCCGATCGTTCGTCCTGAAATTCGGGGCGTTTGGCTGACGCTGAACGATCTTGATGTGATGAAAGACCGCACAAAAGTTCAAGAGGCGATGAATCAACTGGGGCGCTTGAACTTCAATACTATTTACCCCGTGATTTGGAATTCTGGTTATGTGACCTATCCGAGTGCAGTCGCGCAGCGTCAAGGCATTCAGCCGTTTGTGTATCGGGGATCAGATGGTCATGACATTCTGGCGGATGTGGTCGATCGTGCTCACCGTCAAGGGCTGCTGGTTGTTCCCTGGTTTGAGTTTGGCTTTATGACTCCCCTAACTTCGGAACTGGCAGTCAATCACCCCGATTGGCTCACCGAACAGCGCAACGGCGTTCAAACTTCGATCAGTGGTGCAGGTGAAGTTGCTTGGCTCAATCCCTTTCATCCTGAAGTGCAACAGTTCATTACCTCGCTCGTGGTGGAGGTCATGACGCAGTACAACGTTGATGGGATTCAGTTTGACGACAATATGAGCCTACCGCGTGAGTTCGGCTACGATGCGTACACGCGATCGCTCTACAAGAAAGAAACCAAAAAAGACGTACCCGCAAATCCAGCCGATCAAGCTTGGATGCGCTGGAGAGCGAACAAAATTACAGCTTTCATGGCGCAATTGGAAAAAGCCGTCAAAGATCGCAAATCAAACGCGATCGTCTCGATTTCTCCGAACTACTATGACTTTGCCTATAAATTCCATCTGCAAGACTGGCTCGCTTGGGTACGACAAGGGATTGCAGACGAACTGATTGTGCAAGTGTATCGTCCGAATTTGCAGAGCTTTATCGAAAAGATTTCGCGTCCAGAAATTCAATTTGCCCAGCAGAGAATCCCGACTGGCGTAGGCGTGTTTACAGGACAGCGAACGAATCCCGTTTCGATCTACCAAATTCAGGAGCAGACGAGAGCGGCACGCGATCGCGGCTTAGGAGTAGCGTACTTCTATTACGAAAGCCTTTGGGACGTTGCACCGGAGCCGGCAAATTACCGTCAGGCTGGGTTTGAAGCGTTGTTTCCGGCTCCAGCTTATCGCTCAGGCGTTTCGATGAGGTAGTTCATTTTCTTCGCCCCATCGACTGAATCAATTCAGTCGATGTATGTCAAAATGTAAAGTGTGTGGATCACCTCTTCGCCGACTACTGCTTTAACTCCAACTGCCGTTGCTCTAGGAAATTTCGACGGCATTCATCTAGGGCATCGACAAGTAATTACGCCTGTCTTAAGTAACGATGGAATCTTGCATTCTACTGTTGTTACATTTAACCCTCATCCAAAAGAATTTTTTACCGGAGAGCGTCGATCTCTCCTCACGCCGCACGAAGAAAAGGTACTGACGCTTGAGGAAATGGGCGTAGAGCAGCTCGTTTTACTGCCGTTTAATCGAGAATTAGCAAGCTTGTCTCCGCAGCGGTTTGTTGAAGAAATTGTGGTTAATCAGCTTCAGGCGCGTCGGGTTAGCGTTGGGGCTGATTTTTGCTTTGGATATAAGCGATCGGGAACCGCAGCAGATTTGCAAGCGATCGCGGCAACTTTTGGAGTTGAAGTATCGATCGTGCCACTCCTGCGAACTCATGGAGCGCGAATTAGCAGTTCTGCCATTCGAGAAGCATTGCTGTCTGGAGACTTGCACAATGCAAACCGAATGTTGGGACGATCGTATCGCTTGACCGGACAAGTCGTAACCGGACAGCATCTTGGGCGAACGATCGGCTTTCCGACTGCGAATTTACAACTTCTACCGCACAAACTCGTACCACGACAAGGCGTTTATGCCGTCAGAGTTTTGGGTGTGGGTGCAACGGCAATCCTGGGCGTAATGAATATCGGCAATCGACCGACTGTAAACGGTATGAGTCAAACGATCGAGGTACATCTACTCGATTGGTCGGGCGATTTGTATGGCAAAACGCTGATTGTGAAACTCGAAGAATTCATCCGTTCAGAGCAGAAGTTTGCTTCGCTCGACGATCTCAAAGCGCAAATCAAAGCCGACTGCGACACTGCAAGAACCGCTCTCACAGCGATTCCCTAGAATTGTCGCCAGTCCTGGTAACCGTGGGTATGATCAACAGGACTTACCCGGTAGGAGTGCCCCAATGAGAGCGCGAATTGAGCAGTTAACGCAGCATTTGAGTTTAGCGATCGTCGGCAAGCAAGAAGCAATTCAATTGGTTCTCGTCGCGCTACTCTCTGGAGGTCACGCGCTATTAGAAGATGTTCCAGGTGTGGGCAAAACACTGCTGGCAAAATCATTAGCGCGATCAATTAACGGCAAGTTTCAGCGGCTTCAGTGCACACCGGACTTACTGCCAACCGATGTCACCGGGACAAATATTTGGAACCCCCGCACCGGCGAGTTTGAATTCATGGCGGGACCAATTTTCACCAATGTCCTCTTGGCTGATGAAATTAACCGCGCTACTCCAAGAACTCAATCGGCACTGCTTGAAGTGATGGAAGAACAGCAAGTGACGATCGACGGCGTTTCGCGCAAAGTTCCCACTCCGTTTTTCGTTATCGCCACTCAGAACCCGGCGGAATATCAAGGGACGTTTCCCCTTCCAGAAGCGCAGATGGATCGGTTTGCCTTATCGCTGTCGCTGGGATATCCGACCGAATCCGAAGAACTGCAAATGTTAGAGCGATTGCAGTCGGGTCAACGGGTGCAAGATCTGCCGCCTTGCATCAGTGTCGAAGAGATTCGCGAGTTACAAGTCCTGTGTTCTCAGGTTCGGGTGGAATCCTCGCTTCAGCACTACATTTTGAATTTAGTCCGATCGACCCGCCAAGACGAAGAGATTCTTTTAGGAGTCAGCCCACGCGGAACCGTGGCACTCCAAAAAACGGTACAAGCCTTCGCATTTCTCGAAGGTCGCGACTATGTGATCCCGGATGATGTTAAAGCGATCGCGCCCCACGTTCTCTCGCACCGAATCATTGCAGCCAGTGGTATTCGATCGCGAATCATTGTTGATCGATTGCTGTGGTCGATCGCGATTCCATAAAATAGCAGTATTGCTTTTGAACAGATGATGAATACAAAAGAACTGCTACTTCGAGAGATCGAACAAGCACCTGACCCAATCTTGGACGAAGTATTGGACTTTCTTAGATTTTTGAGGGCGAAACAGCAGCAAGAAGCACTAGAAAATCAGGAAGACCTAGAAGAGGCTCGTGCTGTACTTGAAGAAGTTGAGCGAGAAGGAACAGTTTCTTGGGAATCACTAAAGTCTGAACTTGGCTTGTAGATTAAAATGTCCTACCAAGTAGAGTTCTCGAAAAGAGCAGCAAAGCAATTCAAAGCCCTTTCTCTAGAAATACAGTTACGTCTCAGTCCTAAAATTGATGCACTTGCAGATGAACCCCGTCCTTCTGGCATGGTAAAGCTAACGGGGGAGAAAGACCTATACCGAATTCGAGTTGGAGACTACCGTGTGGTGTATCGGATTGAAGATGAAAACTTAATTGTGCTTATCATTAAGCTTGGACATCGCAGCGACATTTATCGTTAGTTGATTACCACTCAATTTCTGAAGCAAATGTTCGTTTTCTTCCAAGACTTGATAAGTTAAGTGGACGCATGACAGAAATTTAGAAGAAAACGTTCATTTTTTCACAACTGTCGCTATAACTGTATATCATTCAATGTTTCTCGTTGTAGAAACGCTGCTGTGCTGAGTTGATCACGTCTTGCAGGTTATCCCATGAGTGAAGCTGAAAACCAAAACCTCCCTTCTGATCCAGTCGAGAACCCATCCGAAACCGAAAAGGACTGGACGACCGTAAATTTTCCCAATGCGATCGATGTCGATACCATTCCAGAAGCCGAGCCAGAACCTTCACAGGTGGGTCTCCGCATCCGAGATTTAGAACAGCACAATCATCGATTGCGATCGCGGGTGTCGGAGTTAGAATTTGCCCTTGGAGAAGCCCACGCCACTTTGAGAGCCGAAACCAAACGGTTTGAGACGCAGATCAGCACTCAGCAAGCCGAAGCAGAACAGCGATCGACCCGCTTCACTCACCTGACTCAACAGCAAGCGACCATGATCGCAAAACAGCGTCAGGCGTTAAATGCGTCGCGTCAGAGATTGCAAGACCAAGAAGCGCAAATCGCGGAGCAGCTTCAAACCATTAAAACCGCTCAAACCGAAGTCAATCAACTGGCTCAGAGCTTAGAACAAGCTCATCAAGCTCAACAAAAGCAACAAATTCTGATCGAAACGCTAACCGCACAACTCGAAGCTAGCCAAACTCAGGTGGCCCAGTTAGAGCGCGATTGTGCCCTCACCCAGCAGCGCTACGACGATCAAATTCAGCAATTGCGCCAGTCTGAGAACGCTTGTCGGGACTTGCGATCGCGCCTCCATCGTCAGCAGCAATACACCTTGCAATTCAAAGCTGCACTGGAAAAATGCCTCGATGTTTCTGCGACTCAAAAAATTGAAGAGTCAGTTGATTACGCAATCTCACAGAGCGAGTCTCAGTGCGAATCAGTTAGCTTTATCAAGGCACAGCCTGTTCAGCCCTGGTCTACCACGCTCGATCAGCAAGCTTGGGAATCCGAAACGGTAAACACCTTTGTCCCACCTGAAAGCGCCTGGGCAGTGGCTCCCGATGATGACAGTCTCTTCGAGGAAGAACCCGAAATAACCGCGACTGAAGCCGTTGAGATTAACCACGAAACGATCGAGCACGAAGTGATTGAAATGGCAGAGCCAGAACTGATCGTCGTGCATCCGCCGCTCAGCTACACGATCGCGCGATCGACTTCCGAAGAAAAGCCCAGCGTTCATCACAATATTGATTTGTTCTTGCCCAACGCCAGTAAATCTCTAGTCGTTGAGCCTTCTCTAACGGTTGAGGCTTCTGAGGAGGATGAACCGACTGTTGTTCCAGAAATGCCTACGCTCGAATCGCTTCCGGTTGAGGAGCCGACGATCGAAGAGATCGCTGCAAATCCGTTTAGCTTAGGGCTGCCGCTGATTGATGAGCCGGCGATTTCCTCTGCTTCGCCGTTCATTACGCTCAGTGCTAGCGATCACACCCTTGAGCCGATCGATGTTTTGACTTCAGAAAGTAGCCCATCGCCGATTGTGTATCCACAGCGATCGCAGAAGAAGCGAGAGTCGCTTGCAGCGGTTGAACTACCGAGCTTTCCGAAGCCACATTCCTAAGTTGATGATGGAAAATCCCATAGGGAGAAGTAGCCTATGTTTCTCTCTACGGGATTTTCGATCGAATTAACTCACTTTTGTCGCTTGCTGAACCAATTCCAACACTTCCGATCGCGTTAACTTCTCGGCTCCATGCTGCATTGCATCCAGACTCGCATGAGCTAGCATTAAAATAATGCGGCAGAAATCCAAAGCCGGACTCGTTTCTGGAAGAGAGGCGACATACGCATTTGCAAGCTCAAGCTGACGACGAGAATAAGCCTGCATTTCAATATTTGTCCAACCCTCTGGGTAAAACGTCACGCCGCGAGTGGAGTCTTCGCTATGATTACGGAGAATATTCACCGACTGCAAGCCGCGCCCAAACCCGATCGCTTCAATTCGATCGGTCTTCGTGCCGTCATACCATGCCCACAAATCCGACAGCAGCAATCCCACCGATCCCGCAACGCTAAAGGTGTACTGGTCGAGTTCCGTTTGCGTGTGCACCTCCCAGTTGTAGTCTGCCCAGTGCGCCATGCGATCGGACATGGTTGAAATCGCTTCCCAAATTCGCGGGGCAATGTCCGAGGGCGCATAGGACAGCCACTCATCGATACGCAGGGTAACTTCTTCAAGGTAGGCTAATTCTGAAGCAAAAATCGGGCGAAAGTCTTCCGCCGTAAATCCGCGATCACCTGCCTGCAAAACTAAGCTAATCTGCCGCAGCATTCGTGCTTTCACCGCATTGTCCAGGGTCAAATGGTCTTCGATCTGGTCGATCGCTCTCATACAGAGATACGCCGAGGCAACTGCTTCTTGCAGTCCGGCAGGCAATCGACTGATTGGAATGTAAAAGGTACGGCTCGTTTCTTTTAACACATCCAAAGCGCTTTTATCTAAGTTCATGCGATGTTCACTCCTCTCTCGAAACTTTTATATCAGGTTGCGTTCTCGAAAAACTGTTTCTCCAGATTCGATGTAGCAAACTAGGGAGATTTGACATTTAGCAACACTTTCAGATCGATGACCGAGGGTGCGGTAGACTGCCCGCAGAATTGGGACGATGTGATGCAGTATTGGTTAATGAAATCAGAGCCAGCCGTTTATTCAATTACCGACTTAGAGCACGATCACGTCACCGTTTGGGATGGCGTTCGTAACTACCAAGCCCGCAATTATCTGAGATCGATGACATCGGGAGATGTCGCTTTTTTCTATCATTCCAATGCAAATCCTCCTGGGGTTGCAGGCTTAATGAAGATTGTGGAATCTAATATCGCAGATCCGACCCAGTTTGATCCCGATAGCAAATATTACGACGCGAAATCGTCGATCGAGTCTCCCCGGTGGCAGACCGTGCAAGTTGAGTTTATAAAGAAATTGCCGTTGATTTCGCTCGATCGCTTGCGTCAGACCTTCACGCCAGATGAACTCGCAGTCGTGCGCCAGGGCAATCGATTATCCGTGCTGCCTGTGGCGGATGAAATTGCTGATCGAATTTTGGCATTAGTTTCTGATCAAATTCCCAACTTAACGCGAAGCCGTTAGGATAGAATTGTTAAGCCTTTTTACGAATTCTTGCACCCTAACGGTCGTTTTTATGACTCTTCCCATTCGGAACGTTGCCATCATTGCTCACGTTGACCACGGTAAAACTACGCTTGTCGATGCTCTTCTTAAGCAAGCGGGAACGTTCCGCGAGGGAGAGGAAGTCCCAGACTGTGTAATGGACTCGAACGATCTCGAACGTGAGCGGGGCATTACGATTTTGTCGAAGAATACAGCAGTTCGCTACAAAGAAACGCTGATTAATATTGTCGATACGCCCGGGCACGCGGATTTCGGTGGTGAAGTTGAGCGCGTTCTCGGCATGGTTGATGGCTGTCTCTTGATTGTAGATGCCAACGAAGGCCCGATGCCGCAGACGCGATTCGTGCTGAAGAAAGCGCTAGAAAAAGGACTGCGCCCGATCGTCTTTGTCAACAAAATCGATCGTCCCCGCGCCAACCCGATGATTGCAGTCGATAAGGTGCTGGATCTATTCATCGAACTCGGCGCAGATGATGACCAGTGCGAGTTCCCGTACTTATTTGGTTCTGGTTTGACAGGATTTGCAAAAGATACGCTGGAAGAAGAGGCAAGCGATATGCAGGCACTCTTTAATGCGATTTTGCGCCACGTTCCACCGCCAGTCGGAGATGTAACCAAGCCCCTTCAGCTACAAGTCACCACGCTAGATTATTCCGATTACCTCGGTCGAATTGTGATCGGTAAGATTCACAATGGCTCGATCCGAATGGGTCAGCAAGCAGCGATCGTCACAGAAACCGGAGAAATCGTCAAGTCGAAGATCTCGAAGCTGATGGGCTTTGAGGGACTGAAGCGGATCGAAATTGAAGAAGCTACGGCTGGAAATCTTGTTGCCGTTGCCGGATTTGCTAATGCCAACATTGGGGAAACGATTACTGATCCCAACGATCCGCAGGCATTACCGTTGATTAAAGTTGATGAACCAACTTTGCAGATGACCTTTTCGGTAAACGACTCACCGTTTGCCGGTCAAGAAGGCAGTTTCGTTACGTCGCGGCAATTGCGCGATCGCTTGTACCGGGAACTCGAAACCAACGTAGCGCTCCGGATCGAAGATACCGATTCGCCGGATAAACTCTCGGTGTCTGGTCGAGGCGAGTTGCACTTAGGCATCCTAATCGAAACGATGCGTCGGGAAGGCTATGAGTTCCAAGTGTCTCAGCCGCAAGTGATTTTCCGTGAGATTAATGGTCAACCTTGTGAGCCGTTTGAAACCTTGATTCTAGATGTCCCAGAAGAATCAGTCGGTGGCTGTATTGAGCGCCTTGGACAGCGTAAGGGCGAAATGCAGGATATGCAGGTCGGAACCAACGGACGCACGAATCTAGAATTTGTAATTCCGGCGCGGGGTCTGATTGGTTTCCGGGGTGAGTGTATGCGACTGACACGCGGCGCGGGCATCGTTAACCACAGTTTCTTAGAGTATCGTCCGATCAGTGGCGCGATCGAAGCGCGTCGTAACGGTGTTCTGATCTCGTTTGAAGAAGGAGTTGCAACCTTCTACGCAATGCAGAACACTGAAGATCGCGGTGTGTTCTTTATTCGTCCGGGTACAAAGGTCTACAAGGGCATGATTTTGGGTGAACACAATCGACCCCAAGATCTCGAACTCAATGTCTGTAAAACGAAGCAATTGACCAACCACCGCGCATCGGGGGGTGAAGAATTGGTGCAGTTGAAAGAGCCGATCGACATGAGCCTAGAACGCGCTCTGGAGTACATCGGGCCGGATGAACTGCTAGAAGTCACCCCTGAATCGATTCGATTGCGGAAAGTGGCGAAAGCGAAGAAGTTAGCAAAGAAGTAATGGAGTCCCTCGCTTCGGTTTAAGCGGGTTGTGCCCCCTAAATCCTCCATTGTAGGCAGAGATTTAGGGGGCATCTCTTTAAATCTCCCACGAGTGGGGAATATGGGGGCTTCCCGGAGTCGTAATCGAAGCAGGCCTCTATCAAACTAGGGTTTACACAATAGAAAAGGAGCGATCGAACTTTTATCGATCGCTCCTTTTCTATTTTTCTAAGACAACCTCTCCATCTGCCTGAACCCAAGCGATCTGAGAAATTCGTCGTTGTTCTGCGTAGGCTCGAATCTCCTCGCGAGTTGCAGAACTCAAATCCACTTCAACTTGATCGCCGGATTGCCGCAACTTCTGAGCATGAGCAAACGCTAGCTGCGGCACCTCTGACACGACCAGCCAATCACACGCTGGCGTTTGTTTCGGTAGCTGTCCGGTGGTCAGCAACAATTGATGCAGATTTTCAAGCTGAAGCGAAAAGCCGATCCCCGGAATCGATTCGCCTTGCGGGTGAAACTGTCCGAGCAAGCGATCGTATCTTCCGCCCTGTCCGAGTACCACTTGCCCCGATTGCGCTACCACTTCAAACACAAGGCCGGTATAGTAATCAAACGTGCGAATCAAGCTTAAATCCAGCACCAAATGAACTTCTACGCTGACTTGTAGAAGTTCGATTAGAGATTTGAGATCACTGACGATCGACCGTTCTGTCTCATTCAGGTTCAAACTACTGACTTTCTGGAGAACATCCGTAGGTTTTCCACGCAGATCCAACAGCAGCAACGCTCGCTCGCGTAGCTCATCCGATAACGGTAAGGCTTCCAATCCAAGTCGATCGAGATGGGCAATGGCGTGACGTACCTTAGAGCGGATTGCTTCAGGAAAAGCAGAGAGCAGCGATCGCGTTAATCCCGCCTCACCTAAAATCAACTGTCCAGGAAGATCGAGACTCTTTAAACAGTCCATTAATAGTAAGAGAATCTCGGCATCCGATCGCAGACCGCCACCGCCCAGCAATTCGACTCCCGCTTGATAAAACTCTTGCTGACAGCTATGACTGCCTTCTTCAGCACGACGAAACACATTAGCGTTGTAATAAAGCCGTTGGGGAAACGTACTATTTGATAGCCGAGTGGCAACCGTGCGGGCGATCGAAGCGGTCAATTCCGGGCGCAAACCGAGGGGATCTTCCTCAAGCTGATGTAATTGAATCACCGTTGATCGCTCGATCGCGCCGCCTGCCATGAGCGTATCTAGGCGTTCCAGCGTCGAGGTAATAATCCGGTGATAGCCCCAACCGTGAAACACTTGCTGGAGCCGATCTTCAATCCAACGTTTTTGCGCGACATCGAGAGGCAGGAGATCGCGTGCGCCTGCGGGGGGCTGGTAAACCATTGAGTCTTTATGAGATAAGCGTTACTTTTTCTTGCCAAAAAGACCGCCAAACAGACTACCGCTAGATTTTGCTGTGGGCTTAGCTGCGGGTTTACTCTCTGGCAGTTTTGCTGCTGGAGGTTCGAGCTTTTGTTTGCCCTCAAGCGCGATCGGGTCTTGCGGATTGATGGAGAGCGCTTTGTTGAAATGAATTCTCGCCATCGTCGGTTGATTTTGCCGCAAATACACCACACCCATTAAACTGTGACAGCGGCTACTGTTTGGCTCAATTTTTAGGGCATCTCGCAATTCTATCGTTGCTTGGACATAATTTCCCTTTGCCATGAATCCTTCTGCGCGACGGTAATACTGATCGTTGAGCGATTCGATCGGAGTAGGAGCGGCTTGAGTGGGCGCTTTTGTTGACGTAGAAGTCGTGGTGTAGATTTGACTTCTGGGTGTGCTGCCCTCGGAAGCGCCTTCTCTCATCACCAGATACGCCAAATTCAGTTCGCTAATTTGGGCGGTGAGTTCGATCGCTTGGTCTAGCTGCTCGTATTGTCGATCGGACAAGTCCTTCAGGGCAGTGCGGTAGAAATAGTCAGCGTTGCTAGAAGACAAAAGCTGCCGTGCAAGACTACTACCAAAGTCGAGTTCGTGACGTTTGCGGGCGGCTCCTTGGCCTTTCATCTTCAGCACCAGCAGATGGTCGGTGCGGTTTTTTTCTTGAGAAAGATTCTGCCAAGCTGGATTGACCAATTTGGATAACAGTTGTTCGGCAAGCTGTTTATCACACCCAAGCTCTGCAACACAGCTATCTGGATGCAGGCGGCGGGCAATCTTCAGGTATTGTTTGCGGATTTCTTTAACCTCTGCCTCGATCGAAACTCCTAAAATCGCGTGAAAATCGGAGAAGTCCAGCAGAAACAGTCCGCGATCAATCTGAAAGCTCATGGGTTAACCTGTGATGTCGAGGAACAAAAACAGCGAACAGTGCGTTCGCCGTCTTTATAGTTCCTTTAAATCGGCAAAGCGCGACATCGACAGGTCAACCTATTTGCGCCGCACATCCGTCACGCGCCAACTGAGCTTGAGGTTAATCCAGAAATTCCAGAAGGTGACAAGCACGATCGCGATCGGTTTAGCAATAAATTCATTGATGCCAAAGACATCGTGAAACAGACTCACAATCAGCGCTTGCAGAATGATTCCCATCAAACAAATCATGTTGAATTTGAGGAAGCGCTTAAATCGCTGGCGTTTTCCAGGCTGCCCCCGCGAAATATCCCCAAATGTCCACAAGTCATTCCAGAGGAAGTTATTCACAACCGCCAGTTCAGCCGAGAGGATCGTACTGCGAGCGATCCCCAAGCCGAAATGCACTCTGAGCAGATAGAACGCTGCCATATCGACGAACACGCCAGTGAATCCCACCAAGCCAAACCGTAAGAAGCGCCCGAACTGGAACTTCTCGCGCAGCCGTCCGATTCTGCCTCGCGATCGCAGCTTTCCAAGGTGCATCAAGTATTCAACATACTGCCGCCAAGTGACCTTACTTTCACCTTCCTGTCGCTCTTGGAACACATAGCCGACCTCGGTAACGCGATCAACTTGTCCCCGACCGAGAACTTCTAACAGAATTTTGTAACCGAGCGGACTCATCAGACATTCCGCGATCGCGCTGCGTCTCACCATAAAATAGCCGCTCATTGGATCAGATACCCGCCCGACCACGTTCGGCAAGATCATCAAGCCGAGTAACTGCGCTCCCCGCGACAACATTCGACGAATAAAGCCCCAGTCGCTCGTGCCCCCACCTTCGATGTGACGACTCGCAACCGCGAGATCGGCACCATTTTTCACTGCCTGAATCAGTTTCAGCAAAACTTCTGGCGGATGCTGCAAATCTCCATCGATCACCCCCAACAGTTGACCCTGCGCAGCCTGCCAACCCCGAATCACGGCGGTTGATAAACCGCGCTCGTCCTGTCGCCGCATCACCCGTAAATTCGGATACTCTGCGGTCATCTGCTGCGCGATTTCCCAGGTGCGATCAGGGCTATCGTCGTCCACGATGATTAATTCGTAATCATTCGGGAGCGCATGATCAAGCAATCCCGATAACACTCGTACCACCTGTTCGATATTCCGCCCTTCGTTGTAAGTCGGAACCACCAGCGAAAAGTAGATCGGCTTGGCGGGTCGTTCGGTTTCTGGAGCATACGGAATCTTTAACTCACCAGAGGGCGGCAACAAAAGTGAAGGAGGCACAATCATGACGTAGTTAGGATAAAACGACAGAGATTATCGGGCAGTTTGATATAGTTTGAGTTCAAACTGATCGAGACTCATGGTTCCCGTAAGGGATCGAGTCTGGGAGAGCGAAAATCGTTCCTCTAAAACCTGTTGAATCTGTTGACGTTCTTGAACGGTTGCAGGTGACGACCAGACTGGATCACCACTTTCAAGCCAAATCACCCGACGATAATCAGAATTTTTAAGTGTGGCTTTTAGGCTGGTACTGAGTTGACTGGCAGGCTGAGCTAGTAAATCCACAGGACTGGTGGGCGGAATGTAATACGCCAAGCGATTGACGTGCCCCCAAGCTTGGGAATCCATTGCAATCAGCGTCGGAGCCGAGTCGAGTTGAACCATCTCTGCCACTTGATGAAACACCGATCGGGGTCTTAAAGTCAAATCCCCAGCATCGATCCCCAAGTACAGCAGTAGTACCAGGAGCGCGGCGATCCCTTGCTGTGCTTTGAGTTGTCGAATTGCGATCGTCATCAGCAATAAGCATCCTGGCAGCACAAAGATCAGCGCTCGTCCCCATCCAAACCCCAGCGTATATTTTTGCGTCGTCATATCGACACAAAATGCTAGGAGCAGAGGGAATAAACTCATCCCCAACCCTATCGTCAAGCTTAATTTTTGCCTAGCCTTCCAAAGATAGATTGTCGCCAGTCCAAGTACCACAGCTGCAATCAGCCCAGAGATTAAGGTCGGCTGCACCGATAAGGTCGTTGCCCAATCGCCCACAATTAAGTGCGCCCCTATCGTTTGGCAGAGATCTTGAAGGTGCAATAAGGCAGGGTTGCCGTCTCGCACTCCGAAGCGATCGAGGTCGGCGTTTCGTAACTGCTTCAAAGTTCCCGAAATCACCCACGGCAGAGTGAGCAGTCCCGCGACCGTCATTCTGATGCCATGTTGCAGCCAGTGCTTGCGATCAAGAACCAGCGCCAACGCTGCCAAAACAACAACCCAGTAGGCAAATAAGTAAAAGGTGAGCAGACCGAGCGCGATCGACGCGATAAACCCAACTTGCCACTTCCAGCGAGGGCGCGAAATCAATTCCAGCAGCGCCCAAACGCTGAGAATTGCCCACAGTACCAAGGGCGTGTACATTCGGACATTCAGCGAGTGGAACAGATAAAAGGGATTCGTCGCCAGCAGTGCCGCAAACAGTAAGCCGCTACGATGATCGAGTAATTTCCGTCCCAATCCGTAAGCAGCCGCGATCGCGCCCAAGCTCCACAAGACGGGCAAACTCCGCATCGCAATCTCGCTATTGCCAAAGAGACGCAACCAGAGATGTTGAGCGAAGAAGAAAACAGGGGGATGAGGTTCCCCTTTGTAAAGTCCTCGCACTAGGCCTTGTAGGGTTTTGGCGATCGCACCCAAAGAATTGTCAGGCGGCAAACTTAATAAAGCCGTGAATCGGGCAAGCGCGATCGGCGTATCGTCGGGCAGTGAGTATTGCAGCCTTTGACCCGTCGAGAGCAGCAGCGACAAAACTTCGTCGTACCAGAATTCGCGGGTTCCAAGATTGAGAATGCGGAAACAGATCCCAATGACGATCGCGCTGCCTAACAACATCTCTAGGGTTAAGGCTTTTCGCCCGTAGCGCAGGGCATTTCGAGTGAGCATGATTCAATTTGCTGGAGGGCTGCAATTAGTCTTCCCGTTCTTGCAATCTCGGCTATGATTCAGGTGCTTAATTTGACCGCAGCTTTCCGTGTTCTCCGGCTCTTATGGCAAAAAAGCAGAAAAGCAAGTCCTCGATCGACACAGACGCAACGCTGACCCTGAAGGAACGTTTAGCCGAAAAGCGCCAAGCAATTCAGGCTCGCAAAGCAGCAATGAACTTTATTTCCATGTCCACGATGATCTCGATCGTGGTTGGAATGGCGCTGTTTGCGATCGGGGGGATCAAAGGCGGAGCAGGAGGATTTGCGGGAGTTCTTACGCTGATGCTGTCGTTTAAGTTCCCTTGGCAAGCGCTTCACGCCTTTTTGATTTATATGCCATTTGGCGGCACAATCACCTATGCCACGGTGGGAAATAATCCCCTGATGCAATTGGCAAAAGATGGAATGTACATTCCTGCTCTGATTGCGATTTATCAAGGCTGTAAGCGGCAGAAGCTCTCGATGATGATTCCACCATCGTTGAAGACTCCCTTGCTGTTGCTGTTGGTTTACTGCATTTTGGTGCTGTTGTTTGTCAACGGGGCGCAGCAATTTACAGGTAAGCCCTCTGAGAAGCCCTTTTTGATGGGCATTTTGGGCTTGAAAGTGCTCTTGGGATACGCACCGCTGATTCCTTGTGCCTACTATTTGATCAAGAAGAAGCAGGATGTCTACAACCTGATGCGAATTACGGTCGTGGTTGTGATTGTCTGCTGTGGACTAGCATTTGTGCAGTATATGCTGCTCAAAACTGGGCGCTGTAAAGGAACCGTCGGAGAAGGTGCAGACTTGTTTAAAGCTTCTCTAGATGCGCGTTGCTTTGTCGGGGGATCGCTGCTGTATACGCCAGAACAAGGAGTGATTCGATTACCTGGAACCTTTGTAGCTCCGTGGCAGTGGGGCTGGTATCTAATTTCGAGCGCATTTACAACGTTTGCTGTGACGTTCTTCGATCGCAATCTCCTCTGGAAAATCATCGGCGGGATTGGGATGCTGGGGACGATTATTATGGCGGTGATTTGCGGACAGCGGATTGCACTGATGCTAGTGCCGACGATGATCGTGATTCAGCTTGTTACCACGGGTCAGATTGCGAACTTGAAGCGATTTTTGCCGATCGGGATTGGGCTAGTAGGTGCGATCGTCGTGGCGATGGCATCGAATCCAGCAGTAGTGCAAGAGCGAGTAGATAGCGCTGTGAGCCGCTGGAATGCGTCACCACCAGATGCGTTTATCAAAGAACAGTTTAATACGGTAGTACGGGGAGCCAGTTTACTGGGGAAAGGATTAGGACGGGCGACAAATTCGGCGCGGGCGATGGGAGAAACGGAATTGATTGAAACGTACTATCCCAAGGTGATGTATGAAATTGGACCAATTGGAGTCATTCTGTTTCTAGTGCTGGTGACGGGGTTAACGATCGCCTGTTTCAAAGCGTATCACTCTGTAAAAGACAAAAATCTCCGGGGCTATGGCGCAGTATTTTGGACGTTCGTTTTAGTGATTAGCTACAACACTTATTACTATCCGCTGGATGTCGATCCGGTTGCAGTGTATTACTGGTTTTTCGCGGGTGTAGCCCTGAAATTGCCGGAACTTGATCGATTAGAGCCAATTCCAGTCGAAGATCCGAAGAAAAAGAAGAAGAGAAAGCGCTAAAATCGCGTCTGTTTTAACAAAATGCGCGATCGTTTTGATGAGCATCGCGCTTGTCGCGACAACGGGCAGCATTTTTGAATAAAAATCACGATTTTTGTAGATTGCATCATCATTTCTTCAAAAAAATTGCGATATTCTAGCAAGAATCATCACTCTTTCACTAAATTCATTTTTCTAAACAAAGTACTGAGAAGAATTAAATCACCTTCATCTCTTTCTACAAACTTAAAGATAGCCTGCGGGAAACCTACCGGGTAAGTTTGCAGAGTATTCACTGTCACTTTCCTCTGTTTAATGCTCGAACATCTTCCCAAGTCTCAACTTCTAAAGCGGTGGCAAACTGTATTGCTCAAGCAGCCCTCGCATACGATCGTGCTTGCCGTCTTGTTAACGATCGGATTATTTGCACCGCAAGTAGCGATGAATTGGCAAATTTATGGGGATCTTAGTCGAATTCGTCAGCAGGAACAGCGATTACAACACTTGAACGATCGAGCCACCTATCTCGATGAAGTGCTCACCATGTCTGCCCTGATGAATGCGGCAACGGGCGATCGATCCTGGGAGAAACGTTATGACGAATTTGTTCCTCAACTCGATGAGGTGATTAAAGAGTCCATCCATCTTGTGCCCGATGTTTACTCCAGTGACGATGCAAAGCAGGTTGATGCTGCGAATCAAGCTCTAATTGCTTTGGAATTAAAGTCTTTCCAGCTAGTGCAGCAAAATCAGCAGCAGGAAGCGCTACAACTTCTAACCAGTGCAAATTACAAAGCGCAGAAAAAGATTTACGCGGCAGGAGTGGCTCAACGCGATACCAGAATTCAGCAGCAGCTTCAAATCTATTCTCACAATTACCAGACTGCTTTGATGTGGTCTTTGGTGATTATGACAACGAGTATCTTGCTTTTAGTGCCAACCTGGTTGGCTGTGCTGCAAATGCTGCGATCGTATTTGCACGATCGACGAGTTGCAGAATCGGCACTTCATCAGAAGAATCAAGATTTAACAGAAGCCTTGGAGCAACTCCACCAAGCACAGCATCTTATTCAGCAACAAACTCAGCATTTTATACAAACCGAAAAACTATCTAGCTTGGGTCAACTGGTTGCAGGCGTTGCCCATGAAATTAATAATCCAAACAACTTTATTAAAGGAAATCTATTTCATATTGAGCAATATTCTCAGGAGTTATTGAAGTTAATTGGGCTATTTCAACAAAACGTTTCTTATCTTCCGGCTGAGATTCAAGCTGAAGTTGAGGAACTTGATTTGGCATTTATCGCCGATGATTTGCCAAAAATTCTGCGCTCGATCGAGCTTGGAACTCTACGAATTGAAGAAGTGGTCACAGGGCTAAAAACCTTTTCTCACCTGGATGAGTCAGAACGTAAAACAATCGAGCTACATTCCAACCTTGAGAGCACGATTTCGTTATTACGACATCGCTTACATAAGACACTGCGTTACACAGAGATCCAATTAATCAGAGAGTATGGTGATCTGCCGAAAGTTGAGTGCTGTCCGAGCCAATTGAATCAGGTGTTTTACAGCATTTTATCAAATGCGATCGAGGCAATAGAGCAAGCAAAACCGCAGCGTCCAGTTATTCGGATCGAGACAAAACTCATTAATGAAAATAATGGAAAGTGGGTGAAAATTTCGATTTCAGATAACGGTGACGGAATTGACTCAGAGATTCAAGCAAAGATATTTGATCCCTTTTTCACCACAAAGCCGATCGGTCAAGGCAAAGGGTTAGGACTTTCGATCAGTCATCAAATTGTCACCAAATATCATCACGGCAAGCTTTATTACACTTCAACCCAAGCAGGAACAAAGTTTTTTATTGAAATTCCACTTCCGTCTGAGGTCTAAAGTCTAACCCCCTGGGAACACTAACGGCGATGTTTCCTCTGGCATTATGACTCAGCCTCTTATCTCAGTCATCATCCCAACCTATGGGCGTGAAGAACCACTACGAGAAACCCTGATCGATGTTCTAAAGCAAGATTACCCTCATTACGAGGTGTTAGTGGTCGATCAAACGCCCGTGCATGAACCGGGTACACAGCAGTTTCTAGAAGAGTTGGCGCAGGTCGGCAAGATTCGCTGGTTTCGCCTGAATTGGGCAAGTTTGCCGGGAGCAAGAAACTATGCAGTCCGGCGATCGAGCGGGGAAATTCTCGTGTTTATCGATGATGATGTGCAGCTAGAACCGAGCTATTTGACGGCACACGCGAAGAATTATCAGCGATCAGAGGTTGGAGCCGTTGCGGGACGGGTGTTCGATCGAATGAAGCTAGCCGATTTTGCACCAGGGTTAGAGATTCAAGACCTGCCACCGGAGGCGCATGATCCAGGAATTGCTTGGTATCACTTGAATCTGGTGCATACGGTGAAGCCGCAGCGCGTGCTGAGTGCGCGGGGTTGCAATATGTCTTATCGGCGCGAGATTTTCCAGCAGCATGGAATTTGGTTTGATGAACGATTTCGGGGAAGTGCCGTTCGAGAAGAATCCGATTTTTGCCTCAGACTTCGTAAGACGGGATTGATGATTTGGTATGACCCTGAAGCATCACTGGTGCATTTAGGCGAGGAAACGGGGGGCTGTCACGATATCAGCACGAAATCGCTGAAATATCAGATGACTTTTTATCACAATCACTTTTTGATGGGTTTGAACAATCTAAGCATTTCACAAGCCACGAGATTCTTTTTACGGCTGTTTGATTGCCACGTTTTAGGTCGTCCACCCTGCCATAAAAGCGGTTCTCCAATCAAAATTTTGATGCGACTTGGCTTTTATTTAGCTGGATTTATCAGCGCGATCGTCACTGTCATTCGCTCCCTTTGGAACAAGGGACAAATCTATACGCAACAAGATGAGGTAAGACCATGAAGATTCTCGTTGCAAGCCATTCGTACATTGTTGATTTGAATTGTGAAAAATTTCGCACTCTAGCGAAGTTAGAACCGGGAATTGAAGTGACGATCGTTGTGCCGAAGCGATGGAAACCGGGCGGCGTGATGAAAGATACGATCGAGACGCGCTATCAAGAAGAAGGCTCATTTCGAGTCGTTCCTATTTCTAACTTCAGCCAAAATAATCAAGGATTGCTGACCTTCGGAGCCGATTTAATCTCTTTACTTAAAGAGTTTCGTCCCGACATTATTCAAGTTGAGCAAGGCGCAAAATCGTTGGCTTATGCTCAATTGATTACACTAAATCATCTACTTAGACTGAAGGCAAAAAATCTCTTTTTCACCTGGTGGAATTTGCCGTATGAACTGAAGTTTCCGATTTCACTCCTCGAAGCATATAACTTGAAACACACGAGCGGAATCATTGCTGGAAATCAAGCTGGAGCCGAAATTTTGCGCGATCGTGGTTATCAAGGCAAACTTCAAATTATGCCGCAATTAGGTGTAGATGATTCTTTGTTTTGTCCGCAATCTCAACCGGAACTTACGACACAACTAGGAATTAATTCAGGTGATTTTATAATTGGATTTGTAGGACGATTCGTACCCGAAAAAGGAATTCTCACCCTGATCAAAGCATTGGATAATTTGCGAGATCGCACTTGGAAATTACTGTTATTAGGGCGCGGCGAACTCAAAGCAGAAATACAGCAACAGGCGAAAAGCTTAGGATTTAGCGATCGCTTAATTTGGATCGAAAGTGTTCCTCATGCTGAAGTTTACCGCTACATCAATTTGATGAATACTTTGGTCTTACCGTCCGAAACAACTTACCAATTTAAGACACTAACTTCGGTTGGATGGAAAGAACAATTTGGTCATGTGTTAATCGAAGCGATGGCGTGTCAGGTTCCGGTGATTGGATCAGATTCCGGTGAAATTCCGAACGTAATTGATCAAGCGGGATTGGTATTTCCAGAAGGAAACGTAGGAGAGTTAAGTGATCGACTCGCGCAATTGATGGATAACCGAAGTTTTGCGGAAGAGTTAGGGCAGCGCGGGTATGAGCGTGTGATTGCGAAATATACAAATCGGGCGTTGGCGAAGGAGTTACTGGAATTTTATCGATCGCTCTAAAACAATGAAAATCTTACAAATCATCCCGTCAATCTCCCTCATCTACGGCGGCCCCAGCCAAATGGTATTAGGACTATCGAGCACCTTAGCAGAAGCAGGAATCGAAGTGACGATCGCTACCACCAACTCAAACGGCGATGTCGGACAAGCTCCGCTCGATGTTCCTCTCGATATTCCAATTGCTCAAAACGGCTACGAAATTCGCTACTTTCGATGCTCCCCGTTTCGTCGCTACAAATTCTCGATCGACCTCCTTCATTGGCTTGCAAACAACGCTCAAAACTACGATTTAGCCCATATTCACGCGCTCTTTTCTCCGGTCAGTTCTTGTTCTGCGGCAATTGCTCGATCGCGCCAACTCCCTTACATTCTTCGCCCACTTGGAACGCTCGACCCTGCTGACCTTCAGAAGAAACGACACCTCAAACGCCTCTACGCTGCGGCACTTGAACGTCCAAATCTCGCGGGAGCCGCTGCCGTTCATTTCACCAGCGACCAAGAAGCCAAAACCTCAGAGCGATTTAATACAGTGACTCGTGATTTAGTGATTCCGCTCGGTGTCAGTTTGCCGCCTTCTGAATCGAGTTCAATTCATGAGAAGTATGGAATTCCTGACGATCAACCGATTCTGCTTTTCATGTCACGCATCGATCCAAAAAAAGGCTTAGATCTGCTGATCCCCGCCCTTGAGCAACTGGATCAAAACTTTCATTTCGTTCTTGCGGGTGGAAATTCTCAAGATCCAAGCTACGAAGCAGCCATCCGCAATCGCATCCAAACTTCCCAACTTAAAGACAAAACCTCGATCGTCGGCTTCGTCACCGGAGCCGAAAAAACCGCTTTACTCAAAGCTGCTGATCTATTTGTCTTGCCTTCATACTACGAAAACTTTGGAATCGCAGTTGCAGAAGCGATGAGCGTCGGAACTCCGGTTGTCATCTCCGATCAAGTCCACATCTGGCAAGAAATCGAGCGATCGCAATCCGGCTGGATTTGTACTTGCGATGTCGAGAGCCTAACTCAAACGCTAAAAGCAGCCCTGCACGATCGCGCCGAACAACTGCGATGCGGCAAGAACGCTCAGAATTATGCTCAAACTTATTACAGTTGGAACGCGATCGCTCAACAGACGATCGCTGCCTACCGCGAAATTCTCAGAAAATCGGCAAACCCGTAAAGGCTGATCAACAGCAACAGCGTTGCCATGACCTGAGTTGGGCGCGGACGAATCGCTGGAATCAATGCTTCACGTACCAAAATCGACGCACAAGCTCCGACTGTCAGCACCAAGCCCAGCAGTAAATAAGCCGATGCCGACTGCGCCGACTCTGACTGTATCAGCCAGACACTAAACAGCACCATCGACAGCGCTAACATTAGCGTCTCAATCAACTGGGGAGGATTCTCCTGGCTCATAAACTCGATCGTGTGCCAAAAACTCCGCCACTGCCGCATAACCCTTCCCCGCGCCAAGAAACTTGTCATCCTTCTACCTTTATCAGGTTTGCAAAGTTTTTTTCAAGTCTGCGATCGCGCTTTCGAGTTCCACTTGCGGGAACGATCGATAAAATCGACTCACGCTGAAGAAAGGCTCCGGAGTCGCCAGCACTAAGACGCGATCGCCATACTCATATAATCGTTTAATTAATTCGGCGGGGGCAACAGGTGCACAAATCCAAATTTCTTGCGGTTGCTGTTCGCGCAGGGCTTTCGCCGCTACTGAAATCGTCATACCTGTCGCAATTCCATCGTCAACGAGAATGGCAATTCTACCGGATGCTGTCACATCCGGACGATCTCGAAATTGCTCCAGTTGTTCTTTCGCTTTAGTTTGGGCACGTTCTAGCGCCTCTTGCCAACCTGAAAGCCTGGCATTGAGCGATCGCAAAACCTGCCCGTCTGCAGTCACGGCTCCGATCGCCAGTTCTGGATCTTGAGGACGAGTAATTTTCTTAGCCACTAGAATATCAAGCGGACAGTGAAGCGCTTCGGCGATCGCGGCTCCAATTCCGACTCCTCCACGCGGCAGCGCATAAACGATGTAAGAGGCATCGAGAGATTGGGCTTCCTTCAGAGCTAATTGAGCGAGTTGGCGACCTGCATCAGCGCGATCGTCAAATAAGATGGCATCCGGAGACAATTGTGGCGAAAACATCGTTCCTCCTGCCAAATCTAAAAACTACTTTCAGCTTAGATCAAGCTTCTTGTTCCGGACAGAGACATCTTAAAAGCTTACGCCTCGCCTTTTAGATCTTTCATCCGAACTCGCACAGAATTCGCGTGAGAATGCAACCCTTCTGCGGTCGCCAGGCTGTCTACCGCACTCGCAACTTTCTGAAGTGCGATCGGTGAATATTGGATCAAGCTGGAGTGCTTCAAAAAGGTTTCTACACCCAGCGGTGACGCATATCGAGCCGATCCAGAAGTCGGCAGGGTATGATTCGGCCCAGCTAAATAATCACCAACCGCTTCAGGCGTTGAATCGCCTAAGAAAATCGCGCCTGCGTGTCGGATGTTTTGCAGCAATTCCCAAGGTTCAGCCACTTCGAGTTCTAAATGCTCTGGAGCAAACTCGTTTGACAATTCTGCGGCGGCGGCTAGAGAATCCACGACGATGACGATGCCGTAATGAGCGATCGCCTTTTCCGTCAAAATCCGACGCGGATGATCGATCAGCTGCTGTTCCACTTCATCCACAACCTTACGAGCCAAAATCGAATCGGTCGTAATCAGAATTGAGGCTGCCATCGCATCGTGTTCGGCTTGTGCCAGCATATCAGCGGCAACGTGAGTCGGGTTTGCCGTGTGGTCGGCAATGACCAGCACTTCTGAAGGCCCTGCCAGCGAATCAATTCCGACCGTGCCGTAAACGAGCTTTTTCGCCAGCGTCACGTAAATGTTACCCGGCCCGGTAATCACATCAACCTTTGGAACGGTTTCTGTTCCATACGCTAATGCCCCGATCGCTTGCGCTCCCCCAACTCGATAAATTTCGGTCACACCCGCTTCCTGAGCCGCCACGAGAACGGCTGGACTAATTGCTTTATCTTTTCCGGGCGGTGTCACCATCACGACACGCGGCACCTGAGCGACGATCGCCGGAACCGCATTCATCAGCACCGTACTCGGATAGCAAGCCTTGCCGCCCGGAACGTACAAGCCCGCACGATCAACCGGAGTATACCGTTTCCCCAGCACAATCTCATCCTCGCCAAAATGCACCCAGCTTTTTGGGACGCGCTGACGATGAAAGGCTTCAATTTGCTGACGAGCTAACCGGATCGCGTCGAGCAGTTCTCCTGAAACTTGGTGGTACGCAGCTTCAAGCTCACGCGCACTCACTTTGAGTTCTTCAGGCTTTAAGTCTTGTTGATCAAACTCTAGGGTGTACGCGAGTAAGGCGCGATCGCCTTGGCGTTTTACAGCTTGCAGTACCTCCCGGACTGTCGCTTCTTTATGTACAACTTGCTCATCATGAGTACGATCGCAAATGCGTCGCAGTTCAGATCTTGCCTCAGCCCACTGAGTAATAATTCGCAGCATGGAGTTATGTCAGTCGTGAAAGAACCCGTCCGAGAGAAATGCAGGGTTTGAATGATTCTAACGATCTCGCGCCCAAAATGGGGAGCTTCTATGTCTTTTTATCTAGCTTAACCTGGATTTTAGAGATTCAGACACGATCGTTGGTCAACGATGCTATAGTATTTTATCTGACTATTTTTCTGTCCATTCTAGAAGCTCTCCAAGACTCACCGTGGCAAATATCAAATCTGCTAAGAAGCGCGTTCAGACCGCAGAACGCAACCGTCTGCGAAATAAATCCTATAAGTCAGCGATCAAAACGCTGATGAAGAAGTACTTTACGGCTGTGGATCAGCTTGCGGCAAATCCGTCAGATGAAGCAAAACAAGCAGTTGACGAAGCAATGTCTGCGGCTTACAGCAAGATCGACAAGGCTGTAAAGCGGGGCGTTTTGCACCGCAATACTGGCGCTCGTCGCAAAGCTCGTCTCGGTCGCGCCCTGCAAAAGCAAACCGTAGCAGCTTCATAGTTTGCACTTTTACAAAGAATGCAGCTGATCGATACTCATGTGCATATCAATTTCGACGCATTCAAGCCAGATTTGGATGAGATCGCGTCGCGCTGGCGTGAAGCGGGTGTCGTTCGACTCGTTCATTCCTGCGTAGAGCCGTCAGAATTCGATCAAATTCGAGCCTTAGCCGATCGCTTTCCAGAATTATTCTTTGCAGTGGGACTTCACCCGCTGGATGTCGAGGAAAAGTGGTTAACGGATTCGACTTCAGAGATTCTGACCTTAGCGCAGTCCGATCAGCGAGTTGTGGCAATTGGCGAAATGGGCTTGGATTTTTTCAAGGCAGAGAATCGAGACCAGCAGATCGAAGCGTTTCGGGCGCAGCTTGCGATCGCGCAACAGCTCGATTTGCCTGTGATCATTCACTGTCGAGATGCGGCTGAAACGATGGCGCAGGTTGTGCAGCAGTTTTGGCAAGAACAAGGACAAGTCAAGGGTGTGATGCACTGCTGGGGCGGAACTCCGGAGGAAACGCAATGGTTTCTCGATCTGGGGTTCTACATCAGCTTTAGTGGAACGGTGACGTTTAAGAACGCCAAGCAAATTCACGCATCCGCGCAAATGGTTCCAAGCGATCGCATCTTAATCGAAACCGATTGTCCGTTTCTTGCTCCAGTTCCCAAGCGCGGCGAGCGACGAAATGAGCCTTCCTACGTTCAATACGTTGCTCGTCAGGTTGCCGCTTTACGCGATACGCCGATAGAGCAGTTTGCCGCGCAAACGACTCAGAACGCTTGTCAACTCTTTGGCTTAACGGTTCCTGAACTGGCAGTGATCTGAATCGAAAATGGATCACACAAATTCGCGAGATCGTCAAGACACAAAATGAAAAACTTGCGTCATAATGAGAAGAGTGCGAAAATTGCTAGGCAAAATTTTGATCGACCTGTTGACTCCCCAACCTCTCAGTTCTGAGAAGTTGACGTTTCGAGCGTCCTGTGCTTTGCAAATTCCCAAAAGCTAAAGGCTTCGCGGCTCATCTTTTCGTTCCAATTTTCATTTGGAAACTTTGGAGGCTCAACTGGATACTACCCCGTTCCACCAATTAAATATCTCGTTGTTTTGGGATTCTTAAGAAACCCAAACTTTTTGCATTGTCATATTTTTGCAATTACCGTAAATCTCGGATTCGCGATCGATTCGCGACCCTTCAGAGGAGACGCATGACTGAGCAGCTTACCTACACCACCCCCGCTTTCGTATTGCCGGACTTGGTTGAGATTCAGCGGGCAAGCTTCCGCTGGTTCCTAGAAGAAGGCTTGATCGAAGAACTCGATAGTTTTTCGCCTATTACTGACTATACCGGGAAGTTAGAGCTTCATTTTATCGGGAAGAACTTCAAGCTGAAGCGTCCGAAGTACGATGTCGATGAAGCAAAACGTCGCGATAGCACTTACGCCGTTCAGATGTATGTCCCCACGCGCCTCATCAACAAAGAGACTGGGGAAATCAAAGAGCAGGAAGTGTTTATCGGTGACTTGCCGCTGATGACCGATCGAGGGACGTTCATTATCAACGGCGCAGAACGAGTGATTGTGAATCAGATCGTTCGTAGCCCTGGCGTGTACTACAAATCAGAAACTGATAAGAACGGTCGTCGGACTTACAACGCGAGTTTGATTCCGAACCGAGGTGCTTGGCTGAAATTTGAAACCGACAAGAATGACCTGGTTTGGGTACGGATTGATAAAACTCGGAAGCTGTCGGCTCAAGTGCTATTAAAAGCATTGGGGCTAAGCGATAACGAGATTTTTGATTCGTTGCGCCATCCGGAGTATTTCCAGAAAACGATCGAAAAAGAAGGTCAGTACGGCGAAGAAGAAGCGCTGATGGAGCTTTACCGGAAATTACGTCCGGGTGAACCTCCGACGGTTTCAGGTGGGGCACAGCTTTTAGAGTCTCGATTCTTTGATCCCAAACGCTACGACTTGGGCAAAGTCGGACGCTACAAGCTGAACAAGAAGCTTCGCCTCAACGTCCCGGAAACGACTCGCGTTCTGACTCCGCAGGATATTTTGAGCGCGATCGACTATCTGATTAACCTTGAGTTTGATATCGGCATGGTCGACGATATTGATCACTTGGGTAATCGCCGCGTTCGTTCTGTGGGTGAACTGCTGCAAAACCAAGTCCGCGTTGGCTTGAACCGTTTAGAAAGAATTATTCGGGAGCGGATGACGGTTTCTGATGCGGATTCACTGACTCCGGCATCGCTTGTTAACCCGAAACCGTTGGTGGCGGCGATCAAGGAATTCTTCGGTTCATCGCAGTTGTCGCAGTTCATGGATCAAACCAATCCATTGGCTGAGTTGACCCACAAGCGCCGGATCAGTGCCTTAGGCCCCGGTGGTTTAACTCGTGAACGGGCAGGGTTTGCGGTTCGTGACATTCACCCGTCGCACTACGGGCGGATTTGTCCGATCGAAACTCCTGAAGGCCCGAATGCTGGTTTGATTGGCTCACTAGCGACTCACGCCCGTGTCAATCCATATGGATTTATCGCGACCCCTTACTATAAAGTCGAAAACGGTCGCGTTCGTAAGGACTTGCCTGCGATCTACATGACTGCAGACGAAGAAGACGATTTGCGGGTGGCAGCGGGTGACATCAACACCGATGACGACAACAACATCATCGGGGAATCGATCGCTGTTCGCTACCGTCAGGACTTTACGACCGCAACGCCTGAAGAAGTCGATTATGTCGCCGTTTCTCCGGTGCAGATTATTTCGGTTGCAACTTCGCTGATTCCGTTCCTCGAACACGATGACGCGAACCGAGCACTGATGGGATCAAACATGCAGCGTCAAGCTGTGCCGCTCTTGCGTCCAGAGCGTCCTTTAGTTGGAACTGGACTCGAAGCACAAGCAGCGCGTGACTCTGGGATGGTAATCGTCAGCCGGACTGATGGTGAAGTGAGCTACGTGGATGCGAACTCGATCAAAGTGCGAGACGCACAAACCAACAAAGAGATCGAATACCAGGTTCAGAAATATCAGCGATCGAACCAAGATACCTGTTTGAACCAGCGTCCGATCGTCTTTGTCGGCGACAAGGTGGTCGCAGGTGAAATCCTTGCGGATGGTTCTGCAACAGAGCGCGGCGAACTGGCGCTCGGTCAGAATATTCTCGTGGCGTATATGCCGTGGGAAGGCTACAACTACGAGGACGCGATTCTAATCAGCGAACGTCTGGTATACGACGACGTTTACACCTCGATCCACATTGAGAAATACGAGATCGAAGCGCGTCAGACCAAGCTAGGGCCTGAAGAAATCACTCGCGAAATCCCGAACGTTGGGGAAGATTCCCTGCGCCAGTTGGATGAAAACGGCATTATCCGCATCGGTGCATATGTTGAAGCGGGCGATATTCTCGTCGGTAAAGTCACGCCGAAAGGCGAATCAGATCAGCCACCCGAAGAAAAACTCTTGAGAGCGATTTTCGGTGAAAAGGCGCGGGATGTGCGCGATAACTCGCTGCGCGTTCCGAACGGTGAGAAAGGTCGGATCGTTGACGTGCGGGTATTCACTCGCGAACAAGGCGACGAACTTCCTCCGGGTGCAAATATGGTTGTCCGGGTGTATGTCGCTCAGAAACGGAAGATCCAAGTCGGCGACAAAATGGCGGGACGACACGGAAACAAAGGAATTATCTCGCGGATTCTACCGATCGAAGATATGCCCTATCTTCCTGATGGCACTCCGGTTGACATCGTCTTGAACCCGCTGGGTGTACCGAGCCGGATGAACGTCGGTCAGGTGTACGAATGTCTCTTAGGCTGGGCGGCGGAATGCTTGGATGCTCGATTCAAAATCGTGCCATTCGATGAAATGCACGGCGACGAGAAATCGCGTGAATCGGTGCATGGCAAGCTGCAAGAAGCCCAAGAAACGCGGATTAAAGCGAGTGCCGATGGCTACTGGCTCTACAACCCAGACGATCCGGGCAAGATTCAGGTCTACGACGGTCGCACCGGTGAAGCCTTTGATCGACCGATCACGATCGGTAAAGCCTACATGCTGAAGCTGGTTCACTTGGTAGACGACAAGATCCACGCACGATCGACCGGCCCTTACTCGCTCGTCACTCAGCAACCGCTGGGTGGAAAAGCACAGCAAGGCGGACAGCGATTCGGAGAAATGGAAGTGTGGGCGCTCGAAGCATTCGGAGCCGCCTATACTCTCCAAGAATTGCTGACTGTGAAATCCGACGATATGCAGGGACGAAATGAAGCGCTGAACGCGATCGTCAAAGGTAAAGCGATTCCGCGACCGGGAACACCCGAATCATTCAAGGTGTTGATGCGCGAGTTGCAGTCGCTTTGTCTGGATGTCGCCGTTCACAAAGTCGAAACCAAAGACGATGGCAGCAGCCGCGATATGGAAGTCGATTTGATGGCGGATGTAAACAGCCGTCGCGCTCCGTCTCGTCCGACCTACGAATCGATTTCGCGTGAATCGCTCGAAGACGACGAAGACTAAATTCAAGCCAGAGCGATGAACCGCTTTCAAGTTCATCGCTCATCCTTCTTTCTCTACACTCAAGGACAACACGATGCCAAAGCTAGAACAGCGATTTGACTATGTAAAAATCGGTCTGGCATCTCCGGAACGCATTCGCCAATGGGGAGAGCGGACTTTACCGAATGGGCAAGTCGTTGGAGAAGTCACCAAGCCAGAAACGATTAACTACCGCACCCTCAAGCCGGAAATGGATGGCTTGTTTTGTGAGCGGATTTTTGGACCTGCAAAGGATTGGGAATGCCACTGCGGCAAGTACAAGCGGGTACGTCACCGGGGAATTGTGTGTGAACGCTGCGGCGTGGAAGTGACCGAATCGCGAGTGCGCCGTCACCGCATGGGATACATCAAACTCGCAGCTCCGGTAGCCCACGTTTGGTATCTCAAAGGGATTCCGAGCTACATGGCAATCTTACTCGATATGCCATTGCGGGATGTCGAGCAAATTGTTTACTTCAACGCTTATGTCGTTCTCAATCCTGGAAACGCTGAGAATCTGACCTACAAGCAATTGCTCACAGAAGATCAGTGGATTGAAATCGAAGACGAACTCTACAGCGAAGACTCGCAACTGACAGGCGTAGAAGTGGGCATCGGTGCGGAAGCATTGAAGCAGCTTTTACAAGACATCAATCTGGATGAAGAAGCCGAGAGGCTGCGCGAAGAAATTGCGGTTTCTAAAGGACAAAAACGCGCCAAGCTGATCAAACGTCTGCGGGTGTTGGATAACTTCATCGCGACAGGTTCGCTACCGGATTGGATGGTGTTGGATGTTATCCCCGTGATTCCGCCGGATTTGCGTCCGATGGTGCAGTTGGATGGTGGACGATTTGCGACTTCTGACTTGAATGATCTATATCGTCGCGTAATCAACCGCAACAACCGTCTCGCCCGTCTGCAAGAAATTCTCGCACCAGAAATCATTGTGCGAAATGAAAAGCGGATGCTGCAAGAAGCGGTCGATGCCTTGATCGATAACGGTCGTCGTGGTCGAACGGTCGTCGGTGCAAATAACCGTCCGTTGAAATCGCTCTCCGACATTATCGAAGGGAAGCAGGGTCGATTCCGTCAAAACCTTCTGGGTAAGCGGGTCGATTACTCTGGACGATCGGTCATCGTCGTCGGACCCAAACTGAAAATCCATCAGTGTGGACTGCCGCGAGAAATGGCGATCGAGCTATTCCAGCCGTTCGTGATTCACCGCTTGATTCGTCAAGGCTTGGTAAACAACATCAAAGCCGCGAAGAAACTGATTCAGCGCAATGATCCGACAATCTGGGACGTGCTCGAAGAGGTGATTGAAGGACACCCTGTATTCCTCAACCGCGCCCCGACGCTGCACCGCCTAGGGATTCAGGCGTTTGAACCGATTCTGGTAGACGGCCGTGCAATTCAACTGCACCCGCTCGTTTGTCCGGCGTTTAACGCCGACTTTGACGGAGACCAAATGGCGGTTCACGTTCCCCTGTCTCTCGAAGCTCAAGCCGAAGCGCGATTGTTAATGCTGGCATCGAACAATATTCTTTCGCCTGCAACGGGTCGCCCGATCATCACGCCGAGCCAAGATATGGTTTTGGGCTGCTACTACCTGACCGCAGACAATCCGGATGCAAGCCAGGTCGAAGGCCGCTACTTCTCTAGTTTGGACGATGCAATTACAGCATACGAGCAGAAGCAAGTCGATTTGCACTCCTATGTTTGGGTGCGATTCGATGGCGAAGTGGAAGGCGGCTTGGGCGACTTGATCGAACAACAAGAGACAGAAGGCATTGTCACCAAAATCTATGATTCTTGTCGGCGACGGGAAGATGCAGACGGTAACTTGATTTCTCAATACATCAAGACGACACCAGGGCGGATTATTTACAACAAGACGGTGATTGATGCGTTAGCGGGCTAATGGGACAGGAACAAGAGCGATCGATTGCTCTTGTTCCGAACTCCTAACACACAACTCATGGCACAAATGGGGCACAGCATGGCAGAGCAGAACTCAGAAAAGCAAGTTTTTCGGAATCAAGTTATCAACAAAAAAGAACTGACCAACTTGATCGCGTGGGCATTCACCCATTACGGCACTGCCCGCACCGCACAAATGGCAGACTTGCTGAAAGATCTTGGATTCCGATATGCAACACGTGCAGGAGTCTCGATTAGCGTCGATGACCTGCAAATTCCACCGACTAAAAGAGCGCTTCTCGATGCCGCGACCGAGACGATTCGCGATACCGAAGAAAAATACACACGCGGCGAAATTACTGAAGTGGAACGGTTCCAAAAGGTCATTGATACCTGGAACGGAACTAGCGAAGAACTCAAAGACGAAGTGGTGCGGCACTTTCGATCGAATAACCCGCTCAACTCGGTCTACATGATGGCGTTCTCCGGGGCACGGGGAAACATCTCACAAGTCCGTCAGCTAGTCGGGATGCGTGGTCTGATGGCAAACCCGCAAGGGGAAATTATCGACTTGCCGATTAAAACCAACTTCCGAGAAGGATTAACCGTTACCGAATACATCATTTCGTCCTACGGTGCGCGGAAAGGTCTAGTTGATACGGCGCTCAGAACGGCGGACTCTGGATACTTGACTCGGCGATTGGTTGATGTTTCGCAAGATGTGATTATTCGCGAACTCGATTGTGGAACAGAACGGGGGATTCCTGTGCGACCCATGACCGATGGCGATCGCGTCCTCATTCCACTCAAAAATCGGCTTCTCGGTCGTGTTGTCGCTCAAGATGTGATTGATCCTGCAACCGGAGAAGTGATCATTGCACGGAATGGAGCCATCTCCAATGATATTGCCCAAGTAATTGGCAAAAAGAAAGTCGAAGAAGTCGTTGTACGATCGCCGCTGACCTGCGAATCGGCTCGATCGGTTTGTCAGCACTGCTACGGCTGGAGCTTGGCACACGCTCACATGGTTGATATCGGCGAAGCGGTCGGAATTATCGCGGCTCAATCGATCGGAGAACCAGGAACCCAGCTCACGATGCGGACTTTCCACACGGGAGGGGTCTTCACCGGAGAAATGGCGCGACAAGAAAAGGCGAACTTTGCTGGCACCGTTCGTCTACCGAAGCGCCTCAGAACTCGTCCTTACCGCACCCGCCACGGAGAAGATGCGCTAATTGTGGAATCGGCTGGCTCGGATATCAAGATTGAGATCGAAGGAGCCGATGGACAGAAGCAACCCTTTACTGTGTCTCAAGGAACAACCTTGCTGATCAAAGACGGGATGAAGGTGAAAGCCGGACAAATTCTGGCGGAAGTGCCTTTAACCGGACGCGGACGCAAGACGACCGAAAAGGCATCGAAAGACGTGGCTTCTGACCTTGCGGGAGAAGTTCGGTTCGCGGATGTTGTCCCCGAAGAAAAGAAAGACCGTCAAGGAAACACCACTCGCACCGCCCAAAGAGGCGGCTTGATGTGGGTGCTGTCTGGGGAAGTTTACAACCTACCGCCAGGGGCAGAACCGATCGTGAAAAACGGCGATCATGTCGAAACGGGTGGAACGATCGCAGAAACCAAGCTAGTCACTGAAAATGGCGGTACTGTCCGGCTTCCAGAGTCCTCGGAAAACAGCAAAGGCGGACGCGAGATTCAAATCATTACGGCATCCGTGATGCTGGATCAAGCGCGAGTCCGGGCAGAAACTCACCAAGGGCGCGACCAGTACATCCTTGAAACTACGAACAGCCAGACCTTCTTGCTGAAAGCGACCCCCGGAACTCAAGTAACGAACGGACAAGTCGTAGCGGAACTGAGAGACGATCGCTATCACACCCAAACCGGAGGCATCATCAAATACTCTGGGGTGGAAGTCGGCAAAAAAGGCAAAGCGAAGCTTGGTTACGAAGTGATCAAGGGCGGTACGCTGCTTTGGATTCCCGAAGAAGCGCACGAAGTCAACAAAGACATCTCGCTGCTGATGGTCGAAGATGGTCAGTATGTCGAAGCAGGTACAGAAGTGGTGAAAGACATCTTCTGTCAAAGCAACGGGGTAATCGAAGTCACTCAGAAAAATGACATTCTGCGCGAAGTCGTGATCAAACCCGGCGATCTGCACATGATCGATAGCTTGGACGATGTAATTACGCGGGAAGCCGTCTTGGTCAATCCGGGACAACAAGTGATGCCAGGATTAACCGTTGACGAACTGCGGTACGCCGAGTATGTTGAAACCCCTGAAGGCCCCGCAATTCTGCTGCGTCCGGTGACGGAATTTAATGTTCCCGATGAGCCATCTGTGCCGAGTCAAGATTCGACCAAAGAAGATTCTGGACGGGCAATTCGACTCAGAGCCGTACAGCGTTTACCTTACAAAGATGGTGAGCGCGTCAAGTCGGTCGAGGGTCTGGAACTGCTGCGGACTCAGCTTGTTCTCGAAGTCGATCAAGACGCTCAGCTTGCGGCTGACATTGAACTGATTCCCGATGAAACCGATGCAGAGGTCATGCGCTTACAGCTTGTGATTCTCGAATCGCTGGTGATTCGGCGCGACATTGCCGCAGACGTAACTCAGGGTAGAACCCAAACTGAAGTCATGGTTAAAGATGGCGATCAGATTGGGGCGGGTGCAGTGGTCGCTCGCACGAAGATTCAATGTAAAGAAGCCGGCGAAGTCCAAGGGATTCGACAAGGAGCGGAGTCGATTCGACGCATTCTTGTTGTGCGGGAAGTGGATACGTTGACGATCACTGCTAATAATCCCACCGTCAAAGCAGGCGATCTGCTGATTGCAGGAACCAGTATCGCCTCAGGCGTAACGCTGGAAGATTCCGGACAAGTCCTCAGTGTGGATGGTAATCAGGTGACGATGCGAGTCGCTCGTCCGTACCGTGTCTCTCCGGGAGCGGTGCTGCACGTCGACGATGGGGATTTGGTACAACGGGGTGACAATCTCGTGCTGCTGATTTTCGAGCGCACCAAGACCGGAGACATTATTCAAGGTCTACCGAGAATCGAAGAGCTGCTCGAAGCGCGTAAACCGAAAGAAGCGTGTATCCTGGCTCGTCGGGCGGGAACGGCTCAAGTCGTTTACGGAGAGGATGATTCAGTTGAAGTCAAGATTGTCGATCGAGAAGGGTTAATCACCGAATACCCGATCGGCCCTGGACAAAACGTAATCATTTCAGATGGTCAAGAAGTTGCCGCTGGAGAACGGCTAACTGATGGCCCTGCGAATCCCCACGAGCTGCTTGAAGTCATGTTCAAAGCAAAGCTAGAAGAGGGTAGCCTGCACGATGCGTCACTCTTCAGCTTACGGGAAGTGCAAACCTTCCTGGTGAACGAAGTGCAATCAGTGTATCAATCTCAAGGGATTGATATTTCCGACAAGCATATCGAAGTCGTCGTACGTCAGATGACCTCAAAAGCGCGGGTCGAAGACGGTGGGGATACGACAATGCTGCCAGGTGAGCTAGTCGAGATCTACCAGATCGAGCAGGTGAATGATGCCATGTCGATTACGGGCGGTGCGCCGGCTCAATATGAGCCTGTACTGCTGGGGATTACCAAGGCATCCTTGAACACCGATAGCTTTATCTCAGCCGCAAGTTTCCAAGAAACGACGCGGGTACTGACAGAAGCTGCGATCGAAGGAAAATCTGACTGGTTGCGCGGTCTGAAAGAAAACGTGATTATTGGTCGTCTGATTCCGGCGGGAACAGGCTTCAATGCTTACGAAGAAGTCGGTAGCCCTGACATTGATCCGGTGTACGATCCGACGATCTTTGATGAGGATACGGATTTCTCGGATGTCGTGCTTGACGATCGCACTGCGCGTTCTTATGGCTTAGAGACATTGGAGGAGCGTCCAAGCTTTAGCTTTGAGAGCTTTGGCAGTAGCGATGATGGTGATGCGGATGCGATTTACTCACCGATTCTGGACGATGATGATGACTTAATTTCAGATGATGTCGAGGATGACGATGATCTGTAAGCTGAGTTAGCAATAATTGAGAACCTCTCAGAGCAATCTGGGAGGTTTTTATTTGCTAATTATTCAAAGGCAATGCGATATACTGTCGCTGTCCGAAAACTTCTACCTTTACTGCCTGACAGATGCAAGCCATTGAAGAAACTAGGTTGTCCAATGTCAAGTTATCGGTTGTGATTCCCTGCTACAACGAGCTGGGGACGATCGAAACAGTAATTCGGACGGTAAAAGCCGCTCCGGTTCCGAACCTAGAAATCATCGTGGTTGATGATTGCTCGACCGATGGCACGACCGAACTCTTACGATCGAGGCTCGAACCGCAAGTCGATCAGGTACTTTATCATTCGACCAACCGCGGCAAGGGAGCCGCCTTGCGAACTGGGTTTGCAGCAATTACCGGCGATATTGCGATCGTGCAAGATGCCGATTTAGAGTACGACCCACAAGAGTTTCCGTTGCTGATTAAGCCGATCGCAGAGGGTCGAGCTGATGTTGTGTTTGGGTCTCGCTTCGTCGGCAATCAGCCCCATCGCGTCGTGTACTACTGGCATATGGTCGGCAACAAATTTCTGACTACCCTGTCCAACATGCTGACGAATATCAATCTAACGGACATGGAGACGTGCTACAAAGCGTTTCGACGTGAAGTGATTCAGTCGGTGCGAATTGAAGAAAACCGATTTGGGTTTGAGCCAGAGATTACCGCCAAAGTTGCCAGGATGGGATGCCGCATTTACGAGGTGGGAATTTCCTATTATGGTCGGACGTACAAAGAAGGCAAGAAAATTGGCTGGAGAGATGGATTTCGGGCAATTTATTGCATCTTGAAATACAACCTCTTGTCATCCTGAGTCGATCGCACTTGTTAATTTTGCTGTGAAGTATGAACATCTCTTCTATCCATCTGTTTAATCGATTCAAATCTCTACTGAATCAAAAGGGAGCGATCGAGAGTTGGGTGATCTTCTTCAGTTGTGCAGTGACTTATTTTGCCAGTGGTCAAAATATCACTTCAGGAGACTCCATTCCGAATTCGCTCTTGGCGTTTAATTGGCTATTCAACGGCAGGCTCGATTTTGATAACTTTAGAAACGGCATCTTTTATGCAGGGGATGCTGCGACCGCAGTGCGTCCATTACCTCACTTCTTTAATGAAAGTTCTAGTGGTTATCTCAATTCTGTGTATCCGATCGGGTCTGCGATCGTTAGCTTCCCTATTTACTTTTGCTTTTATTTGTTGCTGCTGATATTTCATCCACAGGGGAGCGCAATAGACATTACCAGCGCCAGTTTTGGGGGGTTGCGAATCTTATCTGAGCGAATTGCAGCCGCACTTCTCGCCTCGCTATCTGTCGTGCTGTTTTATCGGCTCAGTCGGCTGAAGGTTGAGAGATCGATCGCGCTGATTTCAACGTTTATTTTTGCTTTTGCCACCGAAACTTGGGCGATTAGCTCCCAATCCCTGTGGCAGCATGGCGTTTCTAATTTATTACTGATAGGATGCATTCTTTGTTTGTGGCAGGCTAATCGTGCTCACGATCGTACGAAAAATCTTTTAATTCTCAATGCAGGACTGCTCTGCGGATTGTCCCTAACAGTTCGCCCGACAAATATTATCTTTGTGCTGATGATTGCGATTTATTCGCTATTCGCATATCGGCGGCGCGTCATCTTTCTTGTTCTTGGACTGCCCACTGCATTGATTAGTCTGGCTTGGAACCTCTATTATTTTCGAGTTCCAGGCGGGGGTTATCAAATGGTGGGACCTGGCCTCTACGACTACAGCCTGAACCAATTTATCACTTCATTTGTTGGGTTACTGTTTAGCCCCAGTCGTGGCTTGTTCGTCTACACGCCAATTGTGGTGATGTGCATTCCGGGATTTATTCAAATTGTGCAGCGCTGGAAACAGAAAGACGAAAAATTAATCATTTTGCTGTTCCTAAGCTGTTGCGTGACCTTTGTGCAGTACTGCTTTTTTAGGGTTTGGTGGGCTGGATGGAGCTATGGTCCGCGTTTTATGACGGACTTCATGCCCGTTCTGTGCCTGATGTTGAACTATACGATCGCGCAATATGTCAGGCAATCCGCTCAACTGGGTCGCAGTCTTGTTCACTGGAAGTCCGCTATTTTTGCCGCACTGGTGGCATTTTCTGTGTTTGCCCAGGTTGTCGGGGTATTTGCTGAGCCGTATTGGGATGCAATTCCAATTTCGGTCGATGTGCAGTCAAATGCTCTCGGCTCAACCTCGCGCTTGTGGCAGCTTCAAGACACTCAGATCGAGCGAAGCTTCCAGAATATTATCTATCGTTTGACTCGCCCAACCCAGGGACCTGGCTATGCAGCGGGCTTTTCTGGCAAGGTGCTACAGGTTCGCGACCAAGACCAGCGGGTGCTTCCTGCACAATTGACAGTTCCAGCCGGAACAACGACGCAGCTAACCGCGACAGTGCAAAATACAGGCACGTCGCCGTGGTTTAGCTATGAAACGGGTGCCGTCAATACTGGAGCAGCACAGGTTTTGGTGACGATGTTTGATGATAACAACCAGCAAGTTCGCCAGCAGCAGTTATATGTATCGGGGCAGCCGCTCCCTGGTAAGACAGCGACTGCGATCGGGGTGATCAATTTCCCTGAGCGAGCGGGGACTTACCGGATTACTTTCTCGCTGTTTGCCAAAAACGTCACTGCACCAGATTTTGCTTCTGTCCTTACCGTTGAAGCCAGGATTGTGCCACGTTCTTAGACGGCAGCGGATCAATTGCGGCGTTTTTGCCGGACTTGAGAACGAGAAGAACGATCGCCGCCTTTAATCGTCAAAGTCATTCCGTAGTTTTTCGCCGATCGCTAGTGGTTAAGGACAGCAATCCGCTAATCTAGAACAGGGAAAATCACATCTCCTCAATTTTAGGAGTGGTGCTCGATGCCAAATTCCGCTGATCGTCGTCCAATTCTGCTCGATTTTGAAAAACCTCTCGCTGAACTCGAAGCCCGCATTACTCAAGTTCGAGAACTCGCTGAGGAAAACGAAGTCGATTTATCTGATCAGATCGCGCTGCTTGAAGAACGTGCGATTGAGCTTCGTAAAGAAATTTTTAGCGGGTTGACTCCCGGACAGCGGCTGCAGGTTGCGCGCCACCCTCGCAGACCCAGTACGCTTGATTACATTCAAGCCATTAGCGATGAATGGATGGAGTTACATGGAGATCGAGGCGGACATGATGATCCGGCAGTGGTAGGCGGAGTCGGGCGGATTGAAGGTCGTCCGGTTGTCATGCTCGGTCAGCAAAAAGGGCGAAATACTAAAGACAATATTCAGCGCAACTTTGGGCAGGCATCGCCGAGTGGATACCGTAAAGCCATTCGGCTGATGGAACACGCCGATCGCTTCGGAATGCCGATTCTCACGTTTATCGATACGCCTGCGGCGTGGGCAGGACTCGAAGCGGAACAGTTCGGGCAGGGAGAAGCGATCGCCTACAATCTGCGCGAAATGTTTGGGTTTGAAGTGCCGATCATTTGCAGCGTCATCGGTGAAGGTGGATCAGGAGGCGCTTTGGCGATCGGAGTTGGAGAACGGCTCTTAATGTTTGAACACGCCGTCTACAGCGTTGCCCCCCCGGAAACCTGTGCAACGATCTTATGGCGGGATGCGTCGAAAGCTGCACAAGCCGCAGAAGCCTTGAAGATTACTGCCCCTGACTTAAAGGAAATGGGAATTGCGGATGAGGTCTTGCTTGAGCCGATCGGCGGCGCACACAACGATCCATTAGAAGCCGCAGAAACATTAAAAGCAGCAATTCTACGAAATCTCAACGAGCTAGATCAATTCACGCCAACTCAGCGGCGAGAGCTACGTTATCAGAAGTTTCGTAATATTGGCGTATTTACCGAAGCGGGATTGCCGACTCATGTGTAGAAATCAGCGGTGCGGGTCACTCAAATTCGCGCCGCTGCACGATATAATGAGTAAGAACGTAACGAATTGTAAAATCTTGCTCATCTGATACCTTGCTGACTCAAGTTTCCCTCGGTTCTTCGCTCCAGCACATGATCGCCGTTTTGCACCGCTACGCTCAATCGTGACTGACCGAAGGTAGCCGTATTTTTCGATTTTTCAACCCTATTAAGTTTTTTGACTGAGGATTCATGACCTCCTCCCTCGATCGACGCGCCTTGATTACCGGGGCAAGCAGTGGAATCGGACAAGCCACCGCCCTTGCTTTTGCAAAAGCAGGCATCAACCTTGTCCTGGTAAGCCGTTCTCAATCTAAATTAGATGCTGTCGCGCAAGAAGCTCGATCGCTCGGTGTCGATGCCAAAACTTATGCGTTGGATTTAGCGAATGTCAGTGCAGTGCGACCTGCAATCGAAGCCCTAGTTTCTCAGGTCGGCATCGACATTCTAGTTAACAGCGCAGGCATGGCATACACGGGCGGACTCGCAGAGATGCCGCTAGACGATTGGCAGCGCGTGATTGACCTCAATCTCACCAGTGTTTTTCAGTGCATTCAAGCGGTTCTACCCGGAATGCGAAGCCAAAAACGCGGCACGATTATCAACATTGCCTCGATCGCCGCACATCAAGCCTTTCCCGATTGGGGCGCGTACTGCGTCAGCAAGTTTGGGATATTAGCACTCTCGAAAACTCTGGCGGCTGAGGAGCGCTCACACGGAATTCGAGTAGTAACCCTGTCACCGGGGTCGGTCAATACCGGCATTTGGGATACCGAAACGGTGAACGCAGACTTCGATCGCTCGGCAATGTTAACTCCAGACATTGTGGCAGACGCGATTTTGCAGGCTGCAACCATGAACGATCGCGCAGTGGTAGAAGAGATGATTCTCATGCCAAATGCCGGAACGTTCTAAGACAAGTTTGCTGGTTGAACGCTTTTTTTATTGCACACTTATTTTGCAACAATCATGACTATTGCCCCTCCGAATGGATTTAGCGCCAAGAATTTAGAATCGAGACCCGATCGCAACACGCAGAACGGGCAAGAAGTGAAGGTGACACCGCCGAGCGATGAGAGAACCCATGAGGAGATGATGGAGGCGGTGCGGACGATGCTGATCGGGGTGGGCGAAGACCCCGAGCGCGAAGGCTTGCTGAAAACTCCGAAGCGGGTTGCCGACGCGATGCGGTTCTTAACCAGTGGCTATAACCAATCGCTTGAGGATCTGGTCAACGGTGCAATCTTTGATGAAGGGCACAATGAAATGGTGTTGGTGCGTGACATCAACTTCTTCAGCTTGTGCGAACATCATATGCTGCCATTTATGGGACGGGCGCACGTTGCCTATATTCCAAATGAGAAGGTTGTGGGCTTGAGTAAGCTGGCGCGGATTGTGGAAATGTATTCGCGACGGTTACAGGTGCAAGAGCGTCTCACTCGTCAGGTTGCAGAGGCACTCCAAGAAGTGCTTCAACCGCGTGGTGTGGCAGTCGTGATGGAAGCTTCGCATATGTGCATGGTGATGCGTGGGGTGCAGAAGCCTGGATCTTGGACGGTGACAAGTGCGATGGTAGGTGTGTTTCAGGATGATCAGAAGACTCGCGAGGAGTATCTGAACTTGATTCGTCATCAGCCTTCGTTCTGGTAAGTCTTTAGTTGGTTGAATAGCAGTTGAACGCGCTCCAGGTTTTTATCGCCTGGGGCGTTTTCTAATCCGCTCGATAAGTCAATGCCATCAGGTGAGACTAAGCTGAGAGCTTCGGAGACATTGTGCGGATTCAGTCCGCCTGCTAACCACCAATCACAGGTGGGGCGAAATGCTTTCAGCATTGTCCAATCGATCGTTAATCCTGTTCCGCCTGCTTGGGTGGGGTGATACGCATCGAGTAGTAGCACATCGACATGAGATTGATAGTCGATCGATTGTTCTAAGTCTGCTTGCGATCGAATCCGTAATGCTTTGATCAGTTTGACATTGAGCGATCGGACTTTTTGACAAAATTCCGGGGTTTCTTTGCCGTGGAGTTGTACTACATTCAAGTTTGCAACTTTGATAGTTTCTTGAATGGTGTCGATCGCAGCATCTAAAAACACTCCCACTCGATCAACAGATAGATAGTTAGTAATGACTTGAATGTTAGTGGCTTCAATGTAGCGAGGAGTTCCTGGAACGCAGATAAAGCCGATCGCGGTTGCTCCGGATTGTTCGATTGCGATCGCTTGGTCTGCTTTAGTAATGCCGCAAATTTTGACTTGTAAGCCCATCGTTAGAATTGTTGTGTTTCCTCAAACGATAGCGTATCAAGAAGTGGAAGCCGCTAGAGTAAGTCCATCTGAATTAGAAAGCTTTGTATGGTTGCCAATCCTCTTACAGTCAAGGGGATGAGATTGAGCTAACGAGTGTGGATTTGACTTTCTCGATCGCGTTGCTCTATGAGGATATCAATCTGAGTGCGGATGAGCGATCGCATACGATGAAGAAACAGAGTTCTACAAAGCCATGCTGAAAGAAAAAGTCAAACAAGAAATCGACAAGCTAAACGAAGAGCAGTTAAAGCAAGTTGAGCGCTTCATTGCTTTAATCAAGATTAAGGTTGTGACACCGCAAGCAGTCCTGCAATCTTGGGATGCGGTTACTCCGGAGGAATGGACGAAAAGCTTTCGGGAATGGGCTGCACAGCTTCCGAAAACTGGGGTAATTTTACCAGATGAGGCCTATGATCGCGAAAGCATTTATGGAGATCGGGGACTCGACTGCGGCGAACGACTCGAGATTTATTAGATACAAACATAGCCCTGCGACTGTCTAATCCGCTCGATCCTCAGCACACTCTCACAGTTAATGCAATTTCCAACTTAGCGTTGCAAGGAAATCAACCCGTTCTTACTGCACAAGTTCTTATCGAGTTTTGGGTAGTGGCAACTCGTCCTGTGAGCGTGAATGGATTGGGGTGGAGTGCTGACCAAACATACAGTCAGATTGTTCAGCTACTCAATGGCTTCACTCTACTTGAAGATCGACCGGAAATTTTTCCAATCTGGTTGCAGCTAATCGGTGACAACAAGATTCAAGGCAAGAGGGCGCATGATATTCGCCTTATTGCTGTCATGTTGGCACACAGCGTTGATCATCTGCTTACACTGAATCCGCGTGAGTTTGCGATCGTCCCTCACATCACTGTGATTGATCCTCGAACAGTGGTATGAAATAAGCCAGTATTCAGAGAAACTCTATTGAAATTGGCAGGAATATCTCCGGCATATTCGATCTCAAGGGTATCGCAATAATTTCTCTCCCAGATTCGCGATCGCAGCGCTCATCACGATCGTTTATCCCAACAGTTGCAATAAAAAAGCCAGAATTCATCAAGAACTCTGGCAGTGTAGATTCGGATTGGGTTTGCGTTAGCGATTCTCTTGCTGCTGCAAGAATTGGCGAGTTTCACGACCAGGAACATAGCCGTAACCGAATGTTGATTGATCGCTGTCATCCATAATTTGAGGAGTCACGAGAACGATCACTTCGCGACGTTGGTTCGATCTGTCTGTTCTGCGAAACAACGCCCCCAACAAAGGAATGTCACCTAGAATCGGAACTTTAGTTGTACTAACACGATCCTGATCCTGGATGATTCCAGATAAGACAAGCGTTTGTCCATCTCTCAAGCGAATTTGTCCTGAATCTAACCTCCGCTCTGACAGCAAGATAATTGAATTTGTTGAGCCGTTGATGTTGATGACCTGGGCACCATCTGGTTGAGAGATGCTTGGCGCAATAGAGAGGGAGATGAAACCATTATCATCAATCCGATCAACCTTGACTGGCAGGATTAAACCTGCGGGTTTCTTTTCAACCGTGATGGTAGATTGAGACGCGCCTGTGCCAAACGTAGTTTGCTGAGTGAAATTCGTGACAACCTCTTGAATCAGGTTGACCGTTGCTGTTTGTCCCTCTTGAACTACGAGCGTTGGATCAGTCAAAATTTTGGCGTTGCCATTGGAAACTGCTCCTTGAAGTTGAGCTAAAAAGTTCCGGGCAAAGTTAACGACAGGAATACCATTCGTTATCGGTGCAATTCCAGTTCCGACGTTGCCTTGACCTGGGGTAGAAAATAGTCCAAACGCCTCTCCAGGGGTGCGCGTACCAAAGTTGAATACCGCAATCCCGTTACTATTGACAAATTGATTATTTCCAAGCCCAAAAGAGAAGCTTGTTCCAATTTGGCTAAGTCCGGCTAGGTTCACATCAACCACTCTGACATTGACGGCAACCATGCGACGACGCACATCAGCGAGAACAAGTTGATTTACTGCTAAATCAACTTGTTTTGGCGTTCCAATCAATGTGATGGTATTTGTTCGCTCATCCCCTAACGCCTGTAAACCACGAAGCAATGGTACCGAATCCTGAAACTCAATCCGCTGCGCTTTTAGCTCGGTATCGCTCACCGTTGAATTATTATTCTGCTGGGTGTTCTGCTGATTGCTGTTTTGGCTTCCAATTTGTGCCGCAGAACTTACGCTGGTAACTCGTTGCGTCGGGTTGTTTGCGCTTTCAGCACCTAAACCAACCAAGACATTCAGAGCAGTTGCAACAGGAGCTTGATTGAGCCTCACACTTCTCACAATAATTCCTCTTGCTGCATTGGGAAGCCTTGTACCCACAAAGATGGTTTTCCCTGACCGCGTTGCTTCCAAACTTGCACACTGAGCGCTACCACTGCTGCTACTGCTACTGGTAGTAGCAGAAATCGGAACACAAGTTACTCTTAGAACATAGTTGAATACATCTTGCACAGACTCATTTTCAATGTCTAGCGAAATGGTTGGGCCGTTCGGCTTTGCTTCTGGAGTTGATCCTTGTGACTGTTGACCGTCTGATGCTTCGCTGTAAGCTAGATTTAGTCTTGCTGCTCTTGCTAACAGCGATAGAACCTCTCTCACCGGGGCGTTTCTTAACACTAAGCGGGGAATTCGTTCATTCGTGCCGAGGTCGATCGTAGAAGGTGACGCATCGGACTGAGAAACTGAAATGTCACCAACGGGAGGCGCAACGGCTCGACGCTGCAAGGGAGGCACCGGAGCCACTGGAACCGTCGGCTGTCCCTGGTTCGGCACTTGAGCGCTCGGTACAAACGGAGCGATCGGAGTCGTCGAGTTCGGCATCGCTTGAGCTACCGGAGTCGTCGGCAGAGGAGCTGAAGGAGTCGCTTGGGCTGGAACCGCTTGAGCCATCTTGCTCCCAGCAGGCGGAACATTCACCGGAACGGCGGCATTTGGCGTACCACCACCTGCGCCCGCGACGTTGAAAATTACACCCTGAGCATTGCGGCTAGCAATCTGTCCGATCGGCGCTGCATTCGTGCCCACTACTGACACCTGCACTCCGTTTGCACCCGATGGCGTGACCGAGACTTGAGCAATGCCCGGTGCCGGATTGTTCTGACGGTATGGCTGTGCGATCTGAGCGTTGAACACATACGCATTCCAGGTATTGCCGCGATTGACATTAAACACCTGGGGAGGCTTCTCGCCCTGAGTTTGCAGCACCACATCAAAGCCAGAACCATTCGGGTTGACCATGACATTCGTAACCTGAGTAGGATTTGCCGAAGCGGGCGGATGGCTGACTAGCGCTAGGGTCGCAGCAGTCGCTAAGCTGAGAAATCGAAGCTCTTTCACGGGATACACTCCTCCTTGGGGGAATCAGGAACTATGGCTATGGTTTCGGGGGTTGCGCGGCAGCTTGTGCTGCTTTGCGTTCGACTTCAGTTAGTGGCATCAGCGCATCCATCTGAAACGTCGTGGTGATTTGATTGTCCGGTTGGCAGTTCGTCAGATAGCGAATCGTGCCGTCGGGCTGAATCTCGTACAAGCCTTCAGACACCTTGTTATCTGCCACTTTGACCGATAGGTTTCGCACCAGCAGCAAAGGTTGCAGACGCTCAATCGTTCTAAAAATCGACTGCGTTTGGTTGAAATTGCCGCGAATTTCAACATCGATCGTTTGGCGCTTCAGCTTGTTATCGATCGGGGCACCCAGTGAACTATCGCTGATCACCGCCGCTCCCTTCTCGTCAGGCTTAAAGCGCCGTAGCTTTGCTTCTGCCACCAGTTGCCCAAAGCGGTCTTGGAATTCTTGGGCACCCCCAGGCGTTGAAAATAACTGCTGCACATAAACCGGACAAGCATTGAGCTTGGTGTTTCTTGCCGCCAATAAGCCTGCATTGTTGCGCTCAATCAGTTGGTTGAGGTCAAACAACAGCGTGTTTAGCGTCTTTTCGCTCGCAAACAGGCTATAGACCTGATCGCGCTTTTGTTTTGCTTGCTCTAGCTGGTTTTTAGCCTCTTGAATTTGCTTGCGAATCTCTCCTTGTTGCTGAAGCTGCTGGGTTTTTTCTTTTACCTTGGCATCCAAGGCTTGATTGGCTTCCCAAGCAGGCATCACGAGATAAGAGACGATCGTACCTGCGCCGAGCAGACCCATCACCCCCAGCACAACCCCGCTGATCATGGGCGTAAAGGTAATGCCAAACGCAGTGGGATAAGTCGGGGTACTCTCAAAGTCTGAATCAGGAATAAAGTCAGCCGTCATGGTTTTTTCGCTCCGTCCGTTTGAGTTGCTGCGGGAGTCGGTGAGGCAGGCTTCGCTGAAGTAGCCGAAATCACGCCGCGCTGCTTTAAGGCTTCGATCCGCGTCACCAGACCCACTGCACCTTTACGATCGAGTTCCCGGATCAGTTCCGAAGCAGGCACATCGTTGATGGCTGTCGCGATCGTGAAAGATACTTTGCGCGGTAGGCGAGGCGGCTTGAATTCACCCATTTCTCGCTTGACTCCCGGAAATTCAGGGATTTGCAGCGCTTTCTCTTCTCCTAGCTCTGCACTAACCACTTTGGTTTGATCGGCTCTTAAGAAGTTCGACTGCTGAAGCGTCAGCATAAAATCGTTGACATCATTGAATGAATTGGCAATGCCTTTGATTTCAATGCGGGACGAAACGGGTGGAGTTGCGCCTGCTGCGGGAGTCGGTGCAGCGCCTTGTGCGGGAGCGATCTGGGCAACCGAGGCAATCTGAACGCTCTTCGGTAAGCGATCGCGAATATCCTGCGTCATCGCTGACCACGGCTTAATTTGGTTAAACACCGTCGCCAGGGCTTGTGCTTCTTCGGTCGCTTGCTTTGTCTCTTCCCTGACCTTGGATAGATTCTTCTTCTCGGCTTCGAGGGTGCCAAGCTGCACATCGAGATCGGCTTGCTGCCGCTCTAGATCGCCATTTCGCAGAGTGAGAATCCCGAAAAGCGATCCTGCCAGCACCGGGAAAAAGACCATCGCTGCAACGCCTAAGAGTAAGGGGCGACGATCGTCGGCTGAGACGGTCGCTTGGGGCCGATTGCCTCGCCCCTTATCGGGCTTACTCTCTGATCGATCGTTGAGGAAATTAATATCTAAACTGTACATTTACCAGGCCTCCCGCAACCCTAAACCGAGTACAACACCCAAACCGGGTCGCAAATTTGCTGGAATGTCTTCTGCACCCAGCGACAAGGCAGACACCGGATCAACTAAGCTGCAAGGCAGGCTCAACCGTTGAGTAAAAAACTCGTCTAACTGCCCGATCGCGGCTCCGGGACCTGCCAGCATCACTTGAGCCACTTCCAGGTTTTCACCTTGATTCAGGTAGAAGTCCACCGATCGCCGCAGTTCGTCGCTCAGTTCTCCCAGTACCCGCAACATTGCGGTTGCCCCTGGATTGCCACCGGAACGATTCGACTCCGTTACAGGAATCGTCATGCCTTGCAATAAGTCGATATTGCGCGACGGTGGCAGGTTCATCGCTCTAGAAAGAGCTGACTGAATCTGATAGGTTCCAATCGGAACCGTGCGCGAAAACTGAGGAACACCATCAACGGTGATCGAAATTTCGGTATTTTCAAATTGAATATCAACGAGTGCCACAGCTTCTTGCGGTGCGAACTGTCTGAGCTGCTCTCGAATCGTCCGAATCAGAGAAAAACTGCTGACTTCTAGAATGTCCACCTTCAATCCCGCCTGCTGAAAGGTATCGAGGTAGGTATTGGTGACTTCCTTGCGGGTAGCAACTAGAAGAACCTGCACTTTCTCAATGCCATCCTCATCCACAAACAGACCCAGCTTTTGATAATCAACATCGGCTTCCTCACGCGGAAACGGCAGATACAATCCGGCTTCTTGATTCAGTACCATTTCGCGCAGTTCGCGATCGTCGAGTTCTGCCGGAACCGGGATGATCCGGGTCACTGTGTCTCGTCCGCCAGGAACCGCCGTTGCGACTTGTTTAACTTTAATTTTGTGTTCGGCTAACGCAGATTGAATAATCTCTGCCATCGCGGGCGGATCGGTAATTTGCCCTTCGTGAAACACACCTTCAGGAACGGGAACCGTGGCATAAGTGCTGAGCCGATAGCCTTGACCCTGTTTGCGGAGTACCGCAAGATTGAGGCGATCGGCGGCTAACTCAATGCCAACCCCCCTTGATTTTTTTGAGAATAAACTCTTGACGTTAACCACTGTTCGTTAGCCTGCTATGAATGAATGAGTGACAGGTTTTCTGCAATCGGAAATTGCAGTCTTGCTTGGGTTGAGAGAGCCTAGTAATCACACGTAAAGCAGCAGAGAAAACAGCTACTTTGATCAAAATTGAGAGAATCAATCTCTGGTGTAACGAACTTAGACTGCCCAGTTTTTTTGCAAGAATACACAACTTGATTCAAAAAAGTTAAGAAAATCCTGAAGCCCCTGCCATAGAGCAATTTCAGAAATTAAAAATTGAGCGAATCTAAATAGAAATCACTCTGGATTGCTTTATTTGATTTAATTATTTCGACTACAATTCCAATCTTTTAGAGGCAATTTGTTTCATTCGGTCGCGCTATAGCAGCGCGCTCGATGTAAGAAATAGCACATCTATTTCTGCATACTACACGCGATTTTAAAAATGGCACGACTAATTTTGTGGGGAGTGGAGAGTAGATTTTCTTGTTTGGCTTTTGCCGTCGATCGTGAGAAGAAGAGAGTTGTGGAATAGCAGAGAGCACGATGATTGATGTGGTTGTGATTGGTAGCGGGATTGGTGGTTTAAGCTGTGCAGCGATTTTGGCGCGGTATGGATTCAAAGTTTTGGTGTGTGAAAGTCACGCGATCGCAGGGGGAGCGGCACAGAGTTTTGAGCGCAAGGGGTTTAAATTTGATTCGGGGCCTTCGCTGTATTCGGGAATGTCTTACAGTCCGTCTCCGAATCCTTTGCGGCAAGTTCTCGACGCGATCGGCGAAGACGTTGAATGGCTCAACTACGAGACTTGGGGCTGTTGTTTGCCGGAAGGTACTTTTGATACGCAAGTCGGAGCTTCCCAATTCTGCGACGTATTGCAGCGATTACGCGGAGAAAGCGCCGTTGCTGAATGGAGACGATTACAAGAGATTATGGCTCCTTTGTCGAAAGCAGCGATCGCGCTTCCGCCTGCTGCGGTACGCTACGATTTGGGCGCAGTTTTGAGCGTCGGGCAGTTTTTACCGTCGATGCTGGGAAAGGCGATCAGCTTATCTAAACTTACGGGAGCATTTGCGCCTGTGATGAATCAAGTCATCACTGATCCATTCATTCGCAATTGGTTAGATCTCTTGTGCTTTCTATTGTCAGGATTGCCTGCTGATAGCACGAATGCGGCTGAAGTGGCGTTTATGTTTGCCGATTGGTATCACCCGGACGCGAAATTAGACTATCCAAAAGGCGGAAGTGGCGCGATCGTCGATGCACTCGTTCGCGGCTTAGAAAAACAGGGTGGGCAACTCAGACTAAATGCTCATGTCGAAAAAGTATTAGTTGAAAATCAAAAAGCCATCGGAGTGCGATTGCGAAACGGGGAAGAACTGCGATCGCGCTATGTCGTTTCTAACGCTTCGATCTGGGACACGCTCAAACTGGTTGATAACTTTCCGAAACGATTCCAGGCTGAACGGCAAGCGACTCCGACCTGTGAGAGTTTTATGCACCTGCATTTGGGAATTGATGCCCAAGGATTAGACGTGATCGCCTGTCATCATATTGTGGTGAATGATTGGAACTTAGGCATTACTGCACCTCAGAATGTAGTGCTGATTTCGATTCCGTCACTGCTTGATCCGTCACTTGCACCGCCTGGAAAACACGCGATTCACGTTTATACTCCCGGCAATGAGCCTTACGCCATTTGGCAGCAGTGCGACGATTACGAGCAACTGAAACAACAGCGTTCAGCAGTGATGTGGAACGCTTTAGAACGAGTAATACCGGATATTCAATCGCGCACTGAACTCACCCTAATCGGAACCCCGCTCACCCACGAGCGCTATCTGCGGCGACATCGCGGAACGTATGGAGCCGCCATTCGCGCAACGGACGGATTATTTCCGGGTGCAGTGACCCCAATTTCAAGATTGCTTTGCTGTGGAGATTCAACGTTTCCGGGCATTGGATTGCCTGCGGTGGCGGCGAGTGGCATGATTGCGGCGAATACGATCGCGCCCCTTGGCAAGCACTTGGAGTTGCTAAAACAGATTCGAGCATAGAGGCATTATTCACAGCAAACCGCAGAATAGACGAAAGTTCTAGAAACCATTCATACGCTAAATCGAGGAACTGTGTATAATCAGTCCCAACCGTTCGGATTCAGTTCGATCACGTTCATGAACCAGGGCTACAATCCCAGCAGTTTGAGATCGATCAAACTCCGATCGACTGCTGCGACTTGCGACAATCTTCGCTAACATTAGTTCTCACTCTCAGTTTTCTCTCCCACGCTCTGCTCTATCTCTCTTACTAAAATCGCCCGAATGACCGCTGTGCCCCTTCCTCGTCCCTCTTCTCAACCGCCTGAGCGCAACAACTCAGGCTCCCCTGACATGACCCCAGTGTTTGCCCTGAAGGAACTGGTGGCACGTCTGAATCGGGAGCAGCATAAAATTCAGGATTTACTGAGTTCGCTCGGTTTCGCACTCCGTAGCTTCAGCAATCTCAATCAATTTCTGGAACTGATTCCGCTGATGGCAAGTCGGGTTACAGATGCCGACGGTGGAGCGCTCATTTTGTTCCGCCCCAATGGGCAGGTGAAATTAGAGCGCCTGCACTGTCAGGATGCCATGTGGGGTCAGGAATTACGCAAAGGATTAGAGATTGCAACGCGGCAGATGACGGCTTCGCTAACCGGATTACCCGCGAATGAGGCAGTTTCTCGATCGTCGCAAATGGTGGCAATGCTCGATCACCAGATCGCCCGCAACTTAGGTGGGAATATTCAAATCTTTGGTACCGGGATTCTGGTAAGAAACAATGAACGCGGTCGACTCTATGTCTTTAGTCGAGAGCAAGATTACGCTTGGACAGAAACGCGGCAAAAATTAGTCCGACTCGTGGCGGATCAAACCGCAGTGGCGATCGAGAATGATGAACTCACGGTCGAACTGAAGAAAAAAGAACGCCTCGATCGCGAACTCGAAATTGGAGCCGATATTCAGCTTCGCTTGCTGCCGCGTCAATGCCCGGCGATCGATGGCATTGAACTCGCAGCGCTGTGTAAAACTGCCAATCGCGTCGGGGGCGATTATTACGACTTTATCCCGGCGGATTATGGGCAGACGCGCCAAGCGAACCTGAGTAATTCGGGCGGAAAATGGAGTGTGACGATCGGCGATGTGATGGGGAAGGGGGTTCCCGCCGGGCTGATCATGACAATGACACGTGGGATGCTACGAGCTGAGGTGCTAAACGGTCACTCTCCCGCACGGATTTTGCAGCATCTGAATCAGGTGATGTATGCCGATTTGGAAAACTCAAATCGGTTTGTGACGCTGTTTTACTCGGAGTACGAGCCGAAGACTCGCTTATTGTCGTACAGCAATGCCGCGCATAATCCGCCGCTTCTGTGGCAAGCAGCAACGAGTACGATTAAGCGCCTCGATACACATGGAATGCTGATCGGCTTAGATGCTGAAACCCAGTACCAGGATGCCCAAATGCAACTAGAGCCGGGAGATACGATTATTTATTACACCGATGGCTTTACCGATGCGGCAAATCAGTACGGGCAGCGATTCGAGGAAGACAATCTGGTGAGCGCGTTTCGTTGGGCGTGTCAGCATTATGACGATCCGCAGCAGATTTTGAAGTATTTGTTTGATTGTGTGCAGCAGTTTATCGGCATAGGCAATCCGAATTCGGATGATATGACATTAGTGGTGATGCGGGTGAAGGTTGTGGAAGAGGGACGACCGTAACGGTCAACAAATTGAAAGCCCACGGCTAGAAACCGTGGGCTTTCAATTTGTTGACCGGAATTTTATTGACCGGAATTGTTGGATTCTGAACTATTTGAATTGGGGCTGGCTTCAGGAGACGGAGAAGGTTCTGCGGATCGGGGTTGTTCGATCGCCGGAGACTCCTTCTGTGAACCGCTGCTCGGTGCCGCAGGCGCGGTTTGAGGGGCTGGAGCGACGGGTTTCGGAGCCTCAATTTTTATGTTTGGAGCGGGAATGACAGTCGGTGAACTTTGCTGCGGTTGCGGTACAGGCACAATGCGATCGCGCTCGATGACTCGTTCTTTCACTTCGGGAGAGGGGGACGGGGAAGGTGCCGCAGAGGGAACGACGATTGTGCGTTGAACAGGAGTCTGATTGCGCTGAGTTGCAAAATACGCCAGTGCAGCACCACCTAAGACTAATCCTGTGAGCAAAATGCCAATCAAGAAACCAGTTGCACTGTTGTTTTCGTCTCTGGTTTGCTGGGTAGCTTCGTAGCGTCGCCGTTCGACCGTTTGACCATGTACATAACCACTACCATAGCTTTCTGGATTCGGTTGAACGCCGGGAGTTTCGTTAGAATTTGAGCCAGTATAATTTGTGCGATCGTGTTGATCACCAGGATTTGTATTCGCCATTTTGAATTTTCCTTTAAGTAATTTTGTCGATCGCTCAGCGATCAGGGGTGTGATAAAAATTTCGGTAGATGCTCTGATGTGACCAAATTAACCGAAGCCTATCGCGATATCACTCTGTCCAGAGAAGGGAACGGCAGTATCAAAAGCGTCTATCCACTGATAGAGCTATTTCAATGCTTCTTCTAGTTTGTTTTGTTCCCAGAGCGATCGATACAGTCCGGCTTGGTTAATCAGTTCAAGGTGAGTGCCGATCTGCACAATGCGCCCTTGATCCATCACAAAGATGCGATCTGCCATTGCTGCGGCGGAAAGTTGGTGCGAAATGAATACCACCGTTTTGCGAACGGTTCCTTCAGAGAGGTTTCTTAAAATCCGCGTCGCAGTCTGATTGTCCACGCTCGATAACGCATCGTCCAAAATCAGAATTGGGCTATCGACTAAAAGCGCCCGCGCCAAGGCTGTTCGCTGGCGTTGTCCGCCGGATAAGGTAATGCCGCGCTCTCCAACGATCGTGTCGTACTGCTGCGGAAAGTTCAGCACTTCGCCGTGAATTTGAGCAATTTTCGAGGCAAGTTCGACCTCAGACTGATCCGCCATTGGCTTACCGTATCGAATGTTATTGCGGATCGTGGTGCTGAATAGGAAGCTTTCTTGGGGCACGTAAGCGATCGCGCCACGTAAGTCTTCTAATCGCAGTTGAGTAATGTCGTATCCGTCTACAAATAGCTGATTTGGTGAGATGTCTAACAGTCGCGGTAATGCGTTCGCTAAAGTTGATTTACCGGAACCGATCGCACCAACGATCGCAACCGTTTCACCTGGAGAAATTACAAAATTAATCTGATTCAAATTAGGACGAGACACGCCGGGATAGCGAAAGGTTAAATCCTGAGCGCTTAGCTTTCCTTTTACTTGCGCTAACGGTAAGGGAATCGCATCTGAAGCATCTTTAATCGTGGGTTCAACCGAGAGAATGGCTTCGATACGATCGATACTCACTTCTCCGCGCTGATATGCCGTAATCGTAAATCCAAGGAGTGCAGTCGGAAACGCCAATCGCTCGACGAAAATCAACAGCGCAATAAAATCTCCAACCGTGATTTCGCCCCGCGAGATTAACCCACCCCCAAACCACAGCAAAATTAATGCACTGCCATACGAGATCGCCTGCAAAATTGGGAATAACGTAGTCCGGGTCAGTGCCAGTTTGAGATTGGCATTCAACAGCGATCGATTGTATTCCCGGAATGCGCGGCGCTCGTTTTCTTCCTGACCGTAAATTTTAATCAGAGCGATGCCGCTCATGTCTTCCTGCACCAGTTCGCTCAGCGTCGAGAGTTCTTCCTGGACGGTTAACTGTTGCGATCGCAGTCTGTTACTAAACAAACTGACCAAGAGCAACATAAACGGATACACCGAAAGCGCTAATAAACTCAACTTAGCGTTGATTGTAACCATTGCAGGCAGCGTTAACGCATACGCGAATAGTGTATTTGCCAAACTGAGAACCGCAAAACCTAAAAGACGACGAATGTTATCGACATCACTAGTAGCACGGTTAATTAAATCACCAACGGTATTCGCTGCAAAGTATGCGGGTTCTAACTTTAGGAGGTGATTAAAAATCTTTTGCTTCAGGTCAAACTCAACCTGACGACCGACACCGAATAGCAGAATTCGGGATGCCATTCGCACTGCCCACATCACCGATGCCAGCACCAGGATCAGCACAGCGTAAAACAAGATCTGGTTCACGCTGAAGGCAACACCGAGTTTATCGACAGCATCGCGAATCTGGAGCGGAATATAAATCCCGATCGCATTCACCACCAACAGCGCCAAAACTCCTAAAGTTGCATCCCGCCAGTGTGGGCGAAGATATGACCCTAGTTTTTGCAGCGGGGAACGCGATCGCGCCATGATTCTACCTACCATCGAAACTTTCTCATGGTAGCGCGAATAAAAAAGCAAATTCCACGAGAAAAAAGGAGAAGCTTTCGCCTCTCCCCCTAGCTTTCAGCCTTTGGAGCGTTTAGAGCGTCGTCCGAACCGGACGAATCCAACCTCGTAAGAAATAGTAGATAGAAGTCAGATACTCGTTAATCACTTTAGAACTGAGCGATAGCGCATCAATACTGGGTAACAGATCGGCAATCTGCAAATTGCGCTCGACCACATCCCGCCCTTGCGCCCGACCTCGGAATGCTTCTCGCGGCGGCAGCGTAAAGAAATTCGTTGGACGGGGAATCACCGTGAGCGGCACGTTATTGCTATTGAACTCGCGATTAAACGTCAAGGCTGCTCGATTCATCTCGATCGCAGAACTAATTAACACCAACTGATTGCCGAAATTGATACCTCTACGCCGCAGCTGCTCACGCACATTCACAGCGCTATTTTGAACCGTTGGGCTGTTGGGGTCGGCAATAATATCTTCTGCCGGAACCCCCAATCCTTGCAGAAATCGCCGCGCATCTGCGGCTTCTGAAACATCATCGTTGGTTTCTCCAGCTTTACGCACCCGCTCCGGTCGGCTCCCGGCGCTGACGATGACGATCGGATCAGTTCCGCGTCCTCGCTCTTCTCGATAGACCTGATTTGTATAAGTCAAAATATCGCCGCGCTCGGTCAGTTGCACGGGCTGATCGGCGAGGACTGGAAATGCGCCCGCAGGAATCTGGGCAGGCGGCGGAAACAAGCCCGGAGTAGGAGGAGCCGGAGCTGCTGGAACGGGTTGCGATCGCGGTCGAACTTGCAGTTGAGTCGTATCCTGCGCTAGGGCAACGATGACGCGCCGCGCTCCCGGTGGTAGGGCGGCAGTGGCAGCAGGGCGGGCAATGTCGATCGCTTCAGCTTCGGCGCGTTGTGCCAGAAAATACGACACGGCTGGAATACTCAGAATTAACAAGGCTGGAATCGCAATTCGCAGCAAGACTAATCCGGTTCTCGATAATTTTCCACCCCGCAGCAGTTCTGAAAATGCGACTAGGAGCAAAATTAGGATAATTCCGAGGGGACTAAACGGAATCGCAATAATCCGAAAAATATCGCCAACTAGCCCTTCTTGGGGCGAACCCCGATAAAACGTGAATGCTGCTACGCCCACTAGCAGCAGCAGCACCAATCCACCGAGAAAGGGTCTGGGTAGCACCCGTAAGAGAACATACCAGGCAAATAGACCCACCACGACCCAGAGTAATACCTGAGTCAATAAAACAAATACATCAGTGACTAATAGAATCATCTATTCAATCCCTTATATCGCGCTACTCCTCCTCACCCCTAAATACGATCGTTAAACGATTAAATTTAGGGACACACTTTATCGCTTCAAGATTACCCGTAAGTAGTAAATTTCATACGTAGAGTGGTTGATCTGTTGAATGATTCGATCGTCACCCATCGAACTCTCTAATCTTAGACTTGGGCTGGAAAATGAACTGTTTCAAGACTAGGATTGTACCTAAAATTGCTAGATTGTAGGAGGTTTTCGGGCTGAGCGATAGATTTCTTCTCGAATTTGCTGACAAGGGAACCTCTGTGTTCTGAAAATGAATCTAAACGGCTCTGAAACGATCGCAGCATTGTTTCAATCGGGTTGCAAGCGCCGAAGGGTGTATGGGAGGAATCTTCAAATGGAGCTAATTTTGGCAGGAATTGTATTTACGGTGATTTTGTTTTTGGTGACTCGCGATATCTTCAGATAGGACGATGGAGTAGAGAACCGGATGAAGTTTGCGTCTTTCTAGCTGAATCTGAAAGCGCAGTTTGAAATAAAAATAATTCTAAAACTGGGCGAGGGTTTATTATGTCATCTCAAAAGCCGATCGTATTAGTCACAGGGGGAGCCGGATATATCGGTTCTCATGCGGTTCTTGCTCTGCAAAATGCAGGGTATGAAGTGGTTGTTTTCGATAATTTGGTTTACGGGCATCGCGATATTGTGGAATCGGTTCTGAAGGTGGAACTGATCGAGGGGGATACGAACGATCGTGAGCTGCTGGATCAGGTGTTTGCCTCGCGTCCGTTTAGTGCGGTGATGCACTTTGCGGCGTATGCCTATGTGGGTGAGTCGGTGACGCAACCGGGTAAGTATTATCACAATAATGTGGTGGGGACGCTGACGCTACTCGAAGCGATGGTGGCGGCGGGAATTAAGCGTTTTGTCTTTTCTTCGACTTGTGCGACTTATGGAGTGCCACAGGTGGTGCCGATTCCCGAAGATCATCCCCAAGATCCGATTAATCCCTATGGCGCAACGAAGCTGATGGTGGAGCGGATGTTGGCGGATTTTGATCCGGCATATGACTTTAAATCGGTGGCGTTTCGGTACTTCAATGCGGCGGGGGCTGATCCAGAAGGTCGCTTAGGCGAAGATCACCAACCGGAAACGCATTTGATCCCGCTGATTCTGATGACGGCTTTAGGACAGCGCGATTCGATTTCGATCTACGGCACGGATTATCCGACTCCGGACGGGACTTGCATTCGGGATTATATCCATGTGACGGATTTGGCTGAGGCGCACGTTTTGGGCTTGGATTATTTGCTTAAGGGCGGCGATTCTCAACTGTTTAATTTGGGGAATGGGAATGGGTTCTCGGTGCGGGAAGTGATCGAAGCAGCGCGATCGGTGACGGGGAAACCGATTCCGGCGATCGAGTGCGATCGTCGTCCGGGTGATCCGCCTGCATTGGTCGGGAGTGCAGAAAAGGCGCGATCAATGTTGGGATGGAATCCTCAATATGCAGATATCGAAACGATCCTGACCCACGCTTGGGCATGGCATCAAAAACGACACGGGTAAGATTACCGAAACTTAGATTCCGCACGATCGCTCTCGATGAGCAGATCTGCGGATTTTTTGTGCGATCGCGATCAAAACTGTGCCGCCTACAGTTTCTCTCAGTACACTGCTAGTGTTCATCAGCACAACGCTCTACCCAACCTCGTTGACAATGGGGATGACAGCCACGGCGAATGCACTTGACGATAACACTAAGGAGAGACGATGAGATATGCAATTCTAGGCGCAGTCGCGATCGTCCGCCCTGCAAGCCCAACGATGAACTAAAATTGCTCATCGGATCACTAAAAGAGTTCATCGGATCGCTAAAACTGCTCAGTGATGAACTGAAATTGCTCATCGGATCACTAAAATTGCTCGTTGATGAACTGAAATTGCTCATCGGATCACTAAAATTGCTCGTTGATGAACTGAAATTGCTCATCGGATCACTAAAACAGTTCATTGATGAACTAAAATCACTCATTCAACGAAAAAAAATCCTCCGCTCGCGTTTGCCGCAGCGATCAACCCATTCGATCCGGGGAACGATAGATTTATCGTTTAGCGATGCAAAAGCTTGCATCTACCCGAATGACCCTAGTAAAAACCGACAGCAGCACCAACAGCAAAGAACTGAGTACCCCTTCGATTTCCCTTCAATTGATTGAATCCAGCGCTTCTGCCATCCCTGAAGGCTTAAGTCAACCCGATCGCGATGTCATTCTCAACGTGATTGCCGAGATCCGCAAGATGATGCCCTATTTGCGGGACATTAGCGCCGAAGAGCGCAAAGCGATGCTGGGGATGGCAGATGCTAATCGCGTCTTTGCCGGAAAAGTCTTAGAAGTGATTCAGCAAAATGCAGATTTTCTGCCACGATCGTTTGATGTCGCAAAATTCGATCGCGACTTAAGCACCTACGATCGCCTCAACACCGTCTTGATGGCATTGACGCAACTACGCGATCTCGTCGATGCCACCACCATTGCGATCGGCTCAGAAGCCTATGAAGATGCCCTCACCGCTTATCGTCATGCCAAAGCCAGCGGTCAAGGAGCCAGCCTAGAAGCGATGGTCGCAGACATGGGGCAGCGCTTCCGCAGAACCAAAAAGAAAGCCACTAAACCCAGCGAAACCGCCTAGAAATGACACCAGGGATCGAGCTTCGATCCCGATCGACTGTTCCCCTGCAAATCGCGAAAACACCCCCAGAATCTTACCCCCGTTTTCATCATCGATTCCTCACTTTCCCGGAGATGCACAAAACAGCGAAGTAGAAAGACCCCAGTACAATACAGATACGAAATTTGTGTGAGAAGAGGAACCAACGTGGAAACCGCAGCATTAACAACGATCGTCCAAGAACTCGCAGAAACCACGATCGCTGCCACGGAAACGATCGAGCAACTGTCAGGGCGCATTGACACGATCACCACGCAAGTTGATCAGCAAGGTGAACAAATCTTTGCATTAACCAACGCGCTGCAAACCTTAACCGACAACCAATCCACGCTAGTTTCCCACATTGCCCACCTCACCGAAACCCTGGAGCGAATCGCCACGTCGTTAGAGTCAAGAAGCATGTCGTAAGTGAGTAGAAGCCCCTAAGAAACGTTTTATACTAAAAACCTCAGTCAATGGGTCAAGCTGAGCGAATTTAGATCACAGCCTTACCCGATCGGGTAAGTGATTTTAGGGTCAACTCTGCGGCACACTCTATATCAGGGTAATGAGGACGGCAACCATGACACGAGCAGAACAAATCGCATCCGACTTGCGATCGCGGCTACAAACCGAACTTCCACGCAGCAACGAAACCACCCGCGAGAGCATTATCCGATGGTTGCTCGGTGAGGATCTCGATCGCTTCGATAGCTACACGCCAGAGCGCCTTGATATCGAAATTCAGGCAATGGATTACCGCTATCGCATTCTAGTGCAGCGCTACTATGAAACGCCCCCCCAGCGCGCTTATAAGAACTTAATCCAGCGTCTAGGAAGCATCTTTGTCATCAGAAATAAAATTAGTACCTGGATTGCCTTATCCCGCGATCGTCAAACCACCGTGATCGATGTTCTGCAAGAAGTGATTCAGGACTTATTGCAGAACGATAAATATATGCAGGAGCAGGTCAGTTGGATTGCTCAATGCACCAACGATCCCCGGCTTCGCAACGCGATCGTTCTCACCGCCACCGAGGAATATTGTCTCCGTCCGATTCGCAATCAGCCGCTACTCGTCTATCGCTTTGTCAATTACCAGAAGCGCACCCAGCGCGGCGGCATGACTCAAGTTCCAGCCGCCGACTTTATCCGCCTAGTCTCCGAAGAGATTGCACCGGATGATTCCGAAGGTTCAGTCAGCTTGCTCGATGGGCAGGCGGTGGCTCAGTTTCAGGAAGAGCAGAGCCTCCAGCAGCAGCAAGAACTCCGAAGCGAGATCGTGCTGCAGTTTGAGAGCTATCTCACCGAAAAAATTGGAGCGGAAGCGGCGCAGTGGCTGCGACTGTATTTGCAGGGTAAAACGCAAGAAGCGATCGCGCAGCGTCTCGATATGCCGATTAAGCAAGTGTATCGATTGCGCGAGAAGGTGAATTACCATGCGGTGCGAGTGTTTGCCCAGAAGAGTCAGCCGGAACTGGTCACAGAGTGGCTGGGGCGTTGAGTCGATCGAGGGGTTCGCTGCGGTTGCTTCGGCTAAATGCCTGTTAAATCCCCCACTCGTGGAGGGCTTTGAAGAAAGGAAACTTGCTTGCAATTCAATGACAAACCCCTGAGTCAACAAACGAGTTGTTTCCCAGGGCCTTAGGAACAAGGTATGCCTTTCGATTAAGGTATTTTCTCTTCCTCAAGGTCCCCCACGAGTGGGGGATTTAGGGGGCAGCTATCCGCCCCAATCGCAGCGCGCTAAATATCCACAGGTTGCTTCCCAGCCACCACAGGCGCGATAGCGCTCAGCTTCAACTCCGGATGATCCCCTTGAAGCTGCTGACAATTCCACTCGTTGCGGAAAAGCAAGACCGGACGCTCCCAGCTATCTTTTACAGCAAGCGTGTTAAAAATCCGCCCCACTTTTTGCAGGGCTTCCCAACCGCCATCCACCCAGCGCGCCACCGTATACGGCAGATACTCAACGGTCGTCTCTACCCCGTATTCGTTTTGCAGCCTGAATTGCACCACTTCCATCTGCAACTGTCCAACCGCTGCCAAAATCGGATCGCGTTTCGCTTCATCCGCCGAATACATGATTTGAACCGCACCTTCTTCGCGCAGTTCAGAAACACCCTTACGAAACTGCTTGAACTTCGACGGATTCGGATTTCGCAAGAACGCAAAGAGCTCCGGTGAAAAGCAAGGAATGCCCTCGTACTCTAGTTTCTGTCCCATGTAAATCGTGTCCCCGATCGCGAACACCCCCGGATTATTCAACCCGATCACATCTCCCGGATACGCTTCTTCGATCACCTCGCGATCTTGAGCGAATAGCTTCTGAGGACGCGATAACCGCACCGTTTTCCCGGTTCGCGCATGGCTCACCACCATATCTTTCTCAAACTTGCCAGAACAGACCCGCACAAAAGCGACACGATCGCGGTGTTTCGGATCCATATTCGCCTGAAGCTTAAACACAAAGCCAGAGAACTCCGGATACGTTGGTTCGATCTCACCTTTGGTACTGTGATGCGTTCCCGGTTTCAGCGCATAATCCAAGAACGAATTTAAGAACAACTCCACCCCGAAATTCGTCATCGCACTCCCGAAAAAGATCGGAGTCATTTGACCGCTGTGAATCGCATCGAGATCAAATTCTGAGCCGATCCCTTCAATCAGTTCCAATTCGTCCTTGAACTGATAATAAAGATCCTTCTCCAAAAGCGCTTCGATATTCGGATCACCTAAATCAACCACCGTATTCGCCGCTTCTCGCTTTCCGTGCAGACTGCGCTCAAACAAGTGAATCTGTCGAGTGCGACGATCGAACACGCCCTTAAACTGATCGCCCATACCGATCGGATAATTCACCGCATAAGTCTGCATCCCTAACTCTTGCTCAATCTCATCCATCAGTTCGATCGGAGAGCGTCCAGGACGATCGAGCTTATTCACAAAGGTAAAAATCGGCAGCGATCGCATCCGGCAGACTTCAAACAACTTGCGGGTCTGAGGCTCCAAGCCTTTTGCCGCATCGATCAGCATCACCGCATTATCTGCTGCCGCTAGAGTGCGATACGTATCTTCACTAAAATCTTGGTGTCCGGGCGTATCGAGCAAATTAATCTGACACGCCTGATACTCAAATTGCAGCACCGTTGAAGTGATCGAAATTCCCCGCTGTTGTTCCATCGCCATCCAGTCGGAGGTCGCGTGGCGTTGAGCACGACGCGCCTTGACTGCGCCCGCTTCGTGAATCGCTCCTCCGTACAGCAGCAGCTTTTCGGTCAGAGTCGTCTTTCCGGCATCTGGGTGAGAGATAATCGCGAAATTTCGTCGCCGCTCTACGGCTTTTTGCAATTCGGATTCAAGTTCGATCGCCATGCTGTTGTCTCTAAGTTAATGCGGGAAATGTTAGTGCGGGAAATGTTAGTGCGGGAAATGTTAGTGCGGGAAATCCCAGTACATCACAATACTTTAAAGATAGCGACAAATTCAGCGCGATTGTAGCTAGATTCAGAAGCGATAAGTTGAATCTGAACTCATGCAAACCACTGATCGCCAAAAACTCCTCTCTGCACTCTGTCACGGCTCGATTTTCTTCAGCGCCACGATCGTATCCATTGGCATCCCGATCGTCATTCTGCTCATCACCGACGACTGGGTAATTAAAGACAACGCCCGCGAAGCACTAAACTTTCATATCAATTTGTTCGCTTATGGCATTCTGGCAAGTCTTTTCTTCGCCACTGTCATTGGCATCCCGATCGCGCTCATTATTGGAGGCGGACTGCTGATCTGTAGCTGGCTACTGCCGATTCTCGCGATCGTTAAGGTGCTTGATAATCCAGGTCAACCGTATCGCTACCCATTTATTCTCCGATTACTGTAACTTCACCTACTATTTGTAATCACTTCGTGAAATCTTCATCGAGTGAGCTTAAAAACTAAACAGTTTTGCGAATAGAATGTTCGCCAAGGGTACGTGAATCTACCAGCCTTCTTTGGTTAATTGTTAAACCTCGCAAAAAACTAGGTCGTGGAGATTCCGAACGATCGCGCTCCAGCGTGGTTTCTCTTGGTCAGTTATGAGTAAACGAGTGAATAACGGGATTGGGCAACGGTGTTGCCTTATTTTTAGTGAAAATATGTCCGAACGGAAAAACCTGAGCGGTAGGAGAAGCAACCATGTGTACTAATTCTTTGCCGAATCTGGTCGATTCGTCGGCATCCCTGCTGGGTTTAAGCTCTACTGCTGAAAAAAAAACGTTGCAGACCTCGATCGCGCCACAAAATCAAGGACTTCGATCCGCGCTCCAACTCAGCAGTGCTTCTACAGTTGCGACTCTACTTTCTCGCAACGCCGCAACGGGCGCATCGCAAATCTGGTCGGTGAATGGCTCTACCCCCGTCATTCGTCAAGACTTGCCCACCGAAACCGATGACAACTGGCAAGTTTCGGGCATTGCTGATTTTAACCGCGACGGACAGCAAGACTTACTGTGGTTTAACTCCCAAACTGGAGCTGTCAGAATCTGGCAACAGAATAACGGGGCAGTTCAATCGATCGCGCTTGGCACCGCCGGAGGCGGAGGTTGGTACATCGGAGGCTTAGCCGATTTCAACAGCGACGGCTCTACGGATATCATTTGGCACAATCGACGTGACGGACAAGCAGCCCTTTGGTTTCTCAACAACACAAGGCTTGCATCTGGAGCATTTATCGGCTCCAGTGGAGCAGGCGACTGGCGGGTTCAAGGCATCGCAGATCAGAATGCCGATCGCGCTCCCGATCTAGTTTGGTTCAATCCCAGCACAGGAGAAACCGCGACCTGGTTACTCAATCAGGGAAAACTGGCTCAGGGAGTATTCTTGAATCCGGCTCCCAGCAAAGATTGGAAGCTGACAGGCTTGGGAGACTTCAACGGCAACGGCAGTTCCGACTTGTTTTGGCGTAACGATCGCACCGGTGAAACACAGTTCTGGTTATACAACGGCACACAGCGCACGGGAATTAGAACCGGAAACTCAATCAGTTCCGCTTGGCAGGCCTTAGCCGCAGCCGATCTTAACCGCGACAACACGATCGATTTACTCTGGCGCAATTCCTCGACCGGAGAACTACTTGCCTGGTTTGTGCAAAACGGCAGTGTAAGCAATTCTGCGACCGTCCTGACCGAATCCGAATTAAACTGGCAGCCGATCGCCGCGCTCGAACGCTCGACCTCCCCGCTCATCACGCCCACACAAACGGTTTCGCCCCCCAAAGCCCCCATCAGCAACAGCAGTCTAGCCACCGCTGAAAACCAAGCGCCAACCTTCTCTCGCCGCGATCGCGTCGATGCAAATAACCTCAATGATTTCTATCGCTTTACGATCGGTCAGTCTGGCATTTTCACGGCTGGGCTGACTGGACTTACAGGCGACGCAGACGTGCGTTTGATTCAAGACGCAAATGGCAATGGCGCGATCGACAACGGCGAAATTCTGGCATGGCAATGGGAACGCGGCTTAAAAGACGAATCAATTCGCAGATTCATCGCCCCCGGCGCTTACTTTGTACAGGTGCTGAGCTACAACAATCAAGCCGCTGATTTTACCGTTTCTACAAACTTCACCGCCGCTGCCAGTGATGATCAGCAGTTTCGCATTCAGCTCAATTTTGCCGACTCTCTGAACGGACTCACCTCCGCAGCGCGAGATGCGATTAATCAAGCCGCAAAGTTTTGGGAAAGCGCAATTCTCAGCCGCAGCGCCATCACTCAGTCAAATATCCTGCCGATCGCGCTCATCGGACAGAACCTAATGGCTCAAGACGGCACAGCAGATGCCGGAACGCTAGCGCTATCTGGGCCTTCGCTGACACTCGATGCCGCAAATAATCTTGTAATCACTCGCGGCAGTAGCACCTTAAACACACGCAGACTCGCCGAATTTAACGCCAATCCGCTCTATCTGCGTGACATCATGATTCATGAATTCGCGCATGTTCTCGGCTTCGGCACGATTTGGCAACCGTTACGCTTCTCGTTTACGGACGGCTCAACCGAAACCGCTGGAAAAGACTGGATCGATCGCGCCACTGCCACCTATCGTGCAGACAGCTACGCAGGCGCAGCATATGGCGACCTGATTGGCAGCTTTACGCCGACTGCAATTCCGATCGAGCCGCAAATCTTCTACCACTGGGATGAAACGCGATTTGATACCGAACTGATGACCCCATTCGCTGAAGTCGCTGGCACATTAATGCCCTTGAGCAGTTTGACGCTCGGATCGCTGCGGGATTTGGGCTGGAACGTGAATTTTGGCGCAGTCCAACCCTATTCACCACCCATAAACGCCGCAATCACCGCCTCTACCCCTGGAACTCAATCTACTTCTCAAAAACCCTCTGCCCGACTTGCTGCTTATAAATGTGGTTGCGGTCGTTGTCTTGCCGCAGCCCGGACAGAATTGATTGCACCGAAATTAACCGACCAGATTGCGGCTTAAAACAAAACTGCCCTGCACTCGAATGAGCAGCAGGGCAAGGGACAGTTAAACGCTGGGTTTATTATGGCTAGGCAAAACCCGGATCAGGCAGGGAATCTGGGACGGTTATTAGAGTGTCCATTCTGCGCGGGGAATTGCTTCAAGAGAACGCACACTAGAAATCGCCAGTGTGGGCTGGAGTCCTGAAAATCCATCATTTTATTGACGTGACGATCGCGCTTTTAGCAGCGCTGATCTCTTTATTTAGACCATTCTTGATATCTGAGATCGCAGCTTTCGGGCTGCTTTTTTTTGGCAAATTGTACTGACCTGGAACTTTACCAGTACACTAGACGCGAATCGAGTTTTCGGGCGCTATGCAATTTCTTTCCCCGCTGTACGCCGTTTTTCTGCTGTGTGTGATCGGAGTGTTTTGGTCGGCACGATCGACGTGGCTGCGATCGTGGCTGCTGTTTCTCACCAGTTTGGTCTTTTATGCGTCGCTGCAAGCGCAGTATATTCCGCTGTTGCTGGTGGCGACAGGGGTTAACTACTGGTTAGGGCGAGCGATGTCCGTGCCGCTTGATTGGAGAATCGAAGATTGGCAGTTTGCTCAGGCAGATTGGAGTCGGCGGCGACTGCGGGTATTGTGTGGCGGCATCTTTCTCAATGTACTGTTGCTGCTTGGATTTAAGTATGTGCCGTTTATTTTTTCGACGATCGGCACGACGTTTAACCTTCCGAACCTCCAGCAGAACGCAAATTGGGCAGATGTGCATTTGATCGCGCCGCTGGGAATTAGCTTTTTTTGTTTTGAGTGTATTGCTTACCTAGTGGATGTTTATCGTGGTGCGCCTGCGGCAAAAGGATTTCTCGATTTTGCAGCGTACAAACTATTCTTTGCGAAATTAATCTCAGGCCCGATTACGCGCTACCACCCATTCGCAGCTCAGTTCAGCGCGATCGCAGCGCCAAAAATGCCCCAAATCACCGAAGGACTCTGGCTCATTGCCTGCGGTGCGATTAAAAAGGGGTTGGTTGCTGATCGTCTGAATGGGTTGGTCAACCTCAGTTTTGACAACATCCAAAGAGCCGGGAGTACAGACTTGTGGATCGCGATCGTCGCCTATGGCTTTCAGCTTTACCTCGATTTCAGCGGGTATGTCGATGTGGCGCGGGGGAGTGCGTTGCTGTTAGGGATTGAGCTACCGGAGAACTTCAATTTTCCTTACCTAACCACAAGTTTGGCTGACTTTTGGCGGCGTTGGCACATGACGCTGGGCGATTGGCTGCGGAACTATCTTTATTTCCCGCTGGGTGGATCGCGTCAGGGATTGATACGGACTTGCCTGAATTTGATTCTAATCATGCTGATTGCGGGAGTTTGGCACGGAGCAGCCTGGGGATTCATTGCTTGGGGTGGAATTCATGGCTTAGGACTCGCGATTCATCGGATTAATCACACGATCGCTAAACAGTTCACCTGGATCGAGGTGTTCTGGTCAAGTTTGCCTGGTGTACTGGTGGGATGGGCACTGACACAAGGATTGGTGTTTGTGTCCTGGGTGTTCTTCCGCCTGCCGAATGTCGATTCAGCTTGGCAAGTGTTGCAGCGCTTATGGGGCTACACTGCCGACGTGCAGTATGCCCAGAAGGTTTACGGGGAAGCAGTCGGACTGTATCCACTGCAAATTGCCATTCTGTTTGCGGCGATCGCGCTGGTAATGCTGCTGACTTATACCTTGCAGCGGGGATTAAAGCTAAATCTGACTTGGCATCTGAAATTGCTGCTAATTCCGATCTACTTCTACATCGTTTGGCAGCTTGCCCCAGAGGCAGGAAGCCGATACATTTACTTCGACTTTTAGGCGGATAATGCTGTTTTTTGCTGCATGATTTAGACAGTGGAGTACCTAGACATTTCTATTTTCTATGAAGAACCAACGCTCTGAAGACACAGTGAGCGATCGCGCTGCTGAGGACGTAACGGAAATTCGGCATTGGGGAACGGTGACGCTTTTAGAAGATGCGAAGCGCTATCGGATCAACCGAATTGAGATCAAGCCGGGAGCGCACATCAGCACTCAAATGCACTATCACCGCAGCGAACATTGGATCGTGGTTTCTGGAACGGCAAAAGTAATCTGCAACGGCGAAGAGAAAATGGTGATGCAGAAGCAGTCCACCTACGTACCGATGGGAACGCCGCATCGAGTGGAAAATCCAGGTGTGATTCCGCTCGTGATGATCGAAGTGCAGAACGGTGAATATCTGGGTGAGGATGACATTGTTCGATTTGAAAAAGACTCGAACGTTTGATGCGCCTGAGCAATTGAGTTGCTCGGTTGATTCGTCGAATATGCTTGTAGAGCGGGTGGCACTGAAGCGGCACCTAGTTTTTTCGATCGCCAATCCGACAAAATAAAATAATGTCTTTAGGGTGGCTAAATTAGAATGACTATCTTCATATCGTCGCTCCTTACACAACGGTCTACTACCTATGGTTTCTACTTTTTTGAGTTCACCTTCGGTTGATCTCTCTCAGATTCGACTTGAGATTCGATCACTCCAAGCCCAACTGGTCACTTGGCGCAGACAATTACACCAGCGTCCAGAACTCGGTTTTCGAGAAGAGTTAACCGCCGAGTTTATCACCGAAAAACTCAAGCAGTGGGGGATTCCCCACCAAACCGGAATTGCAAGAACGGGAATTGTCGCAACGATCGCGGGAAATCGCCCCGGTCGCGTGTTAGCGATTCGCGCCGACATGGATGCGCTACCAATTCAGGAGCAGAATGATGTTTCGTATAAATCACAGCATGACGGCGTGATGCACGCTTGCGGACATGATGGGCATGTGACGATCGCGCTTGGAACTGCTTATTACTTGTCTCAGCATCGCGATTTTCCGGGTACCGTTAAGTTCATTTTTCAGCCTGCGGAAGAAGGGCCAGGTGGGGCAAAACCGATGATCGAGGCAGGCGTTCTCAAAAATCCAACGGTTGATTCGATTATTGGATTGCATTTGTGGAATAATTTACCGCTCGGAACGGTTGGCGTTCGGACAGGCGCATTAATGGCAGCCGTTGAGACGTTTGAGGTGATTATTCTGGGTAAAGGTGGACACGGCGCAATTCCGCAGCAAACGATCGATTCGATCGTCGTCGGGGCGCAAGTGGTAAATGCGCTGCAAACGATCGTGGCGCGAAATATTGATCCGATCGAGCCTGCGGTTGTCACGGTGGGTGCCTTTCACGCCGGAAATGCTTGTAATGTGATTGCCGCCTCAGCCCACCTTAAAGGAACTGTGCGCTATTTCAATCCGAACTATGCAGGCTACTTTAAGCAGCGGATTGAGCAGATTGTAGCGGGTATTTGTCAGGCGCATGGAGCGACTTACGAATTGAATTATCAGCCGCTGTATCCGCCCGTGATCAATGATGGTGCAGTTGCGGACAGGGTGCGATCGGTGGCTGAAACTGTAGTCGAGTCGCCGATCGGCGTTGTGCCAAACTGTCAGACGATGGGCGGCGAGGATATGTCATTCTTTTTGCAGGAAGTTCCAGGCTGTTATTTTTTCCTGGGTTCTGCCAATTCAAAAATTGGACTAGATTATCCACATCATCATCCGCGATTTGATTTTGATGAGACGGTCTTGGGAATGGGTGTTGAAATCTTTGTCAGGTATGTAGAGCAGGGTTGAAACTTGAAGATTTCGCAAGAGGGGCAGGAAGCCCCTTTTTTATTGTATTCCTTTTATTGAGAATAGGACTCAATAATATTAACGTGAGATCGATGCAAATTCTTGACTACGTTTAGATCTGCGCGTTGCCCCCTAAATCCCCCAAAGTGGGGGGCTTGGAGAAGCAAAATTTCCCAGTCTCATGAGTTCTCCCGACCGTCTAAATTACCCATTCTGGGGAATTTAGGGGGCACGACCGAGCCTAAATGCAGCGGGAAAATCCGTCGAATTGACGCTAATATTAATCTTCGTAATAAAAGAAAACCGAGGATTCAAGCGCTGTTTTGTACGGTTAACCCACTCAAGTTATACGGATTCTCTAATGCAACCTAAACTCAGAATGACTATGATTTGAATATTGAAGCTGAGACGACACACCAGCTAGACAAGTTTCCTCACAACTCATTCTGGAGAACTTTCACATGGCTTTTGAATTGCAACCGCTCCCTTATGCTTACGACGCTCTAGAGCCTTACATCGATGCCACTACGATGCAGATTCACCACGACAAGCACCATGCTGCTTACGTGAATAACTTGAACGCTGCGATCGAGAAATACAGCGATCTGCAAAGCAAGTCGGTTGAAGAACTCGTGACTGATCTAAATCAAGTTCCTGAAGATATGCGGACTGCGGTTCGCAACAATGCCGGGGGGCACGTCAATCACACGATGTTCTGGGAAATTATGGGGTCGAATGGTCGAGGTGAGCCGACAGGTGCGATCGCCCAAGAAATTAATAATACGTTTGGTAGCTTTGATGCCTTCAAGCAGCAGTTTAATGATGCGGGCGTGAAGAGATTTGGTAGCGGTTGGGTTTGGTTAGTTCGATCGGCTCAAGGCGATCTCAAAATCATTTCCACACCGAACCAAGATAGCCCGCTGACTGAGGGACATGCCCCGATTATGGGTAATGATGTCTGGGAACACGCTTACTATCTGAAATATCAGAACCGTCGTCCCGAATACCTCAATGCTTGGTGGAATGTATTGAACTGGGAAGAGATCAATCGCCGATTTGATGCAGCCTTTAGCGGTCGATAAGCTGCCTGTGATTATGATTACTGCCTTGTATGATCCTAATCACTCAAGGTATGATTGACCGCAGACATACTGTAGAAGACTCAACTTTAGCCGAGTCATCAACAGGGAACACACGACTGACCGACAGGTTTCTCAGGAAGCTGTCGGTTTTTATTATTGTACAGTGACCCATTTTTTGTCAGGCGAGATCGCTGACGTGCGACAAATCCATCGTCCATGCAACAATAGACTGCGATGATGAACTTCTCGATAGAATAACGTCTCACCTGCTTTTGTCGTTTGGTTTCGATCGAAAACTTAAGAATGGAGTTTTCCTATGCTGATCTGAAAGTTGCACATCGCCTAAGGTTGCCTTCTAGCGCATTGCGTTTGCGATTGCCTCCTTTAAGGTCGAAACCACATCACCGATCGCAACCTCTTGTACTGCTTTGGTCGATCGTGCCACCAGTTCAACTTTGCCATCTTTCAAAGATTTACCTGTCACAATCCGGTAAGGAATTCCAATTAATTCCGCATCTTTGAATTTGACTCCTGCTCTTTCATTGCGATCGTCGAGCAAGGTTTCAACGCCTGCTTGATTCAACTCGGTATAGAGCTTTTCTGCTGCGCTGACTTGATCCGCGTCGTTCACATTCGGAATCACCACGATCGCATGATAAGGCGCGATCGCAACGGGTAAAACAATTCCATCCTTGTCGTAAGACTGCTCGATCGCAGCCTGAGCCAACCGCGAAACGCCAATGCCATAACAGCCCATGACTAAGGGCATCTCTTCGCCTTGTTCATTCGTATAGGTTGCATTCATCGCTTTGGAATACTTGGTTCCAAGTTGGAAGATGTGCCCGATTTCGATGCCGCGTGCAGTTTTTAACGTTTGGGTTGGATCGTGAGCGGCACGATCGCCGACTTTCGCTTTTCGCACATCCACGACCCGATCTGGTTTCTGAAATTCTTTGCCCCAGTTGGCACCGACTACGTGATAGTCAGATTCATCTGACCCTGTAACAAAGTTCTCTAAATCGACGGCAGTTTGATCAATGAATCGAACAAACTTCGGTGAAATATCTTTGCTCGGTTGAATATAGCTATCAGAAATCCCAGGAGAAATATAGCCAAGCGGTAGCGATTTTGCTGCCCACTTTTGCTGAGTTTCCGCATCAGGAACCGTGAGCGAAATGATCGTTTTTCCACCGAAACGATCGGCGATCTTTGTCAGTTCATTCTGCAATTTCACATCATTCACATCTTGATCACCTCGGATGTGAACTAATACTAATGCCGTCATGCCACTATCGAATACAGCTTGATAGAGAACATTTTTAACCACATTAGTCGGAGAACACTTCAAGAATTGGCAAAGCTTCTCGATCGTTGCCGTTCCCGGTGTTTCTAATTTCTTGTAGTTTGTAAACGGTGAAGCTTCCGCATCGGGGGGAAGGGCGATCGCTTTCTCTACGTTTGCCGCGTATTTGCCATCATCGGTGTAGAGAACTTCGTCTTCTCCTGCTTCTGCTAACACCATAAATTCTTGCGAACCAGAGCCACCGATCGCGCCTGAGTCTGCATCGACCGCACGAAATTCTAAGCCTGTTCTGCGAAGAATATTGCAGTAGGCATCGTGCATTTTTTGATAGGTTTTCTTCAGCCCTTCTTCATCAGCATCAAACGAATACGCATCTTTCATGATGAATTCCCGCCCCCGCATCAAGCCAAATCGAGGACGAATTTCATCACGGAATTTCGTTTGAATCTGATAAAGATTTTGCGGCAGTTGACGATAAGAGCGAATCATATCGCGAGCGATCGTCGTAATTACTTCCTCATGCGTGGGGCCTAAACCCAGTTCGCGTTCCTGACGATCGACCAGCGCAAACATAATTCCTTCCGCTTTCGTATAAGTATCCCAGCGCCCCGACTCTTTCCACAATTCCGAAGGCTGCAACTGCGGCAATAAGGTTTCTTGTGCGCCTGCTGCATTCATTTCCTCGCGCACAATGTGAGAAATTTTTTGCAGCACCCGCCACATTAGCGGCATATACGCATAAATCCCGCTACCAATCCGCCGAACATAACCCGCTCGCACCAAAAGCTTATGGCTGGGAATTTCTGCCTCTGCTGGATCTTCCCGCAAAGTGACCAGTAGCATCTGAGATAGCCGCATCAATCGTGCCCTTCGTTTCAAAAAACCACACTCTATTCTAAAGGGCATTGGCGAATTAGACTGAAGCACGATCGAGCGCTTGATCGCGTTTTTTCACCGTCCGCCGTTGCTGAGTCGGATTCATGCGCCGTTCTAAATAGCTAAAGCCCTGAGACGAAAGTAGCGTTAATGCAAGATAGATCAGCGCAACGATCGCATACAGTTCAAACGGTCGATAGTTCTCAGCCACAATCAATTGCCCGCGTCGGAATAGTTCTTCAAATCCGATGACTGCGACCAAACTGGTATCTTTCAGCAAAGTAATGAACTCATTCCCCAACGGCGGCAGCATCCGACGAAACGCTTGCGGAAAGATAATATGTCGCAAAGTTTGGGTCGCATCTAAACCGAGCGATTCCGCCGCTTCGGTTTGTCCAACGTCGATCGACGCAATTCCCGCCCGCACAATCTCAGCAATGTAAGCCGCACTGTTCAGACTCAAAGCGACCACCGCAGCAACAAAGCGATCGAACGTAAATTCCAGTCCGAGATCTTTGACCACCGCAGGAATACCAAAATAAATCATGAAAATCTGAACAATCAGCGGTGTTCCCCGGAAAAAATCAATGTAAGCCCTTGCTAACCATCGCAGCACACTAACTTTAGACAATCGAACAATTCCAATCAGCGATCCTGCCACTAAGCCGATCACCACTGAAATCGCAGCCAATTGAATCGTGACAATCGCTCCCGTGAGTAAGGCTGGCAGCGCATTTTGCATCACGGTGAGCCAGTTCGATCGCGCTTGTTGTTCCCCGGTCGCAATCGTCTCAGGCAACGCTGGCGGTTCAGCGTTAAACCATTTTCGATAAATCTCAGCATAGGTTCCATTGTTTAGAATCGTTCCCAGCCCTTGATTGATCCGGGCTAAGTTCGGCGAATCTTTTGGAGTTGGAATACCGTAATACTCAGAAGTTAAAAGCTGATTGCTAACTCGCAGATTCTTTAAGCTCCCAGTTTTAAGTGCATATTGCAAAATTGGGGCATCGTGAACCACTGCAACCACATTCCCATTGCTCAGTTCTTGCAGTGCTGACACAGCTTCATTAAATGTCCGAATCTGAGCATTCGGAACCTTCTGGGCGGCGAGAGCACCTGTCGTTCCGATTTGAACCGCGATCGATTTACCTTGCAGGTCTTCAAGCGTATTAATATTCGGCGTATTGGTGCGAGTGGCAATCCCTAAACCTGCCTTGAAATAAGGACGAGAAAAAGAAACAACCTGAGATCGTGCAGGCGTAATCGTGATCGCTCCGACTGCTGCATCGACAGTTCCCGCTTGCAAAGCTGGAATAATGCCATCAAACGAGATGCTTTGAAAGTTCACCCCAAATCCGGCAGCTTTCCCCACCGCCCGAATGATATCAATATCAAATCCCTGTAGTTCTCCCGACTGGCTGCGAAATTCAAACGGCGCGTAAACAGGCTCAACGGCAACCGTTAACGTCGATTGACTCAGTGTGCGAACTGGATGCAAAACCACAAGCAATGTACAAATCAAAGCCAGCCAAATCGATCGCGCTCTCAGCATAAACATTACTTTGAATGATCTTTTATTAATCAATCAGTTTGAATCGATCTAACTCTGTCTAAAGAGATATGTATCGATCGCAAAACGCGGATACTCTACGTCTTATGACACACGCGATTCAGTTCGACCAGGTTGAAAAGAGCTTCGGTGCGCTGCAAGTGCTAAAAGGTATTAGTGGCTATGTTGCTGCGGGCGAAGTGCTATCCATTATCGGGTCGTCGGGCTGCGGAAAAAGCACCTTACTACGCTGTTTAAATCGATTAGAAGTCATTGATCGGGGACGAATTGTGATCAATGAGCTAGAAATCTCGCGATCGGACCTCTCAAACCATGAATTAAAACAAGTTCGATCGCGCATCGGCATGGTATTTCAGCAATTCAACCTCTTTCCACACCTCAGCGTTTTAGAAAATCTCACTCTAGCGCCACAGCAAGTCCTGAAACTATCGCGTCGAGACAGCATCGATCGGGCGCGATATTATCTCCAAGAAGTCGGACTCAGCGACAAAATCGATGTTTACCCCGAACAGCTTTCCGGTGGACAACGGCAGCGCGTTGCGATCGCCCGTAGCCTTTGTATGGAACCTCAAGCCATGCTGTTTGATGAACCGACCAGCGCCCTTGACCCCGAATTAGTCGGCGAAGTTCTATCCGTTATGCACCGACTTGCAGAACGCGGAATGACGATGGTCGTGGTCACGCATGAAATTCAGTTTGCGCGAGAGGTGGCAAGTCGAGTGATGTTCCTCGACCAAGGTCGCGTGATGGAAGAAGGATCAGCGCGAGAAGTCCTGACTAATCCGCAAAGCGATCGTTTAACCGCTTTCTTAAGCCGAATGCGCCAGGCTCAAATCGCATGAAGACGGATATCCCTACACGAATTAGATGATCTTCTGAGAGTTTAGTTTTATGTTAGGGAGTGGTCGCGCAATTTTCTGAGGAAATCATTATGCTAGAGCTATATCAATTTGAAATGTCGCATTTTGCAGAAAAGGTGCGATTGATTCTTGACTATAAAGGCTTGCCTTATCGCAAAATAGAAGTAACCCCGGGAATCGGACAAATTGAACTCTTTCAACTGTCAGGACAGCGCAAAGTTCCCGTACTCAAAGACGGCAGCGAGATTATCCCAGATTCCACAGCGATCGCGGAATATCTCGATCGAAAATATCCCGAAAAGCCAATTATCCCAGCCGATCCGAAGCAAAAAGGACAAGTCTTACTGATAGAACAATGGGCAGACGAATCCCTGGCGATCAATGCGCGTAAAGGTTTGATCGGTTCACTTTCACAAAATCAAAGCTTCCGCACCGCTGTTCTACCCGCTTCAACACCAGATTTATTGAAGAACTTAGTCGGCGCAATTCCAGGTGAATTTCTCGGTGTACTCGGATCGGGTGTTGGCATGGGGCCTGATGCCGTGAAAGAAGCAACAGACGCACTAAAACGCAGCTTCACCGCCCTTTCCCTCATCCTAATGGAGCAACCTTATTTAGTCGGAGACAGTCCAACTTTGGCAGACTTTGCAGTTGCCGGATTATCAATGTACGCCAAATTCCCGATCGGGGGCTATCTAGATATTCCAGCATCGCTTAAGGGTAAAGGTGTTGCGGGCATTGCCGACGTTAGCATTTTCGATCCATTCTTCAACTGGCGCGACAAGCTCTACACTGATTTCCGCAAAGTTTCTGTCAGTAGCTATACATCCCCAGGTGGCTCAGCTCCAACCTCAATTAATATCGAGTAGAGCGATTGCTCGTCAGGCTTCTTAGGTTGCCTAGATCGATTTTGCCTGACTGTGCAGGGAGAAAACACGGGTTCATCTTCGCAGTCTACTGTTAATTTAGACTAAAATTCGGTACTTTCTGTGAGGGGATTCCCTCTTCGGATGATCGACAATGGGCTTAAATCTGAGGAACGCGATCGGAGACGCTAAGCAACTAGGGGGCAACTAAGCTTGTTTAGTCTATCCGGCTAAAAGCGTCCTTACAGGTAGACTGCCTGACTCTGGGGGCTTTTAAGAGTCAGGCAATTTTTTCCATTTCTTCGACAAGCCCTATTGTCGAATAACACTTTATTTGTCATCGTTAACAAATTGATGTCCTTGTAACAGACTCTTGTCGTCGAAAATAAAAAATCCTTTGTTAACAAATTCTTGTCATTAGAATTTCAAGCGATTGAATGTTGATTCAAATTCTTATCTACTTCAGCATTTTACAGTTACAGTACCGCCTCTACCCAAGTTCAGACGAACGCAGCTCTGCTCATTACGACGAGAGGCAACTGTTTCTAAATTAAATCCCAGGGTCAGGCAGTCCTTTCAATCCACCTACTATCAATTGTGTCTATAAAGTCGCCAAAAGATTAAGTTACTCTTCAATCATCCCCTTGCCGCAAACCTGGATGAAACCAAGGCGTCGCAACACATTTGACTGCTTCAGAAGAGGTTTTTTTTCAATCATCCCCTTGCCGCAAATCTGGATGAAACGATGCGTCATTTTTCAAAACCATGTATTATCAAGTCTTTCAATCATCCCCTTGCCGCAAATCTGGATGAAACGATGCCATTCAAAGTGCAGCCATAGTATGCTCTTCAAACATAGTTTTGGCAAACCCCTTTAAAGCGGATACTTTCTGCAGCCTAAGGCTGTGGAAAGCTGCTGAAGGGATTGATTTGCATGAATTGTCAAACTTCTCAGGGGTTTTAACCCCGCTTCGGTTCGCCAACAAGTTAAAAGTTAGGGGTGGATTCCTCCTTGCTCGGAGGTGAGATGGGCTAACCAGCATTGCGGTAGACCCGCACCCTTTTGCTGGGAGCGCACCCAACTTCGAGGTAGACAGTTAACCTGAGCCAGAAAGCAAGACCATCTTCCGATAGTCAAACTAGCTCCTAATTGTCGATGGCACAGAGACTATTGCTAGCATGAACCACGGCGCACTCTATTTATAAAATACACTTGAACTAATTGCAAGTAATTTTTATTTTCGAGATTGGTATGCTGCGATCGCTAGATCTCTTGCTTTCTCTTGAGGAGTGCCTGAAAGAGGTTGTTTCGTAATCTCAATCGAAATGCCAACTTGAGCTGCTTGGCTTTGAATAAATTGGGTTAATTGAGCGTATCTCCAACGATGAACACTTGCTCGGTACTGGCGAGCATACTGTCGCTGTTGTTCTATAGAACCCGGAATTCTTTGCTCTGCTCTTGCTTGAACCTCGCTTTGAACAATCTCTCGAATCTCACCAAGGTCAGGAAGTGCGAGGCTACTTACCTGATATTCTTGAGCGATTGCTACAATTTCATGAGCGATCAATCGATCTAGATATTGTCCTTGGTTAGATTCTCTGAGGTGGTTAGAACCTCCTTTTCTTTGGTTGTTGTGACGCTTGTGAGCGTTACGTTGCTGTGTTAGGCGATATCGATTGAGGAGTTTGTAATTCTTGCCTAGAATTTGACGGATGCTCCTATAGGTGATAGCTTTACCCGTCTGGATATCAACAATGGCTAAAGTGGCAGGTTTATCAAGTCCATAGCTTACTCCAGCAACAATTGAAGGCTGACCTTTGTAGGGAGGATGGCTCGGACGTGGAAATTGATTCTCCAGCAACTCCAGCATTCTTTCTCGCCCTCTGATAAAAGCATCTTGGTTCTGGCTTCGATTTTCTTTAGCTTTTGTACTAGCAATCACTTTTGCACATTCGCCCGCCTTTTTTTGACGGATTTTCTCTGTTCCTTCTTGAGTCCAAGTATCAGTATCTACGGAACATGATAAAACTAATCGATGAATTACCCAATGTTCTGCATCACCTGTCCCTTCTTGCCAAGCAATCCGTCCAGAACGTAAGGAGAATAAACTGCTTGAATGCTGATTTTTGCTGGCTTTTTTAGTTTCTTGATCTTCTAAAAACCGATTAAACCAATGGAGATCCCTTTGATCGCAGTAGACCTCAAAGGAATGCTCGCTCAAACCGTTAAATCTGACACACAGCCTGCCCTTGTAGTTTAGTGACCAGTGAAGATCTTCGTTAGTTTCATAATTGATAGGAAAAGGCAAGATCGCGGGCTTAGTGAGGAGACTCGCTTGCCAATCAGCTGCTTGCTCTTCGTTTTCAGGAACATGACTTGTTGCCCTCTCTAACGCTTCTATCCAGGTATGCCAGGATAAGTACCGTCCTCTTGGAATTCTCGTGTTTTGGAACGTATTCATCAATCGTTCAAGGCGAACCTCTGTTTTACGACGACGATTGGCGAATTTTTCGGGGTCTTCATTTTGTTCAGGCAGTTTGCAACCGTTTTTGAGTAGGTAAGCGATAGCACATCGAGTCAGGCTATTTTCTGTCTCGTCATAAAGCTTGAAAAGAGTGCGAGAAATATTTGCTCCTGCTTGATTCGATGTTTGTTTATTTTTCTTACTTCGGTTTTCTTCTTAACTTCAGGTTGGTCGCTCTCCAAAACTGATTCATTCAGTTGTGCGAGGAGTTCGCTGGCTTTCGATCGGAGTGTATTGATATCAGTCTGACTAGCGATCGTTAACTCATCATCGCTTTGAAGCATCACTAACCATCGGGTCTGACCAGCAATCTGATTTCTGAGTCGTGTTTGAAGGGCTAACCAAGATGTGAATATCCGATGCACAGTTGAGATTGCTGATGAATAAAACCTTCCTGGTTGTCCTGCAAATTGAGGATCTTGCTTTAGTTGATTGCACGCTTCGCTGACAACTAAACGAGAAAGTCTTCCTGTAAGGCTCCATTCCTCAAACTGAGAATCCTGAGCAATATGCTTGAGCAACTCGTTGATCAGAGGAGTGTGCTTTTCTGCCATTAAGTGCCATAAAGCACGACGGGTTTCTTCAGTTGCCACCAGCTTGCATTGGATTGTAATGACACTCATAAGATAAGTTCCTAATTTTGGTAAGGCATAAGACCAGCATGATGAGCATAGATTCAGAGATCGCAGCGTTGACCAAGTTTAAATATTGATTTGAGAATAATACATTAGTTCTAAATTCTTGCGAAGATATAGTAGCTTAGAATTTTGCCATCACGACAATTAATCTGGCTATGCCTCTTGCTCCTCGCCTACCTACTCATCGACACTGGAATGCGTTAAAGGCATATCTTCAACCGTTGGACGATGAGCAGATGGAACTCGACGAGTTTCTTAAACACTGGGAGGTGTCGCGCGAGGAGTTAGCGTTTATCTGCGACTGTTCGTTGACTACCGTTAATCATTGGTTTTCTCAAGGAGAGCATCGTAGAATTCCAAGCCATAAGCACAAGCAGCGATTAGCGTTAGCACATCATATTTGGACGACGATCGAGTCCGAGCCGGAATATTTACAGACGTTACGACAGATGTATCACAAAGGAACTCGACGGAAACCGCGATCATAGGAATTGCCGAATGGCAAGATTTTCTTGTCGCTTCTAATAATTCAAGCGTACTATTTTGCTGAATTCCACCGTAGATCGAAAGGGCAACTGTCCACGCAGATCACGGTCATTAAGTCATGAGCAAATTAGGAGTTGAATGATGATTGGAGTACCGAAGCCGTTTCCATCTGTTTGGGTAACATGGCTAGCTCGATTGATGGCGGATGAGATTCAGTGCCATTGGGCAATTTGGTTTCGCACTCGCTACAACTACGAGAAGCTCATTTCAGGTTTTGACTCGGCTCAATGGAATGCTAATCATCAGGCTTTGTTGCGGAGCCGTGTCGCTGACTTGGAGGCAGAAGGATATGCAGTGTTTTTGGAGGGGGAGAATTGGTTTGAGATTGCAGGGAGAAGCTTTCTAGTTAAGGTATCGGGGAAGCCTGATATTGTCGCAACCGTGGATGATCAAGGATTTGTCGAGGACTGCAAAACCGGACGGCGAAAGCATTCAGACTTTTATCAGGTGCTAATTTATCTGCTGCTGCTTCCGGTCAGTCATCCCAGATATCGAAGGCTAAGTTTAGCAGGTCGCCTCATTTATCCGACTGAGATCATTGAAATTCACGCCATTCAGGTTAATGAGGATTTTAAGGCACAGTTCCGAGCAGCGATCGCGATTCTGAGCAGCACTACCCCAGCGCGGAAGGTACCCAGTTTACACGAATGCCGTTTTTGCGATATTCCATTCCAGTACTGCCCAGAGCGAGTAGAGAAGCGACCAGATCAGCTGTTAGAAAACCATGACCTTTTCTAACAGCTAGAAGTTAGTCTCGCTAAGGGCTGTTCTCTAAAAGGTTTGAACTTTTGCCCCTACTAGCTGATTCAGTATTTAGTCTGAGATTCCTCAAGATGCTGTCCTAAACTCTGCCTCAACGGTTTCATTGAACGATCGCACGATCACCACAATCTGATCAGCGGTAGCATCCCGAAACATCCCGTCTAAACCATCGGGGTGAGCTTCGGTAAAAGGAGGCTCATAGAGCTGTCCGGGGTCCATCACCCCGTTTTGAGTCAGGTAGTCGATGATGGTTTCGATGAAGCGGATTTGATTAGCGCTGAAGGTGCTGCCCTCCAAATATTGGACGAACGCCTGCTTTGCAGCATTGCGATCGAGGCCAACCAGTTGGCGAATAAACAGCTTCAGGCTCAGATTTTCGCCAAAGACTTTCTCAAATTGCTCCCGGCTTCCAACTTCCGCTGAACTAAAAAGCATGATTTCCAGGGATTCTAGATCGGATTCGGTGAGCGGTGCGTTGCGCTTGAGTTTCGCGATCGCGACATGATTCTCGTTTGCTCGGATATAGGCTTCTACCTTCTTGCGGTACTGATAGGGGCTGAAGCCAGTTTGCTGATTGGGCACGTTCACTTCCTGCACTTCTCCCATCTGATCTTCAAAGTTGGTGTAGACGATGCGCTGCTCTCGGCGATCAATGAATTTAATGAGATCGCGCAGGTGAAGTCGCACGTAGTCAATGATCCAGGGGGTTACGTCTGTCCACCAGTCTTCTGCTTGAACTTCTTCAATCAAGGAAAGTTGATCCTTGACCATTGGAATTTCTCGTTTGGCTTCAAGCTGGCTCAACAGATCTCGTACCTGATCTCGGAGCCGAACGAAGCCGTTAGTGCGTTTGAGGATTGAGAGTTGTAGCCTGAAACAGAGCAAATCAAATTCCTTGGCTAGACGGTCTTCGGTGGGGAGACCGTTCGGGAGACTGGATAGAGACTGAGAAATCGTCTCGGCATCTGCTTCACTCAATTGCTCCCACCGTTCGCGATTCGAGAATTCTTCGACCTGTTGAAGGTGACGACGCACCAGAAAGTTTTCCCGCTCCATAGTCGCCACATGCTGGTGGAGGTCGTTTAGGAGACAGGATCGGAGTTCTATTTGTTCAGGATCAGAGTTTTTTTGCTGGTTCAGGAGTTGAGCCAGTTCCAAGCGAGTGTTGACGAGGCGAGTGGTGAGAGTTTCCGGTGGCTTTTGGTTTGTTTCAGGAATCGTTTGCTCGAAGAAGTCGAAATTGCCGCAGAGGTCGAACACGAGGAACTCGGTCTTGTGTTCGTCTACGCCAAACAGGTTCGAGCATAGACGGGTGCCGCGCCCAATCATCTGGTTGAATTTGACCCGCGAGTAGACGGGTTTGAAGAAGACCAGGTTGACCACTTCGGGCACATCCACGCCAGTGTCGAGCATATCGACGGACACTGCGATCGTCGGTTGTTTGACCGCGATCGAGAAATCATCGATCAAGTTCTCGGCATAGGAGATATCGCTATGAATGACTTGAGCGAATTTGCCCTTGTAGTGGGGGTAGTTGGCATCAAATCGATCAACGATAAACTGAGCATGTTTTTGCGAACGAGCGAAAATGATGGTTTTGCCGAGACGATCGCCGCCCTCCACTTTCAGACCTCGCCGCATCAGCAGTTCTAACACCTGATCGACTGTGTTGATGTTGAACAGCCACTTGTTGAGGGCAGCGGCATTGACTTGATCGGGGATGGCTCCGGTTTCAGCATATCGAAATCGTTCTTCGTATTCCTCTTTTTCTTCAGGTGAAAGGTCAGCATATCGGATGCCCCTGCGGAGAAATTTGAAGGGAACATCTAAGCCTTTGGCGGGCACGAGGTAGCCGTCTTTGGTTGCATCTTCGAGTTCGTAGGCAAAGGTTGGGTTGCCTTTTTCGAGTTCAAAGATGCGGTAGGTGTCGCGGTGAACTTCGGCACGGGGGGTGGCAGTTAAACCAACCAGTAGGGCATCGAAGTAGTCAAAGAGAGCGCTGTATTTTTTGTAAATCGATCGATGCGCTTCATCGACAATCACCAGGTCAAAGTAGCCGGAACCAATGACGCGATCGCTTGACCCGTTGATAAAGTTGAGCATCGTCGGATAGGTCGAGAGAATGACGTTGCTGCCTTCGATATTTTTATCTTTGGTGAGGTCGATCGGGGTGACGGTGGGGAGATGGGTTTTGAAGGCGCGGAGGGCTTGAGTCAGGAGGGTATTGCGATCGGCGAGAAAGAGAACGCGCTTGACCCAATTGGCGCGAATCAGTAGGTCAACTAGGGCGATCGCAGTTCGCGTTTTTCCAGTTCCGGTCGCCATCACTAGCAGGGCTTTGCGGCTGTTCTTCTGGTCAAAGGCTTCGGTGATGCGGCGAATGGCTTCGGTTTGGTAGCTGCGTTCGACGATTGCGGGATTGATTTGCACCAGATGGAGCCGTTTGCGGTTGGTGCGGCGGAAGATGAGGCGTTCGAGTTCGTCTTTTTTGAGAAAGCTGTGGATGTCGCGGGGTGGGTAGCGTCGGTCATCCCAGATGCAATGCTGGTAGCCGTTGGAGTAGAAGATGATCGGGCGTTGACCGAATTGGACTTCGAGGCAATTGGCGTAGAGTTCGGCTTGGGGTTTGCCGTCTCTCGCGTCTTTGGTGGTGCGTTTGGCTTCGACTAAGGCAAGGGGCTTGCCATCATCGCCCCAAAGTACGTAGTCCACATAGCCCTTTCCCGTTGGGGTCCGCATTCCTTGGACTTCGTATTCTGTCCACTGCGGTTGATTGATATTCCATCCTGCTTTCAGGAGTTCGACATCAATCAGGTTTGAGCGGGTTTGAGCCTCGTTGAAGTCGTGGGGATCTACAACGGCTTCGACGATCGCTTTACGGGCAGAGACTTCAGCTTTGGCGGCGGCGAGTTCTTCCTCGGTTTGTCGCTTGCGGTCTTCTGCAATTTTCCGCATCTCCTGTTCTTGGGAGAGTTGCGCTTCTAACTCTTGCAGGCGTTTCTGGGATAGTTCTTGCTGGCTTGGTGCGCTGGGGTGGGGGATGAGTTGGCGATCGAAGTGGAGATCGGAGAGCGATCGACCATCGGGGGCATAGTAGCGGCAAAGCCAGTACAGGAAGTGAAAGAGTTCCTCGATGAGGTAGAGGGATTTCTTTTCGGTGATTGGGGCGGATTGATGAACGGCGATATTTCCTAGCTCGTGGATGGCTCGGACTTTTTGAAACAGGCTGGGAGGGTTGAGGTTGTCTTTGAAGGTTTGCTCGTGGATTAACGCTCCTAGCTTGTTGTCCTAGGGAAGCTGGAGGTAGGGATCGTTTTTGTAGAGCCAATGCACAGCTTGCTCTAGGGTGAAGCGGGCATAGAAGCAACTGGCACGAGGGGCGGAATAGACAAGGCTCTCGGCTTGGGTGGCGTGTTTGAAGAGGTCGGGGTAGCGATCGCCGAGGAAATCGAAGTTGGATGCCATTAGTCTCTTTAAATTTAGAGAAATTCTTACTCCATTGTTCCCCCGGTTTTCAAGTCTTTCTGGGTATTGGGCGATGATTTACTCAAAAATTATGTACTTGTGTGGCAGTCATAAATAATTTATGAGATAGACAGTTGTGGGAACTCCATCCTCAAGAGGGGTCTCGTTAACTCATTGGAGATTTAGTGTGTCTGAGAATATTGATGTTGAGAAGCTTGCCAGCGTTTTAAACAACACGGGTCAACAGGGCAAAGAAAACTTTGTCAAAATGCTTTAGAATAACCAGCCAGTAGACGTACAAATCCAGCTCATGCCGCTGTTGAAAGCAGAGACACGGCAGGCAATTGAGACTTCCTCAGATGATTCTGAGCAGCAGTCAGGGGATGCTTAAGTGATGCGAAGCTGTTTGCGGTTGTTTACCAAGCTCTGAGCTGAAGAACGCAACACACTCGAACAGTTCAGCCGCACGGAGAAAGCTGCTGCCTATGTCATCACTTAGGCTCGAATTCTGCTAGAAGCAAATGTTGCTCAACCTGGTGGCGGCAGGATCTCAATGCCATACTTAGGAGCCGCAGCTTGGATTTTGTCTAAGTCTGCCTCGCTAACTGCTGGTGCAGGTGTGACCGACCCTGAGATCGCAGTTCCTACTTCCGCCACAAATTTCTCAAATCCGGCTGGGGTCACCCAGACTAATAGTGTTGCAGGGGTTGAGCTGATGTTTGTGAACTGATGCTGTTGACCTTTGGGAGAATGAAGGAACGTGCCAGCAGAGGCGATGATCGTCTGCTCATCGAGATGAAACTCAAACTCCCCGGATTGAACATAAAATGCTTCGTCTTCTCGACTGTGGCGGTGAGGAGGTGAGCCGCTTTGAGGTTGAACAATCACCTCACAGAGGGTATAGGCTTCGCCGGTTTCTTCACCGATGGCTTTGAAGGTATATAAGTCACCGAGTAACCAGTAGGATAAACCTTGACCGGGGTGCCTTAAGATTTCTGAGTGATGCAGGGTCATGGGAAGTCTCCATTCAAGCAACTACTCTTATGCAAGCTTAAGATGGGTCAATCAAGATGAATTGAGCAAAAAACTTCATCAGGATGAGTCCAGGAAGAGATGATGATTTTTCTATGACTCAAGCTCTCAAACTGATTGAATCGCTCAAGCAGATCTCAGACTGTTGCAAAGGCAAAGGTAACCCTTTTCTTTAGGCGACATTGCGATGATTTCCCGGCTTGTCTGTCCCTGTTTTGACATTCCGCCGCGATCGCTCATATTCTCAGCTTAAAGCTCTCCCCGAAAGGCTCTCTGTATAAGGGAGTTGAAGAAATTATCCGATTGCTGCACCGTTCGTGAATATTGATCTAAAGTAGATACAATTTTTTCTTCAATATCAGCAAACTTTTCTTGTATTTCTAATGGTGGAACTGGAATAGTTAGGTTTTGCAATTCGTCTTTTGTTAATGCTTCTCTTGTTGCTCCTTTACTACGTGCAAGGCTTAAGAGCTTTTCTTTAAACGTGGTTGAATTAATGAGGCTTACTAAATACACTGAATTGATTAGGTCGGCTTTAGTTCTAAGAATTGCAACGTGCTGATTCACTCTTGCAGGTGTCAATGAAGGAGGAACAATTGTGCAACGTGCAACCGAAGCGCCTGTGATATTTAGCAAAACATCGTTTTGAGTTACTGTGACGTGACCGAGTGCCTTAGCTTGTTTTTCATCAATGTATGCTAGTCCAGTGTAAGCAAAAGAATAGTTATATACATTCATGCTTCTGATCAAGGGAATACCTGATAGTTTGTAGCTTGCTTCACCGCCCCTTGGAGTAGAGCCGCTACCAATCTTGGATGTTAAATTCCCTAATTTATTTAGTGTCCAACCTTTTGAATTAATTAAAGGATCGCCAAACATTTCCAAGAAAGCCGATCGCAGTAATTTCTCAGTCAGTGCGATCGCTTCTTGTCGTTTCCGTCGAACTGCATCAGTGCGATCGAGGATGGCAGCGATGCGGCGTTGTTCGTCGATCGGAGGAAGGGGAATTTCAAGATCTTGAAATGCAGGTGTCCGAATATGAATCTGTGTACTACCAACGGCATGGCGTTTCATATAAAGCCGGAATGGCTCATAGTTTGAAAGCCAAACTAAATAAGCAGGATGCAAGCGCTTTTTATCAATACGAAATCCATATGCACCTTGAGCCAAGATATATTGCTGACCCGGTGATTGCGCTAAATCTGCAACCAAACCAATAGATGGACCAGAAGGCACAAGATCTCTCAGCGTTACCGCAGTGTAGGACTGATCGATGACTGATTTTTGATGACTTTGAACAAAACTTTCAGTTGTAAAAGTCTTCTTCTTAGGATCAATTACAACTTGCCCGTTTTTCTGAATTGCACCCTTATGTAGAACAGGAAAACCCTGGTCTGTAAAATCTTCAGGTTCAAAAGGTGCACCTCCTCGCCAATCAGAGGTTACATCTTTAATAGCGACAGTCTCTCAATGCTTCGGAACTCTTCGGTGTAATCCTGATGGAATACTCATTTCAGCAATTTTTCCAACTCATCTAAGTCAACACGAATCTCATCTTCGAGGAATCGCCCTTCATCGCTCAAATACGATCGCTCCCCCACGACATTTTTTTACTCACGGCTGAGTATTGATCGCTCATGCGCGAGTATTTTTTACTCATCGTCGAGTGTTTACGACTCGTGCATGAGTATTTTTTGCTCGTGCACGAGTTATTTTCACTCATGCTTGAGTATTTTTTGCTCATGCTTGAGTATTTTTTACTCGTGCTTGAGATATTTTTACTCACCGTTGAGTGTTTACGACTCGCGCTTGAGTGTTTATGACTCGCGCTTGAGTGTTTTTTGCTGACGATCGCGCCTCATTGCTCAAGCTGCGATCGCTCAGTCGCCGTTCAACCCGCCAGTCTAAAATCAGCCGCGATCGGCAAATTTAGCAATGTTGAATCTTCTAACCGCTTCGAGAAAAAAAGAATCTCCAAATTTTCGATTTCTCCGGAGGTTGGATTAAGACGAGCAATCACCTCATCTCCGACCTCCTCAGATTCTTGTTCTGCATAGGGCGGACAAATATCAATGTAGAGAATATCGCCCACTTTGTCGTAGCGAAACTTTAGGCTTTTGTCCATATCACCGTTCCCCCTGTAATTTTTCGTGCCGTGTAGGTTGTCACAATCCAATATCGCTCTGTCTCTGTTTGCCTCACCACAACCACGACCAAATACCGTCCTGTCCGAGTCGTATCAAACCATTTCGAGAACAGCATTGCATCGAGATCGAGATCGCTCCGACGAATTTGATCTGGCTCCGCCAATGTTTCAGCCAATTGCTCCAAGTAATCCGGCAACGTCCCCGGGTGGGTTTCAATGATGTGCTGTTCTCGCTCATCCGTCAATTCAACCTCTGCATTGACGAATGGACAGTTAAAATTTCTCAAAGAAGCCGCTCCAATTCGTCTAAATCATTTTTGATCTCAGCTTCAAGCGATCGTAGTTTCTGCAAAATCACCTTCGGCGGCTCATACTGCACTGTCGTCGCTGCATTTAAACCATATCCGATCACCACTTTTGCAACCAGATTTTGAATTAGTCACTTCGATTAATTGTTCGATTAACTGAATGCTCGCGATCGCTTCATCGCTGGCTTACAATTCGCTCTCTAGACTGATTCGCTCGATTTTGTGCCAAATTGTTAAGAGAACCTGCCTCTTTTTCCCCACTTAATGCAGATGTTGTCTATAAACAAATTGGAAATCCTGGATCATAGAGACTCATAACGTCATTTAAAGTCAACGACTTTGAATCCAGAATGACTCAGAGATGCCGAAATTGACTACTCTGGTAATGTAAAGAACTCTTAACTTTAGGCGCGAGTGATGGAACCGATATATCAGTACGCCTGGCTCATTCCCGTTCTGCCATTGGCAGGGGCGATGCTTGTGGGTTTAGGGCTGATCACCTTTAACAAGGATGTCAACAAGCTCAGAAAAGCGAACTCTATTTTCATCGTGTCCTTGATTGGCGCGGCGATGACCTATGCGCTTGCTCTATTCTGGAGCCAGTATCAAGGACACGAACCTTATACACAATCGATCGAGTGGGCAGCAGCCGGAGACTTCCATCTGTCGATGGGATACGTCATCGATCCCCTGTCCTCGCTGATGCTCGTGATCGTGACCACTGTAGCCTTTCTGGTGATGATCTATACCGATGGCTACATGGCGCACGATCTAGGCTATGTACGTTTTTATGCTTATTTGAGCCTATTCAGTTCCTCGATGTTGGGCTTGGTTATCAGTCCGAATCTGGTACAGGTCTACATCTTCTGGGAATTGGTGGGGATGTGTTCATATCTGCTGATCGGCTTCTGGTTTTACCGCAAGGCGGCGGCAGATGCTTGTCAGAAAGCGTTTGTCACCAACCGAGTTGGTGACTTTGGCTTGCTGCTTGGGATTTTGGGTCTGTACTGGTCTACCCGCAGCTTCGAGTTTAATGAAGCTGGGGCACGACTCCAGGACATGGTCGCAACCGGATCGCTGAGCGGTTTCGTTGCCGCATTGTTTGCGATTTTGATCTTCCTGGGTCCTGTGGCGAAGTCGGCGCAGTTTCCGCTGCACGTCTGGTTACCGGATGCGATGGAAGGCCCGACTCCGATTTCAGCCCTGATTCACGCAGCAACGATGGTGGCAGCAGGAGTATTCCTGATTGCGCGGATGTTCCCGGTGTTCGAGGGCATTCCAGCGGTAATGAATACGATCGCTTGGACGGGTTGTTTTACGGCATTTTTGGGCGCGTCGATCGCGATTACCCAGAACGACATCAAGAAGGGCTTGGCGTATTCCACAATGTCGCAGTTGGGCTACATGGTGATGGCAATGGGCGTTGGAGCCTATAGCGCGGGACTATTTCACCTGATGACCCATGCTTACTTTAAGGCGATGCTGTTTTTGGGATCGGGATCGGTGATTCATGGCATGGAAGCGGTTGTCGGACATGATCCGGTGTATGCCCAAGACATGAGAATGATGGGCGGTTTGCGGAAATATATGCCCGTCACCGCGACTACCTTCTTGATTGGAACATTGGCGATTTGTGGAATTCCGCCGTTTGCTGGCTTCTGGTCGAAAGATGAAATCCTTGGCTCGACGTTTGCCGTAAATCCGATCATGTGGGCGATCGCTTGGGGAACTGCCGGGATCACTGCTTTTTATATGTTCCGGATGTACTTCAGCACGTTTGAAGGCGAGTTCCGGGGCACAAATGCCGCTATGAAGCAAACGCTCAAAAACGAACAGCTTCAAATGGCAGGATTAGCATTTGGGCCAGGGGCAATGGATCCGCGTGAACTGACGATGGAAGCTCCAGGCGAAGAAGTTGATCCTGGCAACGACGAACATCACAGCCACGAACCGCACGAATCGCCGATCACGATGACGTTACCGTTGATGATTCTCGCGGTTCCGTCGGTGCTGATTGGCTTAGTCGGAACGCCGTTTGCCAACTACTTTGAACACTTTATCCACGCTCCGAGTGAAGCGGTTCAAGTGGCGGCGGAAGCAGGCGAAGAAAGCCTGACGGAGTTCCTGATTATGGGTGGGAACTCAGTCGGGATCGCGCTGATTGGAATTACGTTAGCCTCGTTGATGTACCTCCGAGGCAAGATCGATCCAAGTGCGATCGCCGAAAAAATCCCTGCTTTCTATCGCCTCTCGAAAAACAAATGGTACTTCGATGAAATTTACAACGAAGTCTTTGTTCAAGGGAGCCGTCGTCTGGCGCGTCAAGTCCTGGAAGTCGATTCCAAAGTCGTCGACGGTGTGGTGAACCTTGCAGGTTTAGTCACGTTGCTGACAGGCGAAGGACTGAAATACTTTGAAAACGGTCGCGCTCAATTCTACGCGCTGATCATTTTCGTGGCGGTTCTAGGATTGGTGGTCTTCTCCGGTGTGACCTGATTCAATCATCCTTCTCAGGGTGGGGGCGACCTCACCCTTTCATCTGAAGACTCTGTTACGATTTCTTATTTTCAATAAGAACCGTCTAGGATCGTCCTATTACTCCCCGCGTGTTATCTTCACCGCAGTATAAACAAAACTTAACAGTAATGATTGAGAACTTTCCCTGGTTGACTACGATCATTTTGTTTCCGATCGTGGCTTCCCTTGCAATCCCCTTCCTGCCCGACAAAGACGGAAAAACCGTCCGCTGGTACTCCCTCGTTGTCGGTCTGATTGATTTTCTGCTAATCGTTTACACCTTCTACACCCAGTACGATTTCTCCAACCCAGAAATGCAGTTGGTGGAGCGTTATGCCTGGGTTCCTCAAATCGACCTGAATTGGTCAGTCGGAGCCGATGGTCTGTCGATGCCGTTGATTATTCTGACTGGGTTTATTACAACGCTGGCAATTCTGGCGGCTTGGCCCGTTACCTTCAAGCCTCGTCTGTTCTACTTCCTGATGCTGGTGATGTATGGCGGGCAGATCGCCGTCTTTGCCGTCCAGGATATGCTGTTATTCTTCCTATCATGGGAACTTGAACTCGTTCCAATCTACTTTCTGCTTTCGATTTGGGGCGGAAAAAAACGGCTGTATGCCGCGACGAAGTTCATTCTCTACACGGCAGGCGGTTCGCTGTTTATCTTAGTTGCTGCTTTGGCAATGGCATTCTATGGGGATAGCCCCACCTTTGATATGCAAACCTTGGCGCACAGGCAGTTCCCGCTGACGTTTCAGTTGTGGATTTATGCGGCGTTCTTGATCGCGTATGCCGTGAAGCTGCCGATTATTCCGTTACATACCTGGTTGCCCGATGCTCACGGTGAAGCAACAGCTCCGGTGCATATGTTGCTGGCTGGAATTCTCTTGAAGATGGGCGGATATGCGCTGATTCGCATGAACGCGGAAATGCTGCCTGCGGCTCATGCGATCGTTGCCCCGGCGCTGGTCATCCTCGGTGTCGTCAACATCATTTACGCAGCGTTGACCTCATTCGCTCAGCGCAACCTCAAACGCAAGATCGCTTACTCTTCGATTTCGCACATGGGCTTTGTGCTGATCGGGATCGCATCGTTTACCGATCTTGGTTTGAGTGGTGCGGTGCTGCAAATGGTGTCGCATGGTTTGATCGGAGCGAGTCTGTTCTTCTTGGTGGGTGCGACTTACGATCGGACTCACACCCTAATGCTCGATGAAATGGGCGGTGTCGGTAAGCAGATGCCGAAAATCTTCTCGATGTTTACTGCTTGCTCGTTGGCATCGTTGGCACTCCCTGGAATGAGCGGATTTGTGGCAGAACTGATGGTCTTCGTCGGATTTGCGACCAGTGACGCTTATAGCTTGCCCTTCCGGGTGATTGTGGTCGGTTTGGCAGCAATTGGTGTAATTCTGACTCCGATCTATCTGCTCTCGATGCTGCGTGAGATCTTCTACGGGCCAGAGAACAAGGAACTGACCTCGCACGAAGTTCTGATTGATGCAGAACCCCGCGAAGTCTTCATTATTGCTTCGTTGCTGGTTCCGATCATTGGCATCGGGTTCTATCCAAAGATGCTGACGCAAATCTATGACTCGAAAACGCTGCAATTGACGGCGCGTTTACGTGATGAGGTGCCGACGTTGGCAAATCGTAAGGCAGATACGATCGCGGCTCAAGCCACGACTGCTCCTGCGCTTCGATAACTCATCTTGATTCACTCAAAAATCCGACCTCTTTCAAGAAGTCGGATTTTTTGTACTCACAATTTTGGTATTCGGCGCATATCTAGGGAGATTAATCAGACTTAGGCGCGATCGTCCCTCGCAATCCCACAGATTTTCAAATCTATCTGATTCCAGTGCTTTCGATCGCCGGCGTGAGCAGCTAGACGCTTAAACCGAAGACTCAAGATGCACCTGGTTTGGGCTTCACAGTAGACGCAACGTGCAACTCTTTCAATTGTTTGTCATCAACGCTAGAAGGAGCGCTGGTGAGTAAACAGCGAGCTTGCTGCGTTTTCGGAAAGGCAATCACATCGCGAATCGACTCTTCACCGGATAACAGCATCACCCAGCGATCGATGCCATAAGCCAATCCCCCATGAGGCGGTGCGCCATATTCAAACGCTTCGAGCAAGAAGCCAAATTTATTTTGGGCTTCTTCGGCAGAAATGCCGATCGTTTCAAACACTTTCGCTTGTAGTTCAGGCTGATGAATCCGCACACTGCCGCCACCCACTTCAAACCCGTTAAAGGCTAAGTCGTATGCCTGAGCGCGAGCGTTTTTGAGGTCATCGACATCATCGGGGCGCGGTGCTGTAAACGGATGGTGCAGCGCTTCTAAGCGTTTCTCATCGGCATTCCACTCGAACATCGGGAAATCGACCACCCAAAGCAAGTTCATCTTGTCGGGATCAATCATGCCGAGTTCGTTGCCGAGATACTGACGTAAGCGATCGAGTGTTTTATTGACCGTTGCCGCATCGCCTGCTGCAAACAATAACAAATGTCCCGGTTTTGCTGCGGTGCGGGTGAGAATTTCCTGCTTCTGAGCGTCGCTGAGGTTGTCTTTGATAGCTCCGATCGTATCAATCTCGCCGTCTTCGCGAACCCGAATGTATGCAAGTCCCCGCGCTCCGGCTTCTGAGGCTTCTTTGAACACATCGCCACCGGGCTTAATTCGCACATTCGAGATTGCATCATTACCGTTGGGAATCGGTAGGATTTTCACTAATCCGCCTTTTTTCACTGCATCCGCAAAGACTTTGAAGCCGCAGTCTTGTACCACATCAGACACATTCACAAGCTCTAAACCGAATCGAGTATCCGGCTTGTCGCTACCGTAGCGATCCATTGCTTCTGCATAGGTCAAACGCGGGAATGGACGCGGGATTTCAACCCCTTTGATCGTCTTGATAATGTGACAAACGAGCCTTTCATTTAGATCCAGAATCTCATCCTGGGTCATAAAGCTCATTTCCATATCAAGTTGTGTAAATTCAGGCTGACGTTCTGCCCGCAAGTCCTCATCGCGGAAGCATCGAGCGATTTGATAATAGCGATCGAGTCCCGACACCATCAACAATTGCTTAAATAGCTGTGGCGACTGAGGCAAGGCAAACCATTCACCCGGATTTACCCGCGATGGAACCAGATAATCCCGCGCTCCTTCTGGGGTCGATCGCGTCAAAATTGGCGTTTCCACTTCGACAAAGCCTTCTGTATCTTCGAGGAATCGTCGCATCGATTTGATTAACTGATGCCGCAGTTGCAGATTGCGACTCATGCGATCGCGTCTCAAATCCAGATAGCGATATCTTAGCCGTAACTCTTCGCGCACCGATTCGCTGTCTGCAGCAGACACTTGGAAGGGTAGCTGCTTGCGAACGCTGTTGAGAATTTCAATTTCGTCAGCGTAGATTTCGATTTCGCCAGTTGGAATCTTGGGATTGAGTGATTCATCTGGACGCTTGGTGACTCGTCCGACGATTTTGATCACATATTCATTTCGCAGATCGCCTGCTGCTTTGTAAGAATTTGGAGTGCGTTCGGGATCGCTAACGATTTGCACAATGCCTTCACGATCGCGCAAATCAATAAAAATCACATACCCGTGGTCGCGTCGGCGATCAACCCATCCGAAAAGAGTGACCGTTTCACCAATGTTGCTCGCTCGAAGTTGACCACAGTACAGGGTACGCATATCGCTTGAAAAGAGGGTTAAAAATTAGAAAACCTCCTAATTATGCCGTATTCACGACACAATCGCGATCGATATTTCGAGCAATGTTTTTCGGCTCAATCATGACTTCGGCAAGGTCGGAAATTACAGAATGCAACAACCTCCCGAAATCTCTCCGATTTAGCAGTATAAAAGATAGTGCTTTTGCCCTATGTAAAAGTGGTGTTTGGTAGAAATAGAATGATTAAAACCCTGAAATATCTTCCTGTAGTTGCTTTATCGATCGTTCTAACGGGTGGCGCAACGAAGGGGCTGACTGCCCAAACTACTAGAAGTCAAGCTTTATTGATAGCTCAAAACCAGTCCCTTGATCGATCAGACATTGATCAAGTGATTGATTTTTACGAATGGGTGTTTAGAGCAAAATTTACGCCTGCACAGCGCAGTGAATTTCAATCCATTACATTAAACCGCTTTAACCAAGATCCAGCAGGAACTAAAAAAAGCATTGACGAACTCATTGCCAATTACACAGAAGTCATTGCTCAACCTGAAGCAGCACAAAGCCGAGTTCGACAGGGGTTCACGCAGGAATTTGTCGAGCAATTGCGAAAATTGCCGAACGATGCCGAAGCCAAGCTTTTGCTGTCTGTTTACGAGAGTGCAAACTCGCAAACGGCTTCAACTCAGCCAGAAGGCTCGGCGGAAGGTGTTGGCAATGTTTCGACTCTCACGGGTAAATGGGTTTGGGCACGTACCGGAAGCGGCACGTATACTCAGGGCGGTGCGTATTTGGGGGCGAACGGCTCACGATTCACCTATCAATTTCAGCCGAATGGAACCGTTGAGTTTACTGGAATTATGAATGTTATGAGCGGTGGCTGCAATCAGCAAATTTTCCAGTCTCGAAAAGGAAGAGTGCGGCTCAGTGGCAGTACATTGACGATTAATTGGTCTCCGGGAACCTTTACTCGTGACTTTTCCTGTGACAGCGCAAACAACTACACGAAAACTGTACCCGCCGAAAACGAAACTTACCAGGTAAGATTCAAAGCTGATGTAGGACAGAGACAGCTTTGCTTAACCAGGAAGGATGAAACCTGTTACAGTCCGACAAACTAGAACAGCAAATAACATTTGTGAGGGCAGAGCAGCACGATCGAGCTTTAGGTAGTAAACTCGTTCTTGCTGCTTATCGTGAATTCTTTTGTGAATTCTTTGTTGTGAATCCTATGCCGCGATTTCTTCATCTTGCCGATGTTCACTTGGGTTACGATCGCTATAACAGCAAAGAGCGCACTAAGGATTTCTTCTTAGCGTTTGAGAATGCGTTGCTGAAGTATGCGATTGAACCCCAAGTTGATTTTGTCGTCATTGCGGGTGATTTGTTTGAACATCGCACCATTCAGCCGAACATTCTCAACCAAGCAAAAGTTTGTTTACAACTGCTAAAAGAGGCACATATTCCAGTGATTGCGATCGAAGGCAATCACGATAATCGTCCGTATGGCATTTCGACCAACTGGCTGAAATATTTAGCAGATGATGAATTAGTGATTTTGCTGGAACCCGATCGGGCTGAAACCGGAGGTGTGATTTATGAGATGTGGAATGGTGAAGTGGGCGGATACATTGATCTCGATTGTGGCGTAAGAGTGTTGGGATCGCGCTGGTACGGAGCCTCTGCACCTAGAGCCGTGGAGCAATTAGCCCAAGCGATTCAACAACTTCCACCGAGTCCGGGACATACCGTAATGTTGTTTCATCAAGGGCTAGAAGGTCAGATCGCACGCTATCAGGGCGCGATGCGATACACAGACTTATTGCCGCTTAGAGAGGCAGGGGTTGATTATCTTGCGCTCGGACACATTCACAAAAGCTACGTAGAGCAAGGCTGGATTTTTAACCCTGGATCAACGGAAGCAAACAGCGTGGAAGAAGCCAACTACGATCGGGGTGTGTTTCTCGTTGAACTGAGTGATCAGGGCATTGATGCTCAGTTAAAGAAAGACTATTATCAGCGTCCGTGGGTGCGATTGAAGCTAAAAGCACGGGGACAAGAAAACACCGAAGACATTGAACAAAGCGCGATCGTCCTGGTTGAAGCCGCAATCCGGTCTAGTGAACTTCAGCCAGAGGAACAGCCAATGGTAGAACTCCGCATCGAAGGGCAAGTGGGATTCGATCGCCTAGAACTAGATACCCGCAAGCTTCAACAAGACCTACAACAGTTAAGTCAAGCCTTAGTGTTCTTGCTCAAATATGAGGCAGATTCTGTAGAGTATGCGTCTCCGTTGGCGGAAGATGCGAGTCGGACTCAAATCGAACAGGAAGTTTTTACAGATTTATTAGCCGCACACAATCACTATAAAAATCGCGCTCCAGAGTTAGCCAAAGGATTGATTGGGCTGAAAGAAATGCAGCTAGAAGAACGATCGGAAGCTGAGCTTTATGAGTTTGTCGAGGAGCTTTTAGGCGCTTAAGCGAGTTCAGATTAAAAGGCTGAGCCGCTTCCTAATACCAAGTCAATTCGTGAATGCGACAGATCCTTCGCCCCCCAAATCCCCCATTCTGGGGGACTTTGAGAACCTAATCCTTCTTTGGCTTGAAGTCCCCCACTCGTGGGGGATTTAGGGGGCTTCCAAGATCTGTAGCAATTGAAGATCAATTTGGTATGACAAAACAGAAGCGGCTCGTCGATCGTTTCCCTATCTCTTGAACTTGAGATCATCGAGCAAGGTATACACCACAGGCACGACGAACAAACTTAGTAGCGTTGAAGTAATCAGTCCGCCCGCGATCGCGACTGCCATCGGAGATCGAAGCTCTGATCCCGCACCCAAACCAATCGCGATCGGAACCATGCCCAAAATCGTTGCGGCAGTCGTCATCATAATCGGGCGCAGTCGGATTGGAGCGGCTTTGAGAATGGCAGCGTTGCGATCGAATCCTTCGCGTCTAAGTTGATTGATGTAATCGACAATCAAAATTGCGTTTTTGTTGGTTAATCCTAAAAGAAACACAAACCCGATTAGTGAAATCATGCCAAAGTCGCTTTGAGTGATCAGTAGCGCTAACATTGCACCGACCAAAGCAAGCGGTAGCGACAGAGCAACGACGAGCGGATCAATCAAGCTCTTAAACAACCAAACCAGCACAATCACAATACACAGCGCAGAGAGTCCCAGCGTTTTGCCAAAGCTGCCAAAAATCTCGCGACTACTAGCAGAATCACCCCCCAAATCGAGCGTGACACCTGCGGGAAGAACAGATTTCGATTCCGCGACTAATCGCTCCGTTGCTTCTCCCAAAGACAAGTCTTCACCCAGATTTCCGCTGACATACACCACTCGTTGTCCAGCCTGTCGATCGATCTGTTGAATCCCGTTCCGATTGCTGCTACCGCTCACAGTCACATCAACAATTCCTGAAATCGGTTGCAGACGGTTCTTCAAATCGTTTGCTGCTTTCTCCAGCGTGGCTAAATCATCGCCTTTTAGCATTGCCTGAAGCGGCTTCTGGCTACCTGCTTCGACAAAGGGAATATCTTCTACACTCGTCGAAACGCCTGAAATTTGCGGGAGGCTCGATCGCAGTTGATCTTGTAGTGCGGCAGTGGGTGTGGTGTGGTTTTCTTTGAGCTTGACATAGAGTAAACCTTTATTCGGTTCTCCTTCACGCGATCCCACAGTCGTAAACACGGTTGCGACATCAGAAGATTTTCGCACGGTATCTTCTAGCTGTTTAGCAACATTTAGCGAGTCTTGTAGCGGATTGATTTGCGGCACCTGTCCACCTGCTGCCACAAGTGCTGCAATCTGCTCCTGAGAGGGAATCTGCGGTAAAGGTGCAGTGTATCGCACATTAAATTCACCCCGATCGAGCTTCGGAATAAATCCTTGAGGAATCAACGGAATAATCGCAATCCCCGCGGCAAAACTCGCTAGCGCAATTCCAACCACGATCGCTCGATGCCGCAATGACCACTGCAACAATCGTCGATAAGCCTCATTGAAACGAACCCAAATCATGCTGGTTTGAGTGCGAGGCTGTCCCGGACGCTTCCGCAATAAATAAATCGACAATACAGGCGATAATGTCCGCGCTACCAATAGCGACATAATCATCGCAGCAGAAACCGTAATTCCAAACGGTTTGAAGAACTGCCCAATCACACCTCCCATCAGCCCGATCGGCAAAAAGACCGCAACGGCTGTAAACGTTGCCGCCGTCACCGTTAAACCAATCTCGTTAGTAGCATGAAGCGCGGCTTGTCTTGGAGTCGCTCCGTCTTCGATATGGCGGCTGATATTCTCGACATCGACGATCGCATCATCGACCACGCTTCCAATCACCAGCGCTAATGCTAACAGCGTAATCGTTTCCAGATTAAACCCGAAAAACGCCATGACAATGAACGTTCCAAGCAATGAGATCGGAATTGCTAACGCCGAGATCAACGTCGCTTTCCAACTGCGGAGAAACGGGAAAATGACGACGATCGATAACACGATCGCTTCGATCAGTGCCTCAATTGTGGAATGCGTTGCTTTCTCGATATATTCCGCTTGCGTTGCTGCAAGTGTGATCTTGACGTTTGTAAGATTGTTTCTAAGTTTTGAAATCTCTTGCTCGACTGCATCAACCACTTCAAGCGTGTTTGCATCTCCGCGTTTGATCACTTGAATCGCGATCGCATCGTTTCCATTGAATCGCGTCAGTGTTGCTCCTGCCTGAGTGCCACCGCTGCCCAACACATTCACTTTTAGAACACCCGGATTTTTTGTGAGTTGTGGAACGATTTGATCAGTCGTCAGCGTCGCTAAATCCTGGAGATTGCGCGAAGTGCTTTCAATCGCATAGCTCACAGCCGCCGATTCATTCAAATTCAGCGCTGTCACCGTGTACTTTGTATCTTTGGGCAACGCGATCGACTTCATCGCCGCTTCAACTGTTTGGCTCGATGTCTCCAGGCTCGTCCCCACGGCAAACGATAAACTCACTGCTGTTTGGTTTGGATAGGTCGAAGACCGAATCTCGGTTAAACCCTGGAGCGATCGCAGCGCTCGTTCGATCGGCTGTGTGACCTGCTTTTCTGTTTCAGTGGTCGCGCTCAGAGGCGCTTCCGCATTTACAACTACAACCGGAAAGGTGACATCCGGGAACAGTGCATACTTCAGCGAACTAAATGCAAACAGCCCAGCCACAGTGATAAATAGCCAAACGCAAATCGTCAATACAGGTTTGGCGATCGCGAGACGTGAGATATTGAAACGCTCCCGTGATTTGGGAACCGGAGTGGGCAGATCCATAAGAAGTCAAACCTGGAAAACAGTAGGTGAGGGCAAAAAAGCGTGAGATACGATCGGAAATTTGAGATGATTGAGCGTGTCTCCTTAGAGCGAGATTACTTTATAAAACTTCATTCTTTCAATGGTCTCCGTCATTCTCGTCCCTCAAGGTGCAGAATATCAAGCCGTTTATCAGGGCGTTCGGTCGAGGATAAATCCACCAGAAGTAATACCTATTTCAGCAGGTGAAGCCGCTGTGCGGCGAATTGATCGCACTTTTGATGCCGCTGAAATCCTACTGATGGGACTGTGCGGCAGTTTATCGCCTCACTTTGACGTGGGCACGATCGCGCTGTATCGCGCCTGTATTAACGATTCAGGAGAAACTAAAGAGTGCGATCGCGCTTTAACTCAACGACTTCAAGCCCAGTTTCAGATTTCCCCGGTTTTGGGATTCACCAGCGATCGCGTGATTTGTTCGGCGATCGAAAAGCGCGATTTAGGCAAAACTTATGGTGCAGAAGTCGTCGATATGGAAGGATTCCCAGTTTTGTCTCAGTGTCCGGTGGCGATGCTGCGGGTTGTGAGCGATGATCTCCGGGGAGATTTGCCGGATCTAAGCGGTGTGATTGATGCTAACGGTAAGATTCAAGCGGTTCTGATGGCGAAAGCGATGATTCGAAGACCGATCGCCGCAGGTCGGTTAATTCGAGGATCGCTGACCGGATTGCGAAAATTGCGCCAACTTGCAGCGGAGCTACCTTGTTCATGAACGCTCAACTGATATTAGTTCTCTCTAGCGGTCTCGCGTTTTACCTCGCGTGGAATTTGGGCGCGAATGATGTCGCAAATTCGATGGGAACTTCCGTCGGCTCAAAAGCGGTCACACTAAAGCAAGCCTTGATTATTGCTGGAATCTTAGAGTTTACAGGTGCGGTTTTATTTGGCAGCAATGTTTCTCAAACCCTGATTACAGGCGTTCTTGACCCTAAGCAATTTACGCCGCAGATTTTACTCATCGGCATGATTGCGGTTCTTATTGCGGCGGGAGTTTGGATGAATGTGGCGACGCTGTTTGGCTTTCCGGTGTCGTCGTCTCATGCCACCGTTGGCGCGATCGCGGGAGTGGGTTCTCTAGCATTCGGACTGGATGCCGTCAATTGGAATACGATCGGAATCATTTCAATCACCTGGATCATTACTCCGGTGGTCAGCAGTCTGATTGCAGCAGCATTCTACAGTGTCATCAAGCGGTGGATTCTCGATCAGCCGAATGCGATCGCACAATTACAAGAATGGATTCCCTGGATCAGTGCCGTATTAATTGGAGCTTTTGGTGTGATTGTGTTTCCAGTGATCGCGCAACCGATTCAAAGCCTGATTAATTTACCTATTCAAAATATTGCTTTAGTTCTAAGTGCAATCTCAATTAGCGCTTTATCGATCTCAGCATTACAAAATCTGCAAACGGTAGAATCTACGATTGGAAGATTTCAGGTTGTGAGCGCGTGTTTTGTGGCGTTTGCTCACGGCTCGAATGATGTCGGAAACGCGATCGCACCCTTTGCTGCGATCGTTTCTGTGCTGCAATCGGGCAGCGTTCCGACAGCCGACTTTCAAATTCCACTCTGGACGCTGGTTTTAGGCGGAGTAGGGATTGTGGCAGGCTTAGCGGTTTTGGGTAAGCGGGTAATTTCAACGATCGGGGAAGGCATCATTTCACTCCAGCCTAGCGGCGGACTCTGTGCCGAACTCGCGACCGCAACCACAATTTTGGTTGCGTCTCGGTTTGGTTTACCTGTTTCGACTTCTCATGCGCTGGTTGGCGGTGTAGTCGGCGTGGGACTGGTGCAAGGCTTGAAATCAATTCAATTCCAGACGATTCGGTCGATCGTTCTCACCTGGCTGATCACAATTCCAGTTTCGGCAATCTTGAGCGGGATTCTGTTTTTGATTTTGCGATCGATCTTTGTGGCTTGAATACATCCGTGATCGTAGCAACGCGATGAATCGCGTTGCTACCAAATCCTTAAAACGATCGTTTCTGCAACACCCCCGATCGTCTCAATTCCTTGAGATCTTTCGTGCCTGTACAAAACAATACGGTCGTAATCTCCGCTTTCAAAATATCCACCAATAAATGCAATGCTTCTTCCGACTCGTTCGCCGCCTGCAAAAACGGCAACGCTAAACCCGCCAGATCTGCGCCAAGCGCGATCGTTTTGGCGATATCCAATCCGTTTCGCAATCCACCAGAAGCAATCAACGGAATCGTCGGAGAAACCTGTCGAACCTGCGTAATACAATCAGCAGTTGGAATTCCCCAATCTGCAAACGTCATTCCCAATCGACGCTGCTTCGGATCTTGAGCGCGTCCACTTTCGACCTTTGCCCAAGAAGTCCCACCCGCACCCGCAACATCGATCGCAGCCACACCCGCTGCAATCAGTTTCTCTGCCATCGATTTCGAGATCCCATTGCCCACTTCTTTCGCAATCACCGGAACGTGAAGTCGATCGCACAACTGAGCAATCTGATCGAGCAGACCCCGAAAATTCGTATCGCCCCGCGTTTGTACTGCCTCTTGCAGTGGATTGAGGTGCAAAATCAGCGCATCGGCTTCGAGTAGCTCAACCGCCCGTAAACATTGCTCAATGCCATAGGTGTAGTTGAGCTGAACCGCACCTAAATTCGCAAACAGCAACGCATCTGGCGCGATCGCTCTCAATGCAAACGAATCAGAAACACTAGGATCTTCGATCGCCACCCGTTGCGATCCGACTCCCATTGCAAAGCGATACTCTTGAGCGATCGCGGCTAAACGATGATTAATCGTTTTCGCCAAGTCAGTTCCGCCTGTCATCGAAGAGATGAGAATCGGAGCGCTGAGCGATTTTCCTAAAAAAGTTGTAGCAATCTCAATCTCTGCGCGATCGAGTTCCGGTAAACAACAGTGTTCAAAATGATAGTTCTCAAGTCCCGTCGTCGTTTGTTGAAATTGCACATCATCTTCTAGACACACTCTCAGATGATCCGCTTTGCGATTCTGAGTTTCCATCGCTCCATTCATAAAATTATTCAGCCCAGTATTTTCCTACCCTTTCACAAGCTCGACTCCATCCCGCCCGTCGATATCTTGCAGATACACCTTAATCATCTCCTCTTTTGCGGTTGGGAGCTGTTTACCAATGTAGTCTGGATGAATCGGCACTTCTCGATGTCCGCGATCGATTAACACTGCCAACCGAATCACTTCCGGTCGCCCATAATCATTCACTGCATCCAAAGCCGCCCGAATCGTTCGCCCCTTATAAATGACATCATCGATCAGCACCACTGTTTTCCCGGTTAAATCAAACGAAATCTCAGTTTTAGCAGGGGTGCGGACTCCGATCGTATCAAGATCGTCGCGGTAAAACGTAATATCGATCGCGCCCAATAAAACCTCAATGTTTTCTAGCGCATTGATTTGATCCGCGATTGTTTTTGCCAGGGGAACTCCCCGCGTATAGATTCCAAGCAAAACCAACTTTGATAAATCACCCGAGCGTTCAACAATTTGCGATGCAAGGCGATTTACCGTTCGGCGTAACTCTTCAGCAGACAAAATTTCAATTCGTTCCAGCGGCATGGCGCGATCGTTTCTACAGGGCATAGCGTTAGCGTACAAGGAATTTGATCCACCCTGCGCCAATTTTGTATTTGATCCAGCTTGCTCAGGGAGTTGATCATACCTCTACCTACCGAGTGACGATATTTATCAGTCCTGCACAGTTTTTCTTTGACAGGATTGAACGACTGTAAAAGTAAATTAAAAAAGGTTGCGAAAACCGGAAGAATCCAACGCGATCCCTGTGTTGGCGCTACGTTTAGAGAATCGCTCTAATCGCTTTGTATCGAAAACTATGAATAATATGCAACGGTATCGCTTAAGTTGTACGCTTTCATTCGGCGATATTTACGGTCAGATTATTGTCTGGCTGATTGTGATTTTCATCTCTCTTGCCACAGCAATGGCAATGATGGGTGCAAGTCGTCCAGTTTATGCGCTTGCCACCGTCGGACTCATTCTTGTTTTATCACTGCCTTTTTTACTTTTCGCCTTTGTCACCACCCTGTTAAATCACATCGAAATTACAGAAATCGATTCTGTCAAAGAAGCCCGATCGATGCCCAGCAATTCACCAACCGCTCCACCCCGAACTGCTCAAGCCTGATTCACAAAGCGGGGAGCCAGGGGAAAATAGCGCAGCCCTGCTGATTTCATCCCCACTCCCTACTCTCTACTTCTTTCCGCTCCCTTTTCACAACTTTGCGCTATCGTTGAATCTGCTAACTTCTGTCTTAGCCATTCAACGTTGCGAAAAATTGTGAGGTAATCTTGTGACCGAACTACGGAAAAATCGTTGGCTGCTGAATCTCGTTCTAATTGTGGCAACCGTCGGCTTATTGGGTGTCACAATGTTGCCTTTGATTACCTCTGCATTCAGCAACAATCCCCAAGCCAATAAACCGAGTCCAAATCCTTCTCAAACGGCGACTCCCCAGAAAGCGGATATCGAAGCACAAGCTAGAGGCTATGAAGAAGTTCTCAAGCGCGAACCCGATAATGCAACAGCTCTGCGCGGACTGGTCGAAGCTCGATTACAGCTAAACGATATTAAAGGAGTTGTTTCTCCACTGGAGAAACTCGCAAAGCTTAATCCAAATATGACTGAATATTCCGTTCTACTAGCTCAGGCAAAACAGCAGTTGAACGACCCAGAAGGAGCAGCCCAGGCTTATCGATCGATTCTTCAATCTAAACCTGGCGATCTCAACGCCCTCGCAGGTCTCTCTGATCTCTTAATCAAGCAGCAGCGCCCTGAAGCTGCGATCGGACTCCTACAAGACACCATTAAGCAAGCACCGACCGCAAATAAAACTCAGGCAAACAGCGTCGATAGTACAGCCGTACAGGTTCTGTTAGGAAAAGTATTCGCTTCTCAGAAACGATATGACGATGCTCTTGCTACCTTTGACGAAGCTGCCAAAACGAACGCCAATGATTTTCAGCCTGTTCTTTATAAAGCGCTAGTTCTGAAAGAGCAAGGCAAGAACGACGAAGCAAAACCTCTATTCGATAAAGCTGCTTCCCTTGCACCTGCTCAGTTTAAAGATCAGATTACCCGTCTAAGTACAACTCAACCTGCCCCGCCCAATGCCGTGAGTCCAACTACTCCTCCAACCGGAGTGACCCCAGCAAGCCCTGCTCCTAAAAATTAGTTTCATCACATCCCGCGAAAAAGCCAGGATTTCTCTAAATCCTGGCTTTTTCGTATTTTTGAATAAATAAGCGCAACAACATTAAAGATCCTCATCCCCTAACCTCTTTTCTTCCCAATGAACAAGCGAAAACGGATTTTAGCCTCCCTTTCCACAGCAGAAAGTTGAGGTGAGGTTAGAGCAGCAGTCTTAAATTTAATTAGGCTGCTCGGCTTATTAAAAATCCTGAACGCTAGAAATTCCGCACTGTCCTGATTGGTGCTCCAAGCGGCTCGTTTATGACCATAAATGAGCCAGATTCTTGCTGGGCATATGAGAATTAAGCAATAGTTTCTATCAACTTTGCTGTAGAAGCATCAAACTTCATTGACGAAATAAGCCACTTCATCTGACTTTAGATAGATACTTGGTTTTAATTAAAATATTTAATACTTTCGCTTGCTTCACGGTGCATTAAAAAATTGTATAGAACGGAGATGCTCGAACTTTCCTTCAAAGTTATATTGCCGCCACAACTTACTTTCTACTGCCTGATCCATGCCAAAAGTTGTTCTCGTTCATCCTCAAATTCCTCCAAACACAGGGAATATCGCTCGCACTTGTGCTGCAACTCAAACCGATCTGCATCTTGTAGCACCCCTTGGCTTTGAAATCAGCGATCGCTATCTCAAACGCGCTGGCCTCGACTACTGGAAATATGTCTCGTTGACTGTTCACACCTCGATCGCAGACTTCCAAGCCTGCTCGCAGAGTCAGGGTGGGCGCTGGATTGGCTTTAGCGCCAAAGCAACTCAGAACTACACTCAAATCGAGTACCGCGATGATGACTGGCTACTGTTCGGCAGCGAAACCAATGGACTTCCTGACGAAGTGATGCAAGCTTGCCCGATATTGGCTTATATTCCCATCAGCCAACCTGGTGTTCGTGGCTTCAACCTCTCCGTCAGCGCCGCAATTGGGCTATTTGAAGCTCGCCGCCAACTTGGATATCTAACCTAAATATCTATATATTGATGTGTCGAAAAAAGCCGCGATCGCGGCTTTTTTTACGATCATTTATCGATTACCTAATGACTTCAAACTAAGTGCAATACAAATTTATGCGGATAAATTAGTTATCTTGATCACCAAATACCCATTTTTAGATAAGAAATTTATATGATAAAACCTATATTTTGCCCACGTAATTTTGCCATTTTCCTATCACCTAGATTTAACAATCACAAGGCCACAAGTTGCTCAGAGACAGCAATAGCGCGGAATTTTAACGATTCTAATCATCAAGCTAAAAAAATCAAATCTAGGACATTTACATGAAATTACGGTTGAGCAATGGTATGGTTTACATTAATTTCTTGTCATCAGATATGAACAAGAGATACCTTGACTAAAATCTTGAATTTGTTCTAAAAGATTTCAGTCAGATCATTCCGCTCAAGATTACCCAGACAACTTCGTTAAGATGCTGATCAATCGACTAAGCTTCACTCCAAATCCCCTGATATTTCGGATTTCTCAAAATCCGCTTCAGGCCTATGGAGACTGGAATTTAGCCCAACAGTCCGACCGTGACGAGTTGACAGTTGCTCAAACAATCTGCTATCGATTTTTCTCGGATAGACAAACAATCGCTGAGCAAAACAGATTTTCCAAAAATCGTGAATTAGGGTACTCTTGCTTGGGGATCATCAGTGAACGTTTGTTAAATTGTCCGAACATAACTCAATCGAGTAACTGGCAACAAGTTTCGGACTCGATGACAGTTAAATGCTGCACACTTTAGGAGGTCGTTTTTTTGAAACGAGCAGTTCCGCAAGACTTAAACTCGGTTCCTTTCAGCGTACTCGGCTCCGAGACGACTGAAGGACACCCCCGGCAGACCCCAGAGGTCAATCGAACCGTTCGTACCTCTGCTGCCATGCTTGGTCTCGCTTTCTCAGTCGGCGCTTATGGTTTAGCCGCTCCGCGTCAAGCAGAAGCTGCAACCCCCACTGAACCTGCGACATCCGACTTGACTCCCAGCACTGCTACCTCGGCGGATGCACCCAGGGTGTCTGAACCTGCTGGTGCTGCCACAGTGACTCATACCGTTCAAGAGGGACAAACGCTGTGGAAAATTGCAGAGCTTTATGGCATTGAAGTCGCGAAGCTGGCAAACCTGAATGGGCTGCAAACCACTGCCGTTCTGTCGGTCGGTCAAACTTTGCAGGTTCCTGCTGCAAATCAAACAGCGCTCCGGGCAACGCCAATTCAGTCCATGCCCGACCTTAAGGCTGTTCCAGTCATTCCACCGCAAGCAAACGCTTCTCAAGGCGTTTCCTCAACGGTTGTTAAGCGCAAGCAAACTGCACTTGCAGAATTGAAGCAGAACCGCGATCGATTGAAGCAGAGTCTGGCGGAGTTAAAGTCTGAGGAGCCTTCTAAGTCTGAATCTAGCTCGAAAGTCGTAGCGACCCTACCGCAATCGGCGAATCCTAGTGTGGTCACGTACCGAGTGAATCCGGGTGAAACCCTTTCTTCGATCGCACAAGCACACGGCATTTCGGCTCGTGATCTGGCTAATCTGAACCAACTCACCAATCCCAATTTTGTCCAGGCAAACCAATTTATTAAAGTGCCTCAGAAAATGGCACAGGCACAGCCTGCTACTGTAGCTGAATCCCAAGCTCCCAGCGTGTCGCAGGTTCAAGTGCCGACAGTTCCGAGTCTTGCCTCGGCTCAAAATCCGATCAATCCCAGCGTTCCGTTGGCAGTGGGTGGTGCTGCTCGTCAAGTTGCCCTGACTCCATCGCGGAGCCGCTCCCCAGAAGTGCAAGCCGTTGATGTTCGGCGAGATGATGACCAGTATGTCAATACTCTGATGTCTGAAATTTCGCGACTGCGGGAACGTTATCAATCTCGGGAAGCCAAACGTGAGGCTCCTAAAGCTTCTAATGCTGGTGCTTCGTCTCGTCGAGTCAATCCGCAATTCAAATCGGCTAGCCAGGGTGGCGCAGCGTCTTTGGGTCAGACTCGGCTGGAGCGCATGTTAGCAGATGCACCCAAGCCAAAGTCTCAAGTTGTGGCAACTGCACCGCTGGGATCAGAATCCTACACCCCTATTCTGCGCTCTCCTGTCGGAAAGACGGTTTCACCCAATCTTCCCCCATTAGGTCGATCGGATGCGTATATGCCGGGTGATCGCTTTAAGGGCTATATGTGGCCCGCTAAAGGTGTGCTGAGTTCTCCCTACGGTTGGCGTTGGGGACGGATGCACAAGGGAATTGATATTGCGGCTCCGGTTGGTACTCCGATCGTCGCAGCAGCCTCCGGTAAAGTGATTACTGCCGGTTGGAATGATGGCGGCTATGGCAACCTGGTTGAAGTCGAACATGCAGATGGTAGCGTTACGCTCTACGCTCATAACAACCGGATTCTTGTCCGCGTTGGTCAGCAAGTTCGCCAGGGTCAGCAAATTGCTGAGATGGGCAGTACAGGCTTTAGCACAGGCCCACACTCACATTTTGAAGTGCATTTACCGGGTCGAGGAGCCGTAAATCCGGTTGCATTACTGCCCCAGTCTCGCAGCTAAGACGCAGCCGTGACAGTTGTGGATAGGGAAGGTAATTAGCCTTCCCTATTTTATTTTCTGGTGCGATCGCTTTATTCACGTTTCTAGTTGTGGTAATATAACTTTGTAAGGCTCAGTAGCTCAGTGGTTAGAGCAGGGGACTCATAAGCCCAAGGTCGCAAGTTCAAATCTCGCCTGAGCCATAGATTTTGGAGGCTGGGGAAAATCAAAGCCCCAGATTACCCCTAAATCCGCATACAGCTGAATAGCGTGGACGCGATATCTAGAGCGTATTCACAACTTTTAACGGGGGTAAATACCCAAGAGATGTCGTGAATATCGAGGCTGACACCGCCTTTTTTGCTGTGCGTGAGAAGCTGATTTATTAACTAGAACGCTTATACTCCGGTTCTCACACACACTAGAGTCGAAGCCCAAATTGGAGGTAGCTTGGCATGGGAATGTTCGATCTCATTAGTCGAATTGCGCGAGCTGAGGTGAATAGCCGTCGGTCTCAGCCGAGTCATAATGTGAACTCGCAGGCTAGAATTAGAACAGCAGGCGGATTCGCTTCGTCGTCAAATAGTGGATTTAGAGCCTACGGCACAATTGCTGTCTGAATTTGACCGGACTATTGTTAATGCAATAATTCGTTCAAAACCTACGGCATGCTAAGGGTAATACCTACTGGCTCCCAACCGCCAGCATTCGGCGTAGCGCTGGAAGCCTTTTCAGTGCCCGGAATAAACAAAAGACTCGCTTCACCGATCGCCTCTCCCGGCATCAGCCCAAAAAGCGGGTTAAACTTACGGTCTTCTTTCATCTTGAGCGCTTTGTCGCCCGTTGTAGCAGTGATTCGGTAGCGTCCAAGCGGAATATTGTGAATACTGAAATTACCCTTAAACCCGATCGGCTGGCGAATGACGAAAGTTCTTCCCGCTGTACCGTCAAGCATGTTGCCTTCGGGCGTTAAGGTGATTTCGATAATCGAATCTTCGACAATGCTGCCCGCAGCTATATTGGGGTCGGTCTTTTCGCGTGTGTAATAAGAGACGCGAATCGAACCCCCGTAATAACTTGATGAGACATACGGATTTTGGCTGACATTTTCAGGGCTGGTAATGCCATAAGGCAGCAGCACAAAGTTTTCCACCGCACCATCAACGGTCGTAAAACTTTCCAATTTTCCGTCCGTCGGATGCAGACCCATTGCTGCTATGCCGTCGCCCCATTTGAGCTGATAACCCGCATTGTAGTAATGCGCCGAACCTTTCGGAACGGCAAACTCATAATACCCGTTCGCGTCGGTTTGGCCCTGCGCACCTGAATAATGACCGGCAAAATACGAAGCACGAATCCCGATGGTCGCGCCCTTCAGAGGATTTCCCGACAAATCTTTCACATAACCGCGCACTTTTCCAGCCTTTGGCGCAAGCTGAGGAAAATTCGGCGTCGCTGGTGTTTTGTCGCCCATCACGTTGACGAAATGCGCATCACGCTCAACGTTCAAAACCGTCGGTGTGCCACCCGATGACGTCGAAGCGGTTTGGTTGTTCATCCGATTTGTCAAAGTTAAGTCTAGACTAGAAGGATCGTCAAACTGGGTATGGTCGACAGTGGAACCATCGACTGATGCGCCGTTTAAGACGACTCCAGCTTTCGGAAGCGATGCAAAAGAAAAAACACCTAGGGTAGTCAGGAGAGCGATCATGCAGAATTGACGGTTCATGGTTGACCTCTTGTTGTGTTCGTAAAGTTGAGATGCAGCGAAGTCCTGAATGTCAGCGGTTTGCCTGATATCGCTCAAGATAGAGAATAAATGGGGAGAACTAGAGAAGAAGCATGACAGCTGGTTTCAGAATAAACGGGGAGAACTAGAGGAGAAGCATGACAGCTGGTTTCAGACGAATGGTCGGACAACCACTCCTTACTCCGATGAAATAGACTTACACCGCTTCATTCGTCTATTTCACGGCTGAGAAATGGAAGCTATGCAACGGAGAGACTTGAGATACTAGATAACCATAAGCAGCCATAGCCTCTCATCATCCGCTTCGCTGCGTCAGGGAGGTGTGCTGTGATTCTGTCAACGGATTATTTGTCGCTGTGCCTTTAATCTCTAATGGTCAAGCCGCTTCGTCACTAGAGCATTCAACCACGGAGCCTGGCTCCGATGTCTGAGATCGTCAGTCTGTCACACGCTGACAATGTTCAACTGAGGATGAGCGCTCATCGCGTCACTAATCCGGGTTGTGTCTCATCTTTTAATCCTGAAACAGTGTCTTTGTGCTTCTCGATCGCTCTTGCGTATTCACTCAACCCGCCACAATCAAAAAGCCCTGACCTTTAGGATTGCCTTTATTTTTACGGCTCACCGTAAAAAGCCTGAGACTCATACGAGATTCAAGATAAGACCATTAATAAGCCTGGTTAATGGGTACATCTGCTCTGTCCCGGTGCGATGCGTTGATCGAATTTGGGAGAACGCAATCGCAACTTAGTCCAAAAGATCGATTTATACGCCATTTTTAGTCCAGACCTTAAGACGACGAATTAAAAAAGCGTATGACCCTTATTTTGCAAGCGGTCTTGATTTAGAGATATTGTTGAACTTCTGCATTCTACAGACTGTGTGAAAACTCAAGAGAAAGTACAGATGAGCTACCCTGAGAAAGTGTTTCTAATCAACAAATGAGATGCCCCACATCCAAGGGCGAGATCGG